>NZ_JACGWV010000001.1:2587530-2910971 GCF_014137995.1 Promicromonospora sukumoe
CCCGCCAGGTCGCGGGCCGCCGCCCGGTCGACGTGTCGGGCATGACGGCTCGCGTCGAGGTCGCCGTCGGACAAGCACTACGGCGCCTCGGCTGACCGCGACGCCCGGTCGCGGCCGGCCGACGCCGCGCCACTCAGCTAGGCAGGCTCAGTGACCGGCGCGAGCGTGGCAGCCAGCACCTGCCACCCGTCGTCCGCACGCACCCAGAGGCGCGTGTAGACCAGCCGCGCGGAGACCGCGGTGCCGCCCTGGACCGCCTCCACGGCGGCGACCAGCCGTGTCACCCCGCTGGACGCGTCCTCCTGGACGTCCAGCGACTCCTCCTCCAGGCGGGTGATCCGCAGCAGACCCGAGCGGTAGCTCTCCAGGTCGTCCTCCTTGGAGAAGACGGACCCGTCCGGGCCGGTGCCGACGCACCGAGGGTGCAGCAACGCGTCCAGGGCGTCGACGTCGCCGGCACGCTGGGCGGCTTGCAATGCATGCTCCGCGGCAAGAAGGCTCATCGCCCGAGTTTATGCACCCGGACCTGCCCCCAGGGGCCGCGGCAGCTCCCCGCCGTGGTTAGGCTCTGAGAATGCTCGACCCCGCCGGACGTATGGACGAAACCACGATGCGGCACCCGCACGACGGATCGGCGCCGGAGCTCGGCGAGGGCTTCCCCGGGCAGCGCATGCGAGTGCTGCCCCAGCCCCTGGTGGCCCACGCGCGGACCCAGCCGGCGACCTCGCAGCTGCTCGTGACCGACGCCGGGTTCTTCCCCCGTGCCGCACGGCACAGCACGACCAGGCCGCAGGGCGCGCCCCAGGACATCGTGATGATCTGCGGTGCGGGCTCGGGCACCTGCTCGATGCTGTCCGGGGTCCACCAGGAGGTCCACCAGGTCGAGGCCGGCGACGCCCTGATCATCCCCGCCGGAACTCCTCACCGCTACCGGGCCGACCAGTCGGACCCCTGGACGATCTGGTGGTTGCACGTGACCGGTCCCGCCACGAGCGGGCTGTTCGAGGCGATGGACGCGACCCCGCGTCAGCCGGTGGTCCGGCTTCGCGACCCGTCGCGCGTCGTCGCCCTCGTCGACACGGTCCTGCGCCGCATGGAGCGCGACGAGACGGCGTCGAGCCTGGTCGCCGCGGCGGGGGCCGCCTGGCACACCCTGGCGCTGATCGCGGCCGACCGGAGCATGAGCACCCCGGACCGGGCGGCGCCGATCGAGACCACGCTGGAGTTTCTGCGCGCCAACATCGCGGAGCGCGTCTCCGTCCCCGAGCTGGCGACCATGGCCGGCCTGAGCCAGTCCCACTACGCGGCGCTGTTCCGCAGGGCCACCGGGTTCGGCGTCCTGGAGTACCAGACCCGCCTGCGCATGGCATCGGCGCGCGAGCTGCTGGACACCACCGACCGGACGGTCGGCTCGATCGCGCGGCAGGTGGGGTTCGCGGACCCGCTCTACTTCTCCCGCCAGTTCCGGAAGATCCACTCCCTCAGCCCCAGCGAGTACCGGGCGCGCAAGGGCCGCTGACCCGGCCGGGCAGACCACAGGACTGTCCATGTAGTGCAGAGCATCGTCCCTTCAGGTCCCCCGGGGGCGCTCCTAGGGTCGAGGCAGGCTCACCGTCGCGCCGCCACAGGCTGCGCGCACTCCTGGAAGGGACCCTGCCCATGCTCCTCGATCCCCACGCTCCCGAGGCAGAGACGCCTCATGACGCGCACCCGTCCCTCGACCTGTCCGGCCGGTGGCACTGCGCCCTCGACCCGGAGGGCGCGGGCGAGCTCGACCAGTGGTTCCGCCACGGCCTGCCCGGCCAGCCGGGCCGGCCCGGCCAGCCCTCCGAGCTCACCCTCCCGGGCTCGGTCCAGCACCAGGGCCTCGGCGACGAGGTGAGCGTGGACACCCCGTGGACCGGCAGCATCGTGGACCGCTCGTACTTCACCGAGGACCGGTACGCGCCCTACCGCGAGCCGGGCAACGTGTCAGTCCCGTTCTGGCTGCAGCCCCGCGTCTACTACCGCGGCGCCGCCTGGTTCCAGCGGGAGGTCGAGATCCCGGACGGCTGGCAGGAGCGCGACGTCGTCCTGCACCTGGAACGCGTCCACTGGGAGTCCACTGTCTGGCTCGACGACCGTCTGGTCGGCAGCGAGCGCAGCCTGACCACGGCCCACCGCTTCGACCTCGGCCGCCTCTCCCCCGGCCGGTACCGGCTCACGATCCGGGTGGACAACCGGACCGTCGTCGATGTGGGCCCGAACGCGCACAGCATCTCCGACCACACGCAGGGCAACTGGAACGGCGTCATCGGCGCCCTGTCCCTGACGGCGACGCCGCGGGTGCGGATCAGCCGGGTCCGCGTCCTGCCCGACGTCGCCGCCCGGTCCGCGCGGGTCCGGGTCGACATCGCGGCCGGCGGCGCCGGCGCGGGGAAGGGCAGCGTGCGGGTCTCGGCGCGCCGGTTCAACGTGCCCGGCGAGCACGAGGCCGGGCCGGTGAGCGTCGGCTTCGAGGCCGAGTACAGCCGCGACCTGGGCGAGCGTGGTCTGACGGCGGGCGGCGCGCACGTGGACGTGGACCTGCCGCTCGGCGACGACGCCCTGACGTGGGACGAGTTCCAGCCGGCCCTCTACGACCTGACGGTCGAGCTGGTCACCGAGGTGGACGGACGCGAGCACCGCGACACCGCCGGTACCGTCTTCGGCCTCCGGGAGATGGGCGTCGAGGGCACCCAGGTGACGATCAACGGTCGTCGCACGTTCGTCCGCGGCACCCTGGAGTCCTGCGTGTTCCCGCTGACGGGCTACCCGCCGACCGACGTCGATGCGTGGCGCCGCATCATCGCCGTGTGCCGGGCGCACGGCCTGAACCTGCTGCGGTTCCACTCCTGGTGCCCGCCGGAGGCCGCCTTCGTCGCGGCGGACGAGGCCGGCTTCTACTTCCAGGTCGAGGGCCCGGTCTGGGCCAACCAGGGCGCGGCGCTCGGCGAGGGGCGCCCGGTGGACGCGTACCTGTTCGACGAGACCCGCCGCATCCTGGACGCCTACGGCAACCACCCCTCGTTCGTCATGATGGCGCACGGCAACGAGCCGGGCGGCCGGGACGCGGAGTTCCTCGCCTCGTGGGTCACCGCCTGGCGCACCTACGACCCGCGCCGGCTGTACACCAGCGGGGCGGGCTGGCCCGCGATCACCGAGAACGACTTCGACAACATCCCCGACCCGCGAGCGCACCGCTGGGGCGAGGGCCTGGAGTCGCGGCTCAACGGCCGGCCGCCGGAGACGCGGTCCGACTACCGGGAGTGGGTGGAGTCCCGGCCGCGCCCGATCGTCAGCCACGAGATCGGTCAGTGGTGCGCCTACCCCGACCTCGACGAGGTGTCGCGGTACACGGGGCTGCTGCAGCCCAGGAACTTCGGCATCTTCGCCGACTTCCTGGAGCAGGGCGGCATGTCCGACCAGGCCGGGGCGTTCCTCCAGGCCTCGGGCCGGCTGCAGCTCCTCTGCTACAAGGAGGACATCGAGGCGGCGCTGCGCACCGAGGGCTTCGGTGGCTTCCACCTGCTGGGGCTCACCGACTTCCCGGGTCAGGGGACGGCGCTCGTGGGCGTGCTCAACCCCTTCTGGGAGTCGAAGGGCTATTCCACGGCCGAGGAGTTCGCCCGGTTCTGCGGCCCCACCGTCCCGCTGGCGCGGCTGCCGCGACGCGTGTGGACCGCCGACCAGGAGATCGAGTTCGACGTGCAGGTGGCCCACTTCGGCGCGGCGCCGCTCGACGCGGACGTGACCTGGAGCCTGCGCGACCAGAACGGCGCCGAGCTCGGGAGCGGCCCGGTCGCCCAGGGCGTGACGATCGCCGTCGGCAACGGCACACGCCTCGGGCCGGTCGTCGTGCCCGCCGGCCTGACGGCCGGCCCCGCGCAGGTCACCCTGGCGGTCACGGTGCACGACGCCGCGGGCGCCCGGTACGAGAACGACTGGGACCTGTGGGTCTACCCGGCCGCCGCGAGCGTGGACGTCCCGGCGTCGGTGGTCGTCACCAGCGACGTCGAGGAAGCCGCGGAGCGGGCCGCCGGCGGAGCCACGGTCCTGCTGGAGCTCGGGGCGGACAGCATCGGGAACGACGTCGCGCTCGGGTTCACGCCCGCCTTCTGGAACACCGCCTGGACCAAGGGCCAGGCGCCGCACACCCTCGGCGTCCTGCACGACCCGCAGCACCCCGCCTTCCGCCACTTCCCCACGGGTGGCACCACCGACTGGCAGTGGTGGGAGGTGCTGCACGGCGCGAAGGCGATGCTGCTCGACGAGCTCCCTGCCGGGCTCCGGCCCGTCGCCCAGCCGATCGACACGTGGTTCGAGGCCAGGCGGCTGGGTGTCCTGCTGGAGGCGAAGGTCGGGAGCGGGCGGGTCATGGTCAGCTCGCTCAACCTGGACCCCGCCGGAGACCGCGCCGCGGCACGCCAGTTCCGGCACAGCCTGCTGAGCTACCTGGCCGGCGACGACTTCGCGCCCGAGGAGTCCCTGGAGCCGGACGCCCTGCGCAGCCTGCTGCGGTGAGGCAAGGAGGTGCGCGCCGTGAGGGCGCGCACCTCACGCCTTCTGTCCGTGCCGCTTCGACAGCTCTCCGTACACCTCGTCGGTCACCGGTTCCAGCCATTCGTTGCGCACGTCCGGGCCAGGCGTGATGAGGGCGACGTGGGAGAACCACGAGTCGGCCTTCGCCCCGTGCCAGTGCTTCGTGCCCGCCGGGACACGGATCACCGATCCGGGCTCCAGGCTCACGGGCTCCTCGTTCTCGGCCTGGTACCAGCCGCTGCCGGCCGTGCACAGCAGGATCTGGTCGCCTCCCCCGTCGCCGCCGTGGTGGACGTGCCAGTTGTTGCGGCAACCCGGCTCGAAGGAGACGTTGCTGACCGGGACGCTCCCGCCCGCCAGCGGGGCCAGATAGCTCTGTCCGATGAAGTACTGCGCGTAGGCGTCGTTCTTCTCGCCGAGCGGGAAGATCTGGTCGAAGTGGCCGTCGGGCATGGTGTTCTTCCTCTGTTCCTAGCGGTTGACGTAGCCCATGTGCTGGGCGTTGTAACGGTCGCCACGCACGCCGATCCGGCGGGCCAGCGAATCCAGGTCGGCGATCTCGTCGGCGGACAGCGCGACGGTCGTCGCGGCGGCGTTCTCCTGGACACGGGCGGCGCGTCGGGTGCCGGGGATCGGGACGATCCACGGCTGCTGCGCGAGCAGCCAGGCCAGGGCGATCTGCCCCGGCGCCGCACCCTTCTCCTTCGCGAGGTCCTTCACCTGGTCGACGAGCGCCTGGTTCGCGGCGAGGTTCTCCGCCTCGAAGCGCGGGACCCGGTGACGGATGTCCCCCGCGTCGAAGCTGGTGGACGTGTCGACGGTGCCGGTGAGGTACCCCTTGCCGAGGGGGCTGAACGGCACGAACCCGATGCCGAGCTCCGCCAGGGTCGGAAGCACCTCGGCCTCCGGGTCCCGGGTCCACAACGAGTACTCGCTCTGCACCGCGGTGACGGGGTGGACGGCGTGCGCGGCGCGGATCGTGGACGCGGACGCCTCGGACAGCCCGAAGTGCTTGACCTTGCCCTCGGCGACCAGGTCGCCGACGGTCCCTGCGACGTCCTCGATCGGCACGTCCGGGTCGACACGGTGCTGGTAGAACAGATCGATCGTGTCCGTGCGGAGCCGGCGCAGGGAGGCCTCGGCAACGCGTCGGATCTGCTCGGGGCGGCTGTCCAGCCCGACGCTCTGGCCGTCCCGGATGTCCCAGCCGAACTTGGTGGCGATCACGACCTGGTCGCGGACCGGCTGGAGGGCCTCGCCGACGAGCTCCTCGTTGTCGTAGGGGCCGTACACCTCGGCGGTGTCGAAGAAGGTCACGCCCAGCTCGACGGCGGAGCGGAGCACGGCGATCATGTCGTCGCGGTCGCCGGGGTTGGGGCCGTAGCTCTGGGACATGCCCATCGCACCGAGCCCGATCGCCGAGACTTCGAGGCCCTGTCCGAGATTCCTGGTGTGCATGGTCAGTCCTTCGTCGTCGTCGGGCGCCCGCTCAGGGGCGACGGGGTCGAGGTGGCTGCGAGGCTGGCCAGCAACCGCAGACGCTCCTCGCTGGGCGAGCCGGGCTCGGCGGTGTAGATCAGGAACGACAGGCCCGGCTCAGCCGTCAGCTCCAGGCCCTCGTACGTCAACGTCAGCTCGCCGACCTCGTGGTGGCGGAAGTTCTTGGTGCCGGAACCGTGGCGGCGGACGTCGTGGGTGCCCCACCGGGTGCGGAACGCGTCCGAGCGGGTGGACAGCTCCCCGACCAGGTCGTGCAGCAGCTTGTCCCGAGGGTCCCGGCCGGCCTCGGTGCGCAGGATCGACACCGTGACGTCGGCCGCAGGCCCCCAGTCCGGGTAGAACTCCTTGGCGCGCTCGTCCAGGAAGCAGTACCGCGCGAGGTTTCCCTGCCCGGGTCCGTCGAAGACCTCGTCGTAGAACGCCCGGCCGAGCGGGTTGGTCGCGAGCACGTCCATCCGGCCGTTGCGCACGAACGCGGGCCCACGGTCGATGACGTCCAGCGCCCGCGTGAGGCTCTCGCGCGCGACCCACTTCTTCGGTTGCCGCTTGCGGACCGGGTCGACGCCGCCGTGTGCGGCACGGGCAAGGTCGAAGAGGTGCTCGCGCTCGGCGTCGTCGAGCTGGAGGGCGCGGGCGACGGCCTCGAGGACGGAGTCGGACACACCAGCCAGATGTCCACGTTCGATCTTGGCGTAGTACTCCGGGCTCACGTCCGCGAGCATCGCCACCTCGCTCCGCCTGAGCCCCGTCACGCGCCGGTTCCCCGAGAAGACCATCCCGGCCTCCTCCGGGCTGACCTTCGCGCGGCGCGACATGAGGAACTCGCGTGCCTCGTTCCTGTTGTCCACGCATCCAACGTACGGCGGGAAGCCGGCGCGAGGGATTCCCTGCCAGTACCCCCTTCGACGGAGACTCCCGCGAGCGCCGGACCCGCGCTGGAATTGCTTGACCAGAGAACGACGAGCGAGGGGAAACGACCTTGACTGAGAGCAGCACCGGCTGGACCGGGGGCCAGAACGCCTTCGGTGACTTCGCCCCCGGAATGGTCCACTACACCGACAGGGTCCTGTTCGACGAGGTCTGGGAGCGCGAAGGCCTCTCCAAGCGGGACCGCAGCCTCGTGACGGTGGCGGCACTGACCGCGCTGGGCAAGACCGACCAGCTCGCGTTCCACCTCGGCTATGCCCGCCAGAACGGCGTCACCGACGACGAGCTGAAGGAAGCCCTCCTGCAGCTCGCCTTCTACGCCGGATGGCCCAACGGCATGGGCGCGATGAACGTGCTGAAGAGCATCGTCGACAGGGAGGCCTCGGACCGCTCGGATCAGTGACCTGGTCCCGGCAGGGCGGTGACATCCGTGCCGGGCCTCCGGCCCCCGAGGATCACGAAACGGTTACACCGCTGCCGGCCGCTTGGACAGGCGGCTGGCAGCGAGCTACATTCATAATCACAAAACAGACTGACCAGTCAGTCGGTATTGGGCGGTGCTGCACCCGGCAGCACGCGCCCGGCCGGGTGGAAGGACCACGGCGTAGTGGTCACCCTCGCCCGGCGGAACCGTCACCGCACCCATCGACCCCATGCCGTGAGCCTCCCGGCCAAGCGGTGACCGACCGCAGATCCCCCACCCCTGCCGACGGACCACGCCGCAGTGGTCACTCTTGCCTGCCTGCTGACACGACACCGCAGGCCACCCAGCTCAAGGAGGAGCCCATGACCACACCCATCAGACCCGTGCCCAGCGCGCAGGTGAAGAGGTACCTCGACTCCCTGACACCCCAGGCGAACTACTGGGGTCGCGACGTCGCCGCGCTGCGGAGACAGGCCCGGGGCCACGTCCTGGCGTTCCGCGGTCCGCTGGAGCCCGTGGCCCACGTGGAGACCGTCGAGGCCGGCGGCGTCCCCTCCAGGCTCTACCGGCCGCGGGGCGACGAGGACGACGTCCTGGTCTGGATGCACGGCGGCGGCTGGATGCTCGGCGACCTGGACTGCTGCGAGGGCGTCGCGCGAGCGATCGCCAACCGTGCCGGGTGCGCCGTGCTCACGGTCGACTACCGGCTCGCTCCCGAGCACCCGTTCCCCGCCGCGTTCGACGACACGTGGGCCGCCGTCGGCTGGGCACGAGAACACTTCGCCGGGGTCGCCGTCGGGGGCGACAGCGCCGGCGGCAACCTCGCGGCGGCGGCCGCGCTCCGGGCGCGGGACTCCCAGGTCGACCTGGCGCTGCAGCTGCTGGTGTACCCGGTCCTGGACAGCATCATGGATACCCCGGCCAAACGCCGGTTCGTGACGTCGTACTCGACCTTCGCGGGGACGGTCGACTACGGCAGGACAGCGTTCGAGCGGATCGCCTACCTGTGGGACGCCTACGTCCCCGACCGGCCGATGCGACGCTCTCCCGTCGTCTCGCCGCTGCACGCCGAGACGTTGCGCGGCGTCTCCCCCGCCGTCGTCATCACCGCCGAGCACGACATCCTGCGCGGCGAGTCCCTCGAGTACGCCGCGCGCCTGCGCGTGGACCTCGTCCCCGTCGAGGTCCACGACTACCCGGGCCAGATCCACGGGTTCATCGAGTACCTCGGCGTCATGCCGGACGCGACGGACGCCCTGGACAAGGCCGGCTCGGCGCTGCGCCGGGCCTTCGCCCACCGCGATCCGGACCGCGCGGGTCTCGCGATCAGCACACCGTCCGACATCCATTCGTGAGGAGCTGTCATGCGTACCACCACCCTGCCCCGGCGAAGCCTTCGACCGGGCCGGAACATCGCCCTTCCCGTCGTCCTGACGGCCCTCCTCGCCTCCTGCGGCGCCCCGGGCGCGCAGAGCCCGCTGTCCGACACACCGACGGACGTGAGCACGAGCATCGGCGACGAGCCGGTCACCCTCGACGTGCTCGTGTCCACCCCTGACGTGCCGCTCTACGAGGCGCTCGGCGAAGCCTTCCAGGGCGAGCACTCCAACGTAACCGTGCAGGTGACCGGCGAGGACTTCAACAGCCTGACGACGAACGTCCCCCGCCTGATCTCGGGCACGGAGGTGCCCGACCTGGTCCGGCTGGCCTCCTTCGGGAACCTGGTCGAGGACAAGCTGCTGACCAACCTGGACCCGTACGCCGAGGCGTACGGGTGGACCGCGTGGCCGCAGTCGCAGTTCGCCTCCACCCGCGTGGGCGACGACGGGCGGCAGCGCGGCACCGGGCACCTGTACGGCGCCGGACCCGGGTTCGGGCTGACGGGCGTCTACTACAACAAGTCGCTCGCGGAGCAGATCGGCATGTCCGAGCCGCCCGCCACCCTCGGCGACCTCGAGGAGAGCATGGGGAAGGCGAAGGACGCCGGCCTGCTGCCGATGATGGTCAACGGCAAGGACGGCGGCCTGGCGTACCCGCTGCAAAACCTCCAGATGAACGCCGCGGACGGCACCCAGGTGGTCCAGGACTGGAACTACAACACGCCGGGCGCCGACATCGACACGCCCGCCCTGGTGGACGCCGCCACGACGCTCCAGGGCTGGAGCGACGAGGGATACCTGCCGGACGACGTCAACAGCATCGACCAGACCCAGGCCCCCGCCAGGTTCGCCGAGGGTGAGGGCGTCTTCTTCCCGAGCGGCAACTGGCAGGCACCCGTCCTCCAGGAGGCGGGCGGGGGCGAGATCGGCTTCTTCCTCTTCCCGCCCGACGACGCCGGCGAGCCGTTCACCGCGATGACCGCCGCCGGCGTGCTGGCGATCCCCACCAAGTCGGACCAGCCCGACGCCGCGGCCGCGTTCCTCGACTTCATCCAGACGGACGACGGCGCCCGCCAGAGCACGCTCGACCTGCTCGGTCTGCCGCCCGGCGGGCCGGAGGACGCGTCCCTGCCGGACTCCGAGCCCGGGTCGCTCGTCGCCGGCACCGTCGAGTCGTTCCAGATGCTGCTGGAGAGCGACGGCCTGGTCGACTTCATGTCGAACTCGACCGCGTCCATGCACGCGAACACCCTGATCCCGCAGACCCAGCTGCTCGTGGCCGGGAAGACCTCACCGGCCGAGTTCTCCGCGGCGATCCAGAAAGACTACGAAGAGGCGGAGAAGTAGATGTCCGGGGGTGAGACCATGACACGCGACGCAGGCACCAGACCGCCGGGCCACCTGGTACGACGCCCGACCGTGGGCACGCCGGACCCGGGGCCACCACCAGGTCCGCATCCTGCTCGACGACGACGACGTCCGGCACGGCGGTGGAGCGCCCTGCTCTGGGTGGCGCCGGCGATGATCATGTACGGCGTGTTCGTCCTGTACCCGCTGGGCCAGTCCGTGCAGTTCTCGTTCTACGAGTGGGACGGCATCGGGCCGGCGACGCCGGCGGGCCTGGACAACTGGCGGGCGATCTTCACCGAGCCCGAGCTGCTCGGGTCGGTGCTCCACGCGTTCGTCCTCATCTTCTTCTACACCGTCCTCCCGGTCAGCCTGGGGCTCGTCGCCGCGAGCCTCATCCGGGAGCTCCGGATCGGGGCGTTCAACACCACGGCGCGGGTCGTGCTGTTCGTCCCCCAGGTGCTGCCGCCGGTGGCGGCCGGCATCGCGTGGACGTGGATGTTCTCCACCGACGGGCTCGTCAACCAGACGCTGAGCGCGGTCGGCCTGGAGTCCCTGACGCGTGCGTGGCTCGGCGACTTCACGTTCGCGCTGCCGGCCGTCGGGGTCATCGGCTTCTGGCTGTCGTTCGGCTTCTGCACGGTGCTCCTGCTGTCCGGCGTCGGCAAGATCGACCCGTCGCTCTACGAGGCGGCCCGCCTGGACGGGGCGGGCCGCGTCGCCGAGTTCTTCGCGGTCACGCTTCCCGGGCTCCGCGGGGAGATCGCCGTCTGCGCGACCATCGGCACGATCGCGGCACTGGCCAGCTTCGACGTCGTCCAGATCGCGACCCAGGGCGGCCCGGGCTACCAGACGATGGTGCCCGGCGTGGAGATCTACCGGCTCACCTTCCTGGAGCAGCAGGTCGGCCAGGCCTCGGCCCTCGCCGTCTTCCTCGCGGCGCTCGTCCTGCTCGTCATCTGGCCCATCCAGCGACTCGGGAGGCACGAATGAACACCGTCTCGTCGACCCGCCACGGCCTCGTCTCGCGGGTCGTCATCCTCGTGGCGCTCATGGCGTTCGCGGTCCTGCCCCTGCTCAGCATGCTCACGGCCGCGCTCGCACCGCAGAACAGCACACCACCCGGGCTCGCCTGGCCGGAGGACCCGCAGTGGCAGAACTTCGCCGACGCCTGGACGGCGGCGAACTTCCTCGCGCTGTTCGAGTCGAGCGTCCTGATCGTGCTGGGCGTCGTGCCGGCCGCCGTCGCCATGGCCGCCGCGGCCGGGTACGGGCTCGCGCAGCTCGACGTACCCGGCGGCAGGTTCGTCAACGCCCTGCTGCTCGTCGGGCTGACCCTGCCGTTCGAGGCGCTCATCACGCCGCTCTACTACAACCTGCGCGACATGGGGCTGCTCGGGACGCGGTGGGCCGTCATCCTGCCGCTCATCGGGCTGCTCATGCCGTTCGGGGTGTTCTGGATGCGGGCGAGCTTCCTCCGGGTGGAGACGGCGCTGACCGAGGCCGCCGAGCTCGACGGCGCCACCCCGTGGCAGATCTTCCGCCAGGTCCAGCTGCCGCTCGCGGTGCCCGCCCTGTCGGCACTCACGATCCTGTTCTTCCTCGCGACCTGGAACCAGTACCTGCTGCCGCTCGTGCTCATCGACGACCCGACCATGCGTACCGTCGCCGGCGGCCTGGGCGCGTTCCAGGGTGAGCACGGCACGAACATCGCATTGTTGTGCGCCGGTTCATTGCTGATCATCGCCCCCTCGCTGCTGGTTTTCCTGTTCTTCCAGCGGCATTTCGTGAAGGCCCTTCTTCAGGGCGCCGTCAAGTAGGGAGATAGGATCTGGATATGGGACGGCAATACGATCTTGAGGCGACACGAGGCACCGGCGGCATCAAGAAGACCGAGTCGGCGAAGGGCAGGGCTCGAAAGGAGCTGATCGTCGAGGCCGCCACCCGTCTCGTGGCGCGCAACGGGTCCCGGGGCACCAATCTCGCCGAGATCGCCACCGAGGCCGGGGTCTCGCAGAGCGGCCTCCTCTATCACTACCCGACCAAGGAGGCGCTGCTCAACGCCGTGCTGGACCGGCGCGACGAGACCGAGGACGAGATCCTGTGGCGGGACGCCGACGCAGGCCTCGGCATCCTCGATGTCATCGCCCAGAACGTCACGCGCTGGGCCGAGAACTCCCAGACGGTCGGCATGCACACCGTGCTGGTCGTCGAGAACCTGGGCGAGGACGGCGCCCTCCACCCCCGGCTGGCCGGCCGGTACCACGCGACCGTCGACCGGGTCGCCGCGGTCCTGTCCTCCGCACAGGACCGCGGCGAGATCCGGGACGACGTCGACACCCGCCTCAAGGCCGTCGAGATCATCGCCTTCGTCAACGGCCTGGAGACCGCCTGGCTGCTCGATCCCGAGATCCCGGTGGCCGTGACCGCGAAGGCGTGGGCGACCCAGCAGCGGCTCGCGATGGCGACGTCGCCGGGCTAGCCCGCACCCCCTCCCCGGACCGCCAGGTCCCTGATCCCTCGCCCGGGCGAGGCGAGCACCGCGTGCGCCGCGCGGCCCAGGTTCCCCGTCAGCTCGTCGAGCGTCCTCGTGGCGAACGCGGGGCGGTGCGCCCACAGGTCGCCGGAGACATGGCCCTCGTACGAGTGGCGGAGCTGAAAACCGAGGCGCACGGCCCCGCTGAACGACGACGCCATCCGCGGCCGGAGCCGGTCGGTCGGCAGCGGACGGAGGAGCATGCCGATGCTCCCGCCGTCCGCTGCCGTGATCGTGACGGCCCTGGCCCGGACGTGCGGCATGTAGTTGATCGAGAGGTCGAACAACGAGCCGTCCGGCCGGATCGCACCGGGCAGCTCCTGACGGAGCACCCCGACCGGGACGCGGTGCAGGTGCGCGCGTCGCGTGGCGTCGTGGACGCGGCCGGCGAGCTCCCCGAACGACGGGTTGTCCCGCAGGTCGACCCGGACGGGCACGTGGTCGCTGACGAGACCGACGGTCTGCGACACCCCCGGGGCGTCCCGGTTGGCCGTGACGCACCCGATCATCACGTCGTCGCCGAGGTAGGGCGCGAGCGACGCCAGGACCAGGGCGCGCAGGGCACTGGCCGGCTTGGCGCCGTGCTGCGCGCCGAGCCGCAGCACCGCACCGGCCGCCGCCGCTGCCACGAGCGGAAGCGGGTGCGCCTCCAGCCACAGCGGATCGTCCGGGCCGGTGCGTTCCACGGGCAGGCGCGGCGGGTCGGCCGGGAACTGCTCGCCCCAGTACCCGGCGTTCGCCCCGAGCCCGAGGGTGCGCTCGTGGGCGGCATAGTCGCCCGCCTGGACCTTCGGCGCGGGCGGCGGCGGGTACCCGGGGTCGAGCCGAGCACGGTAGAGCTGGTGGAAGTCACGGAACAGCACCGCGTTGGACCACCCGTCGAAGACGGCGTGGTGCCAGACGGTCAGCAGCACGTGGTGCCGCGGGGCCATCCGGACCACGACCGCCGACCAGAGCGGCGCGGTGAACAGGTCGACCGGCTGCTCGCAGCGCTGGACCGCGAGCTCCTCGAGCGCGGCACGCCGCGCCGTCTGCGGCAGGTGCGAGAGGTCCTCGAACCCCAGGTCGGGACGGAACGGCGCGACGACCTGCTGGGCGATCCCGGCCTCGGTGCGGACGAAGGCCGCGCGCATGGTCTCGTGCCGTTCCACCAGCGCCGCCAGCACGGCTGCCAGGTCGCCGAGGTCCACCGGTCCGGTGATCTCGATCGCGTGCGGGATGTTGTGGTTGGACTCGCGTCCGCCGACCGCCGCGACCCACTCCTGCTGGAGATAGGTGGCCGGCAGCACGACGGTCCCGGCGTCGGCGGCGAGCGCGCTCACCGGGCCGGCTCCAGCGCGGTGCCGAGATCACTGGCGCGGTCCCCGGGACGGTCGGCGAACCTGCGCAGCGCGGCGGCGAACCGCTCGGCGAAACCGGCCGCCTCCGGGTCGCCCAGCATGTTGGCGTCCGCCACGAGGACACCCGAGAGTCGCCCGGCCGGGTCGGACCCGACCTGGAAGTCCAGCAGGGAGGCGCCGTCCCACCAGGGGTGGTCGGTGGGCTCCTCGTGCGCGAGGTCGAAGGGCGAGAAGGCGACCCCCGCGGCGGTGACGACGTCGGCCTGCTGTCCGTGGCTGTAGTTCAGCGACACGTCGAACAGGGGCCCCCGGCCGGCGTCGGGCAGCGCCCCGCGGAGCACGCCGGCCGGTGCCGGGCGGGAGATCGCCCGGTCGTAGGCGTCGGCCGTGCGCCCGACGAGCGTCGCGCACGTCGGGTCGCCGGACAGGTCCACCGTGACGGGCACGTGCCCGGCGAGGAACCCGACCGTGCCGCGGACGTCACGCTGCTGGCGGTTCGACCGCATGACGCCGAACGTGATCCGCTCGTGCGTCGCGTGGTCGCTCAGGGACGCCGCGAGGGCGGCCAGCAGGACGGCGGTCGCGCTCGCGCGTTCCTCGACCATGAGCGGGTGCAGCGCACCCAGCGTCAGGCCGGGGTCGAGCGGGAGCGGTCGCGGCGTGGTGCGGGCGACGGCCCCGACGTCGGACACGGGCTGCGGGAAGGTGAGGCGGGGGCGGGCGTCGGCCAGGGCGGCGCGCCAGTGCCGCCGGGTCGCGGGGTCGTCGGCCAGCTCGGCCTCCCACACGGCGTAGTCGGCGAGGTGGAGCGCGGGCGGCGGGTGCGTGGCGCGCGCGCCGTGCTCGTACAGGTGCGGGAGCTCGTCGCGGATCACGCCGGCGGACCAGCCGTCCATGATCGCGTGGTGCGCGATCACGGCGAACACGCGGTCGTCGTCGGCGAGCGTCACGAGCACGGCCCGGGCAAGGGGGCTGCCCTCCAGCACGAACGGCCGTCGCAGCTCTTCCTGCAGGAGCGCGGCGCAGGCCGGCTCCCGCTGGTCCTCGGCGACGTCGGCGACGCTGACCTCGCGCAGGTCCGGCGGGGCGTGGTCACCGACGATCTGGTGCGCGGGGCCGACGACGTCGCCGCCGGTGCCGCCGGTGCCGCCGCTCGTGCCCTGGCGGGAGAGGGTCGTGCGCAGGGCCTCGTGGCGGGCCGTCAGCGCGTCGAGCGCGGCGCGGACGCGGCCGGGGTCGGCCGGGCCACGCATCCGCACGGCCGCGCCGACGTTGACGCCGGATGCCTGCCCGCCGGTCGCGTCGTAGAGGGAGCGCTGATAGTGCGTCGCGGCGTACTGGGCGCTCATCCGGCCACCCCCCGGGTAGCGCGACCCAGGGGCCGCAGCCGGACCTGCTCCGCCCGCGGCGCCTCGTCCACCGCGGCGGCGTAGGCGCGCAGGGTCGGGTTGGTGTGCAGCACCCGCTCGGGCACGTCCCGCCCCAGCTCGTCGCCGACGAGCAGCGCGACCTCGGCCGCCTCCAGCGAGGACCCGCCGAGCGACAGCCACTCGGCGTCCGGGCCGATCGTGGCGGGACCCACGTCCAGGGCCCGCCCCCAGATGGCCGCCACCGCGCGTTCGGTGTCGCTCGCCACCACGCCGTGCCCGGCGTCCCGCGCGATCAGCCCGGCGACGCTCGCGACCAGCTCACGCTTGACGACCTTGCCCAGGGCGTTGCGCGGGAAGCGCCCGACCTGGACGACCCGCTTGGGCGCGTCGGCCTCCCCCAGCCGCGCGGCCGCGAAGGAACGGACCTGGTCGGGGTCGAGGCCCTTGGAACCGATGACGGTGGCGACGAGGTACTGCCCGAGCGTCGGGTGCGGCAGCCCGAACGCCGCCGCCTCCTCCACGTCGGGGTGGTCCTCGAGGGCGCCCTCCGCGGCGAGCGTGGACACGTTGCGCCCGCCGACGTTCACCGTGTCGGCGCTGCGGTCCTCCAGGTAGAAGTACCCGTCGTCGTCCAGCCGGCCGACGTCGCCGGTGCTCACCCACCGGTCCGGGTGGAAGACCAGGGCGCTCGCGTCCGCGTCGTTCCAGTACCGACGCGGGCGCACGCCGTCCATCCGGAGCTGCACCGACCCCGACACGCCCGCGGCCAGCGGCTCGCCAGACCCGTCGACGATGCGCACCTCGCTCGCGCCGTGCGCCTTCCCGAGCGAGAACGGCCGGACCGGGTCGAAGCGCATCCGCAGGCGCGCGGGCCAGCTCTCGGTCGAGGTGTACATGTTCACGATGCTCGCCGTCGGGAACAGCTCGGCGAGCCGGGCCAGCGTGGCGGCCGAGATCGGCGCGCTCGTGGTCCGCACCTGCCGCACCCCGCTCAGGTCGTACCCCGTCCCGGCCCGCAGGAGCGCGAGCGCGTAGGCGGGGACCAGCACGACGTCGTCGGGCCGGAGCTCCTGCACGGCGCCGAGGAGACGGTCGGCGTCGAACTTCTCGAGCACGATCATGCTGTGCGGCGTCGCGCTCAGCGTCTGCATCATGAGGCTCTGGCCGGCGTTCGTGGCGGGCGGCAGCGCGTGCAGGACCCGGCGCACCGGCTCCTCCCCCGGCGTCGTGCGGTCGCCGCGCGGCCGGACCGCGTGCGTGAGGTTGTCGTGGGTGGAGACGACGCCCTTCGGCCGTCCGGTCGTCCCGGAGGTGAAGAGGATCTCGGCGTCGTCCGACCCGCTCACCGCCACCCCGGTCGAGCCGGTCGGCCGGCCCGCCTCGAGCTGGCGCACCGTCTGGGACCAGCCCGGGCACCCGGCCACGGGCACGTCGCCGATGACACCGACCGCCCCGGCCTCCGCGCAGACGCGAGCGATGTGGTCGTCGCTGCTGGACGCCAGCACCGGCACGGCGATCGCGCCGGCGGCCTGCACCCCGACGTAGGCGACCGCGAAGGCGATCCAGTCGCCGGAGGCGCGCACGACCACCCGGTCGCCGGGCTGGACGCCCCGGGCGACGAGGCCGTGACCGACCGCGCGGGAGCGCTGGTTCCACGCCGTATAGCTGAGCCGGCCGGCGCCGACACGTTCTATCGCGGTCGCGTCGGGCCTCTCCTCGGCCCGGGCCGCGAGCATGCCTGTCACGGTGAGAATGGGCTGATGATTCACGATGACCCCTCATTTTTGTCGCGGTGAATTGCTTTCATCATGCCGAGACAAATTCGGGATATTCAAGCGGGACGACCATTGTTCACAGCCCGGTCACGTCCAGGAAACGGATTCAATCGGTCCACATGAAGATTGAATCATTCCGCATTGGAATGTGATCCGTCCGCGACAGTTTTCACCCTTTCTTGCACCTTTTCAATCGTTCGGCATTCACCTGTCTCGTCCGGGCTCCGGCCGCCGCGAGCGCCCCGCGACGGCCGTGTCAGTTTCCTCGCGGTTATTGGCATCGCCGCCACTGGTATCCGCGGATCGTGCGCGCGACGCTGAGGGACCCGTTCGCCCCAGCGCCTCCCGCGCTCAGAACCCAGGAGAGACACACCGATGACAGACCTGATGAAGGCCGTCGTGCTCACCCGCTTCGGCGGGACCGACGCCTTCGAGCTGCGCGACGTCCCCGTGCCGCCCGTCGGACCCCGCCAGGTGCGGGTGCGCGTCCACGCGACCGCGGTCAACCCGCTCGACTACCAGATCCGCCGCGGGGACTACGCGGACCACGTGCCGCTCCCGGCGATCACCGGGCACGACGTCTCCGGCGTGATCGAGGAGGTCGGGTCCGACGTCACCGAGTTTCGCGCCGGCGACGCGGTGTACTACACGCCCCGGATCTTCGGCGGCCCCGGCTCCTACGCCGAGCAGCACGTCGCCGACGTCGACCTCGTGGGCCGCAAGCCCGAGAACATCAGTCACCTGGAGGCCGCGAGCCTGACGCTCGTCGGCGGAACCGTCTGGGAGGCCCTGGTGACGCGGGCCCAGCTCACCGTCGGCGAGACGATCCTGGTCCACGGCGGCGCGGGCGGCGTCGGCACCATCGCGATCCAGGTCGCGAAGGCGATGGGCGCCCGGGTGATCACGACCGCGCGGGCCGTCGACCACGAGTTCGTGCGCTCCCTCGGGGCGGACGACGCGATCGACTTCACCTCGACCGACTACGTCCACGCCGTGGCCGAGCTGACCCACGGCAAAGGCGTCGACGTCGTCCTCGACACGATCGGCGGCGATGCGCTGACCCGCAGCCCGCTGGCACTCGCCGACTTCGGCCGCGTCGTCAGCATCGTCGACATCGCGCAGTCGCAGAACCTCATCGCGGCGTGGGACAGGAACGCCGCCTACCACTTCGTCTTCACGCGACAGAACCGGGGGAAGCTCGACGCGCTCACCGCGCTGGTCGAGCGTGGTCTGGTGCGGCCGGTCGTCGGGGCGACCCTTCCGCTGGCGCGGATCGGCGAGGCGCACGAGCTGCTGGAGAACAAGCGGTCGTACGTGCTCCACGGCAAGGTCGCGATCGACGTGGCGGGCGAGACGGTCGCGCTTCCCCCGCGCGCCTCGTAGCGGGACGCGGTCGGACGACGTCCGCCGTCGTCAGTCCCGCCCGGAGAAGGTGGCGCGGTACTCCGAGGGCGACACGTCCAGGAGCCGGCGGAAGTGCAGCCGGAGGTTCGAGCCGGTGCCCAGGCCGACCCGCTCCGCGATGCGGTCGACGGACAGCCGCGTGCTCTCCAGGAGCTCGCGCGCAGCGTCGACCCGCGCCCGGAGGATCCACCGCATCGGGGTGCTGCCCGTCTCCTCGGTGAACCGGCGCAGGAACGTGCGGGACGACAGCCGGGCGTGCGCGGCGAGCCCGGCGACGGTGAGCGGCTGGTCGAGGTGCGCCAGGGCCCACTCGCGCGTCGCGGCGAGGGTCTCGCCCTGCACGGCCGCCCTGGCCGTCGGCAGGTACTGGGCCTGGCCCCCGGTCCGGTAGGGCGCGGTGACGAGCCCGCGCGCGATCTCGGTCGCCGGGCTCACGCCGAGGTCGCGCCGGACGATGTGCAGGCACAGGTCGAGACCGGCGGCGGCCCCCGCGGAGGTCAGGACGGCACCCTCGTCGACGAAGAGCACGTTCGGCTCGACGGTGACCCGCGGGTGCCGCTGCGCGAGCAGCTCTGCGGCGTCCCAGTGGGTCGTCGCGCGCAGGCCGTCGAGCAGGCCGGCGTCCGCGAGGGCGAACGCTCCGTAGCAGATCGAGGCGACGCGGGCCCCGCGCGAGGCGGCACCGCGGAGCGCCTCGCGCACCTCGTCCGGGAGCGGCCGGCCGACCGGGACGTACCCCGGGACGATGACCGTGTCAGCGTCGTCCAGGGCATCCAGGCCCCGCGGGACCGTGAAGCCGAAGTGCCCGTGGGACGACACCGTCCCGGCGGTCACCCCGCAGGCCGACACCTCGTAGGGGAACCCCGTCTCCGGGTGGAACACCTCCGCCGGGATACCGACGTCGAGCGGGCGCGCCCCGTCGAGCACGAGGACCACCACCCGGTGCGGTCGCTGCATGGCCCGGCTCCGATCCGGCCGGCGCGTGCCGACCCTGTCACGATCCTCGCACGTGCGGGCATTGCCGCCACAGCCCTGCTCTCAGGCCGAGCGGTGCCGGACCGACAGCGCGGCCGCCTGGCGCACGGCCTCGATCATGCTGCCCACCCGCACCACGCCCTTGCCGGCGATGTCGAAGGCCGTGCCGTGGTCCACGGAGGTCCGGATGACGGGCAGCCCCACCGTGATGTTCACGCCGTCCTCGATGCCCAGGACCTTGATGGGGCCGTGCCCCTGGTCGTGGTACATCGCGACGATCAGGTCGTAGTCGCCCCGCCCCGCGAGGAAGAACGCCGTGTCCGCGGGGAGCGGGCCGGTCACGTCGAGGCCGTCGGCCTGCAGGACCTTGACCGCCGGCACGATCTTCTCCTCCTCCTCGCCGTGCCCGAACAGACCGTGCTCGCCCGCGTGCGGGTTGATCGCGCACACCCCGATGCGCGGCGCGGCGACGCCGGCCCGCACGAGCGCCTCGTTCCCGCGGCGCACGGTGCGCTCGACGAGGCCCGGCTCGATCTTCGCGACGGCGTCGACGAGACCGATGTGCGTCGTGACGTGGATGACCTTGAGCTGCGGGGAGCTGAGCATCATCGAGACCTCGGGGGTCCCGGTGAGGTGCGCGAGCAGCTCCGTGTGGCCGGGGTACCGGTGGCCGCCGAGGTGGAGGGCCTCCTTGTTCAAGGGGGCCGTGCAGATCCCCTGCACCTCACCCGCGAGCGAGAGCTCGGACGCGACCTTGACGTACTGGTACGCCGCGTCGCCCGCGAGCGCGGACAGCTCGCCCCAGGGCAGGTCCGACGGGATCAGCCCGAGGTCGATGACATTGATGCGACCGTCCTCGAAGACCGCGTCGGCGGTTCCTTCCACGGCGACGACGTCGACCGCGAGCCCGAGGATGCGGGCTGCCTCCTGGAGACGGGCGCGGTCGCCCACCACCACGGGCCGGCACAGGCGGAGCACCTCGGGGTCGGCGAGCGCGCCGACCGTCACCTCGGGGCCGACGCCTGCCGCGTCGCCCATGGTCACCGCGATGAGGGGGCGGCTGTCCGTCCCGTTCTCGACCGTGGCGGTCTCTCGTTCGCTCTTCGTCGTCATGTCGGTCCTCTCGTGGATGGTGCGCTCTGGTCCGAGCGCTCGGAAGATCTGGGTGATGGACGCGTCGTCCCCGAAGCTGCCGGGGCGGACCGACACAAGCCGGCCCGCGCCCGTGCCGGCCACCACGGCACCGTGGTGGACCTCGCCGAACACGTGCAGGGTCGCCTCGCCCAGCCGGTCGAGCACCGCACGGGCGGTCTCGCCTCCGGTCAGGAAGAGGGCGGTACGCGGGTCACGCGCGACGGCGGCGGAGACGATCTCGGCGAGCGACGCGGTGACGCGACGCTGCTCGGCGCGCCCGACGGGCGCCTCCCCCTCCAGCGCGACGCAGACGTCGCGGCCGGTGAGGGCCTCCGCCAGGTCGTGCGCGGCGCGGGCCAGGCGAGTGCCGTCGGCCGCAAGAAGATCCTTGATGTCCAGGCGCCGGACCAGCACCCCGGCGGTCGCGGCGGCCTCGGCGAGCTGCCGGTTCGCGACCGGGGCGGCGGTGCCGACGACGCCGAGCACGCGGCGCGCGGGTTCGGGGCGCGCGGACTCCGAGCGCGCGGACTCCGGGCGCGGTCGCTGCGCCGCCCGTCCGGCCGGTGCCACCGGGCGGGTCCGGGCCAGCAGGTGACCGATCAGGTCGGACGACCCGGCGAGCACCGCGCCGTGCCGGTGCGCGGCGTCGGCGACGGTGCTCAGGTCGTCGTCGTCGACGGCGTCGCAGACCAGGACGCCCGATGCGCCGGCCGCGAGCGCCGCGGCAAGGCCGCCCGCACGCAGCTCGGCCAGCGGCACTGTGCGGGACGGGAGCTCCCCGACGGCGTCCCGCACCGTTCTCGGCGCGGGACGGGCCTCGGCGGACCAGGCTCCCGTGTCGTGCAGGGCGACGCCGTCCAGCCGGAGCACGCCGTCCAGCACCGTTCGTCCCAGCCGCGGCAGCGCGGGGCTGAGCACGACCGTCGACCCGCCGCGCAGGAAGGGGGCGAGCTCGGCCTCGACGTTGCCCCGGAGCAGCGAGTCGATCTTCTTCGCGACGCGGGCTCCGCTGCCGACCAGCGCGCGCAGCACCGTGTCCACGCGCTCCGCCGCGGTGGCGGCGTCGAGAGTGCGGGAGTCGAGGTCCACGACGGGCAGGACCTCGGCATCGGCCGGCCGCTCCGCGACGTCGGATCGCACCTGCGCCGCGGTCCAGCCGACGCGCAGCGCGACGGCGGCCACCTCCGCGGCGCCCGAGAGGTCGTCGGCGAGCACGACCGGCCTGTCCGAGGCCGGGCCCTGCCCGAAGACCTGGTTGTCCACCTGCACGCCTGTCGCCTCCCGAGGTTCCCTGTACGTCGCTGTACGTCACCGGACCGGCTGGTCCTGAGCAGAGTATTGCACGTTGTGCGCAACTTGACGATTTTGGTTGCGCGTTTCGCGCAACCTAGACCTGGCACGCGCGCCGCGAGCGCTCCGGCGTCGTACAACCACGAAATAGTGCACGTAATGCGCAGGGTGCTTGCGCGTAGCGCGCAACTCTGTCAGTGTTACGCCACACCTCGACCCCAAGCGCCGTAGCTCGGAGGGCAGAACGCCTCCGGTGGGCCGAGCACGAGAGCACTGCTCGTCGCAGCGCTGCAACCGGCCCGCCACGGGCCACAGGCTCACCCACCACCAATGACGCCGGAGGAAAAGATGACTCTGTTCGACGGGCTGCTGCGCCCCCGCACCGACGGCGGGACAGAGGCGTTCCTGCCCACCCCCACCGTGCAGTGCCACGCGGCCAACCTCGCCTTCCTGCCCGACGGCGACCTCGCCTGCGTCTGGTTCGGCGGAACCCAGGAGGGCGTCTCCGACATCTCGGTCCACCTCTCCCGGCTCCCCGCCGGCGCGGACCGCTGGCTCGAGCCCGTCCAGGTCAGCTTCGACCCCACCCGCTCGGAGCAGAACCCCATCCTGTTCACCGCCCCCGACGGCGACCTCTGGCTGCTCTACACCGCGCAGCTCGCGGGCAACCAGGACACCGCGGAGGTGCGCCGGCGCGTCTCGCACGATGGCGGCGACACCTGGGACGAGCCGACCGCCCTTCTCGGCGCGGACGCCCCGACCGGCGTGTTCGTCCGCCAGGTGCCGGTCACGCTCAGCAGCGGCCGCATCCTGCTGCCCACCTTCAACTGCGTGGCCGTCCCGGGCGAGAAGTGGGTCGGCAACCAGGACACCGCCTCGGTCTGGTACTCCGACGACGGGGGCCGGACCTGGACCGAGACCCCGGTCCCGGACTCCGAGGGCTGCGTCCACATGAACATCGTGCCCCGCGCCGACGGCACGCTCTGGGCCTGCTTCCGCTCACGCTGGGCCGACCACGTCTACGAGTCCGCGTCCGACGACGGCGGCCTGACCTGGACGCCGTGCCGCCCGACCACGCTGCCCAACAACAACTCGTCGATCCAGGCGCTCACGACGGGCGACGGCGAGATGGCGATGGTCATGAACTACGCCAGCCAGGCCGACGCGACCGGCCGGAGGCTCTCCCTGTACGACGAGATCGACGACGACGGCGTCAAGGACACCGACGGCCCGGTGCTCGCCGAGCCGTCGTTCGACGGCGAGGGGCGCACCGCGTTCTGGGGCGCCCCGCGCGCCCCGATGACCCTGGCCCTCTCGGACGACGACGGCCGCACCTGGCCGGTCGCGTACGACATCGAGAACGGCGACGGGTACTGCATGTCGAACAACAGCCGCGACGGGATCAACCGGGAGATGTCCTACCCGTCGGTCATCGCCGGCCCCGACGGCGACCTCCACGTGGCGTACACCTGGCACCGCAAGGCGATCAAGCACGTGCGCCTGGACGCCGGCACCCTGGCCCGCATCCGGGCCTCCCGTCCCGTCTCCGCCGGTCCCGACCTGCGCGAGCACGCGGGGATCTGATCCGGCCGGCCGCGCCGCGGCCAGCCCCCGGAACCCCGCCACGACGGGCACTGACGCCCGTCCCCCACGACGCCGCCCACACCGAGGTGGGCGGCAACGGATGAAAGGAGTGTGAGTTCGGATGACGTTGCCGATGATCCTGGCGCTGGCCGTCCTGATCGTGATGATCGTTCTCATCATGACGGACGTGCTGCCCTTCGGAGCACCGCCACTGCTGGCCTGCCTGCTGCTCGTGGTCGTCGGCCTGTCGACGGTCCCGGAGGCCTTCGCGGGCTTCACGAACTCGAGCGTCCTGATGATCGCGTTCTTCATGGTCCCACTGGCGGCCATGCAGAAGACACGACTCATCGGCAGGGTCAAGAGATCCATGGGCGAGCTCGTCAAGAAGGGCGGCTACAAGAGCTACGCCCTGCTGATCGTCGTCGTCATGCTGGGGGCCAGCCTCGCGGGCACCGGCGCCACGGGCTACTACGTGCTGGTCGTCGCCCTGGTGTCGACCATCCCGTACGAGAAGAAGCTGCCCACGTCGAAGCTGATGATGCCGCTGGGCCTCGCGACCAACCACCCGCTCGCCCCCGTGAACGTGGCGCTGATCTACGGTGTCATGATCACCGCCCTCGAAGCCTCCGGCTACACCGGCGGCGTCTCGATGGTGAGCTTCGCCCTGGTCAACCTGATCGTGAGCGTCGGCTTCCTGGCCTGGGCGCTCGTGGCGTACCGGCTCCTGCCGGACCACCCGATCGCCGACCCCGCGCCGGAGTCGTCCGCACCGGGCGGCGCAGCCGTGGTGTCCGCCCCGGGCGGCGGGACGCCCGCCCCCGGCAACGGGTCGGGACCGCTGCCGCTGGCGACGGGAACGAACCGGGACCTCGCCCTGCGCGAGTCCGACCGTGGCGGGCTGCCCGCCTGGAAGGAGTACGCCACCGGAGCCATGTTCGTCGTGAGCGTCGTGGCCATGATGCTCCTGAACGTGCTGGGCGACCTCGCCTACGTCGTCCCCGGCCTCTGCGCCTTCGCCCTGCTCTTCATCCGGATGGTCGACTTCAAGGAGTTCCGCGAGAGCCTGTTCGCCCCCGTCATCCTCATGATGGCGGGCGTGATCGGGGTGGCCGACGCCCTCGCGAAGTCGGGCCTGACCGGCCTGGTCGGCAACTCCGTGGCCGACATGGTCGGCTCGTCGGTGTCACCGTTCGTGCTCGTCCTGGTGTTCGCGCTGCTGACCAGCACCGCCGCCGCCTTCACGGGCTCCAACCTCGGCTCAGTGGCGATCTTCGCCCCGATCGCCATCGCGACCTTCCTGAGCCTGGGGCTCAACCCCGTCGCCGCCGCGTGCGCCGTGGCCGTCGCCGGCTGGAACGGCCACTACATGCCCATCGACGGCCTGCCCGCGATGATCTTCGGCATGGGCCGGTACAAGCTGACGGAGTTCTGGAAGTTCACGGTCCCCATGTATCTCATCCGGATCCTCGTCCTGTCCGCAGGCGCCGTCCTGATCTTCCCGGTGTAGCACCCGAGGCCGGAGACTCGCGCCTCGCGCGCAGCATTCTGCGCGTTTCGCGCGATACTCTGGCCGCTTCCCGCTCCATGACGCGAACACCTCGAAGGAGACCCGAATGAGGGCACCACAGCGACGCGAAGAGATCGTACGGATGGCCAGGAGCAACGGGCTGGCCAGCGTCGAGCACCTCGCCGAGGTGTTCGGGGTCACCCAGTCGACGATCCGTCGCGACCTGTCCACGCTCGACAAGTCGAACCAGCTCGCCCGGACCTACGGCGGCGTGATCGCCGTCCGGTCGCCGCACTACGAGGCGAGCCTCCAGGAGCGGGCCTCCGACAGCCATCGCGCCAAGGACACGATCGGCCGCTGGGCGGCCGACCAGGTCGAGCCCGGAGAGACGGTGCTGCTGGACGCCGGGACGACCACCGCGCGGGTCGCGGCGCACCTGCACGGCACGTCGCCGCTCACCGTGGTGACCAGCGGCCTGACGCCGTTCTTCGAGCTCGCGGACGACTCCGCCATGCAGCGCATCCTGCTGGGCGGCGAGTACCGCGAGGTCTCCCAGAGCTTCGTCGGACCTCTGACCGAGGCGGCTCTCGACCGGTGGTCGTTCGACCGGGCGTTCCTGGGGGCCGACGCCGTGACCGCCGAGCGCGGGATCTGTGAGGCCTCGCCCGCGCAGACGAGGCTCAAGGAGCTGATGGCGCGGGCCGGCGACGAGGTCTACGTCCTGGCCCACGCGGGCAAGCTCGGCGCGACGCCGTTCAACGCCTGGGTGCACCTGCCGGGGAAGTGGACCCTCGTCACGGACGCCGGGGCGACCGAGGAGCAGCTCACTCCCTTCAGGGAGCACGGCATCACGACGGTCGTGACGGGCTGACGCACCCCAACCTGATGTACCCACCCGTCGCGGCCGACCCCCGCACCAGACCCAGAACCGAAGGTGACAGATGAAGACCGTTCCGATCCGAGGCATCATTCCCGCCCTGGTGACCCCGTTCCACGACGACGAGTCGCTGAACCTCGAGCAGATGAGACGCCATACCCGGCGCGCGATCGACGCCGGCGCGCACGGTGTCTTCTGCCTGGGCACCAACGGGGAGTTCTTCCAGCTGACGGCCGACGAGCGCGTCGCCGTCCTCGAAGCCGTCACCGAGGCCGCCGACGGACGCGTCCCCGTCTACGCGGGCGCGGGCACCGTCGGCACCCGGGACACCATCACGCTCTCGCGGCGGCTCGTCGACGCCGGCGCGGACGTCCTGTCCGTGATCACGCCCTACTTCGCCGCCGCGTCGCAGGAGGAGCTCTACCGGCACTTCGCGGCCGTCGCCGAGAGCGTCGACGCCCCGGTCCTGCTCTACAACATCCCCGCGCGCACCAACGTGAGCCTCGCCCCGTCGACGGTGGCCCGGCTCGCCGCGATCGAGAACATCGTCGGCATCAAGGACTCGTCGGGAAACTTCGACAACATCCTGCAGTACCTCGAGCTCACCGACCGCGACACGTTCGCCGTGCTCTCGGGCACGGACTCGCTGATCCTGCCGAGCCTGCAGGCCGGCGGGACCGGCGGCATCACCGCCATCGCCAACATCTACCCCCGAACGATGGTGGAGATCTTCGAGCGGTGGTCGGCCGGGGACCTCGACGCGGCCCGGGCCGCGCAGGCCGCCATCCGCCCCGTGCGCAACCTCTTCCGCCACGGCAATCCCAACACCATCGTCAAGGCGGCCACGAACAGCGCCGGCGAGCCGGTCGGGCCGTGCCGCGCACCGTTCGACCTGCTGCCCGAGCAGGCCCTCGCCGACATCGCGGCGACCGTCGCCGCGGACCACGCCCGGGGCCTGCGATGAGCGCGCACCCGACCCAGATCCCCACCGTGACCGTGGACGGCGTCGCGACACCGCTCACCCGGGTCGTGCTGGGCACGATGTCCATGGGCGACACCGCCGATGCCGCCGCGTCCGAGGCGATGTTCGAGGCCGCCGTCGACGCCGGGATCACCGGGATCGACTGCGCGAACGGCTACGCCCGCGGGACCACCGAGTCCCTGATCGCCCCGTGGGTCCGGCGGCACCGGGACAGCATCGTCCTGTCGACCAAGGCGGGCATCCCCCATCCGGACGCCGGCGACCACGCACCGCTGTCCCGGGCCGGCCTCACCGCCAGTGTCGAGGGGTCGCTGCGGCGGCTGGCCGTGGACAGCATCGACGTGTTCTACCTGCACCAGCCGGACCGGCGCACGCCCGTCGCCGAGACCCTGGCGACGATCGCCGACCTGCACCGGGCCGGCAAGATCAAGGCCCTCGGGATCTCCAACTACTCCGCGTGGCAGGCCCTCGAGGTGATCCGGACGGCCGAGGAGATCGGCACCATCCGCCCCGTCGTCGGCCAGAACGTCTACAGCCTCCTGGCCCGCCGGGTGGAGGACGAGTGGATCGAGTTCGCGCAGACGTACGGCCTGCTTACCATGTGCTACAATCCGCTCGCCGGCGGTCTGCTCGGTCGCGCACCCCAGGAGTCCGGGGTGCCGAGCCGCTTCTCCACGGGCTCGAGCCTCGCCGAGATGTACAAGAAGCGCTACTGGACGCCCGAGCTGCTGACGGCGGTCACCGAGCTCGCCGCCGTGGCCGCGGACGCGGGCCTCACGCTCCCCGAGCTGGCGCTGCGGTGGCTGATCAGCCGGCCGGGAGCGGACGCGGTGCTGGTCGGCGGCGGCAGCACCGAGCATCTGGCCGGCAACCTCCGGTCGCTGGCCAAGGGGCCTCTTCCCGAGGACGTGCTCGCCGCCTGCCTGGAGATCAGCGAACCCCTCATGGGCTCGATGCCGCGCTACAACCGCTGAGCGCCGGCACCGGCACCGGCACCGGCACCAGCGACGTCAACCGCTCATCCCGTCCGTCTCCGCGTCGAGGAGCCGGTGGTTCCGGAAGGTGAGCGCCCGCTCGATCCCCGCGAGCGCCGCGGCGAGGGTCAGCGCCGTGTTCGCCCACGACGGCAGGTCGACGGGCGAGACGAACGGCGGGAAGCGGTCCGCCCAGAACACCAGGTGGGTGACCGTCTCCAGGACCTGCGGCGCGAGCAGGCTCAGGTTCACCACCAGCACGACGACGGCGCAGGCGGCGACGGCGCGCCCGATCCGGGGGTGCCTGCGGGAGAGCTGGGCGCGCCGGTGCTCGGGCGTCCCGGGCGCGGGATCGAGACGCCGTTCGACGCCGTCCGCGCCGACCAGGTGGATGCGCTGCATGCCGTACCTGCTCGCGGCGACCTCGATGCGGTCTGGTCCGACCGGGAACCGGGCCGGCATGTCGGCGGTCCGCACGTGGCGGCCGTCCCGGTAGAGCGACGCCCGGCCCGACAGGTGGTCGACGTCGACGGTCGCCGTCGACCCGTCGGGAAGGGCGGCGGCGAACCGGGTGCGCTCGAGCGAGAGGGAGGGGCGGAACGGGGGCAGCGGTGAGCCGGGCCTGGGAGCGGGCGTCCCCCACTCCCCCGCGTCGCCGTCGTCGAGGCTGCCGAGGCCGTCGAGCCCACCGAGCCCGAGGTCGTCGAGCCCGTCGGAACCGTCCGGGAATCTATTTGGCACGCTCATGCCAACTAATTTAGCACGCCGATGCTAACTTGCGGGGTCCAGGTTCGCAGTAGCCTCGTCGACATGGACCAGACGCCCGAACGACGAGGCCCAGCCGCCGGCGGCGCCCTGGTGCCGCTCATCGCCGGGGCCGTCTCGGGTGTCATCGCCTACGCGACCGGCAGCGGCCTCCTCGTGGCGGCGATCACGACGGTCGTGGTCGCGTGGATCGCGTTCGGCGGCATCATGCTGCTCAACCACTTCCGCAAGGACCGCTAGCCCGACGGCTCCGACGACGGGGTGAACTTCCGCGGGCACCTCGCCGCGCGATACGCTCCGGACAGAAGTCAAGAAACGGCCTCCGATCACCACCGATCTGGAGACCATCATGTCGTCCCCTGCCGCCTCCCGCCCCGTGCCATCCTTCGACGAGCACGGCCCCGGGACCCCGCCGACCAGCGCCGGACAGATCCTCAGTGCCCTCGGCCTGGGTACCGACCTGCTCGTGGGCCGCTACAGCGTCCACCTCTCGTCCGGGAGCTGGTGGTGGTCGGACGAGGTGTACACGATGCACGGCTGGGACCTGAGCGACGTCGAGCCCGGCCTGGAGGCCCTACGGGCCCGGAAACATCCCGACGACCGCCACCTCGTCGTGCGGACAGCCAGTGACGCGCTCCGCCGCGGCAAGCCGTTCGCGACCGCGCACCGCATCGTGACCACCGCGGGCGAGACCCGGTCGGTGCTCGTCACCGGTCGCCGTGCGCTCCGGCCCCGGGACCGGACGGCGGAGCTCGCCGGGTACATCATCGACGTCACGCCGGGCCTGTCCGAGGCGGTGCGGCGCACGACGGACGGCGCCGTGCAGCGGGCCTTCGTCGGCCAGGCGGGGATCGAGCAGGTCAAGGGCCTCATCATGGCGGTACGCAACCTCGACGAGGCCGCCGCCGGCGAGGTCCTGGCGGCCGAGGCGCGGCGGCACGGGATCACGCTGCGGCTCGCGGCCGGGCAGGTCGCCGCCGCCCTGCGCGACGAGGCCGGAAAGGGCGGCGGGTCGTCCGCGACGCTCGACCGCGCGCTCGCCGCCGTCCACACCGTGGACCGGCCCCGCGGGCACGACGCCCTCCTGACGCGCCGCCCCCGCCGCCGTTCCTAGAGGTTCGCCGCTACCCGTCGCCCGGGAACCGGCGTCGCGCCAGGACGTCGTCCGCGACCTCCAGGAGGCTCGTCGACCGCGCGAAGGCGTGCGCCCGGATCATCGCGGAAGCGTCGTCGGGGCGGATGCCGAACTCGGCGGCGACCATCCCGGTCGCCTGGTGGAACGACGCCTTCTCCGACCAGTCCCCCAGCGTGGTCCGGCGCAGCAGGATCGTCCCGACGGCGTCGGCCACGAGCTGCAGGTCCGGAGCGCGGGCCGCCAGGTCGCCGGTCACGTACACGCTGAGCGCGCCGACGACGCGCGGGCTGACCCGCATCGGTACCGCGTAGAGGGTCGCCTCGGCGGTCGCGTCGCCGGACACCGACCCGGCGAGGTGCGAGAAGACGGGGTACTCGTCCACCACGTCGCCGAGGCACAGGGCCACGAGCCGGTCCTCGCCGATGGCCCGGGGCACCGGCCCCTCGCCCAGGACCTCCTGCAGCGGTTCGAGCTGCTCGTACTCGCCCGGCGTGCTGACGGCGACCTGGTCCCCCGGGCCGGCGAGCACGGTCAGCGCCCCGCCCTGCGCCCCGAAGGTGTCGACGCACGCCGCGCACAGCCGCATCGGCAACGTCCGGCAGGCGTCGGTCCCGGCGAAGGACTCTGCCAGCACACCCAAGAGTTCCGGAGGGTTCATCGACAACGCACCTCCCTTGCCCCCACGTCCACTCTTGCACCGCGGCAATTCAGTCGCACAGGCGCCCGCCGCCCGCCGCTCGGTACCGCCCTCCGGGCGCGGTAGGGTCCGTGGCCATGAGTTCGACGACGCCGCCGCTGGTCGACGAGGTGGACTGGTCACGGCTGTTCCATGCCTACGGGGTCGCGTCGGACACGTCGGCGCACCTGGGCGCCCTCGTCTCCGACGACGACGCCGCGTTCGCCGCGGGCCTCGACCATCTCTACGGCGCCGTGCTGCACCAGGGCACCGTCTACCCGGCGACGGCGCCCGCGCTGCGGGCCGTGGCCGGGATGCTGCACGACCCCGTGCTGCGTCGCCACGACGAGCGCGGACGCTCGCGCCTGGCCGCGCTGCTCGGCTGGGTCGACGCCGTGGGCGACAGCGCGTCCTGGCACGAGGACACCCGCGAGCCGGACGCCGTCGAACCCACGGAGGAGGACGTCGACGCCTTCTACCGCGCGATGGCGGAGGACGACGAGTCGGTGTGGGAGTCCGACCTCAACGATTACCTATGGGGCCGGTCGATCGCCGAGCTGCCGGCGGCCTGCGGCGCGGCGCTGCCTCCGGTCTCGGCGTTCCTGACCGACGACGACGAGGCCGTCCGCCTGGCAGCCCTCGACACCTACGTCCGTCTCGCGGCGGTCCAGCCGGACCGGGCGACGTCGACCGCGCCGCTGACGGCGGCGCTGGACTCCGCGTCCGGACGGGACGAGCGCGCCGTGCTCGTCCTGGGCCTGGGCGACCTCGGCGCCGACACCACGCGGTGGCTGGCCGACGACGACCCCGCGGTCCGCGCCTGCGCCGCCCTCTCGCTGACCAGGTCAGCCGGGGCGACCGCCGCCCTCGTCGAGGCGCTGCGCGACCCGCTCGCCGCGGACGAGTGGTTCACCCGCCGCCCGTCGAGGTTCGACAGGCGGGTCCACTTCGGCCTGGTGGCGAACCTCCTGGCCCGCGACACCGGGCTCGCCGAGATTCTGCCCGCGTGCCTGTCCGCCATCCGGGTCGCGAAGGGCGGGCTGTGGGTGACCATGACCTGGGGCCCGATCCTGCTCCGGACGTTCCCGGGCGTGGACTTCCAGCCGGGCGTGCGCCCCGACCCGCCGCGGGACCTGGACGAGCCCCAGAAGGCGGTGCTGCGGGAGCTCGTCGCCAACGACGACCTCTGGGCGCCGCACGACGGCAACGCGAGCCTCGCCCGGATGCGCGTCGGGCTGCCCGACGACCGCGACGCGGTCGCCCGCCTCGCCTCCTGACCGGAGGCGAGACGGGCGGACACGAGGCAGACGGCGGCTAGCGGAACCTGTAGGTCAGGACCGCGATCCCCGCCAGGGGCCAGAGGATCAGCCGGCCCGGCACGAGACATCCCGCTTCGGCTGGGTGCCGTCCACCAGGAACTTCGTGGTGGTCTCCAGGCCGCAGGCGTTGTCGTGCAGCACATAGGCGCCGTGCCCGCTGCCGTCGACGGTCACCAGGCGCGCCCGGTCGCCGAACTTCTCCCGGGCGGCCTCACCACCGCGCAGCGGTGTGGCCGGGTCGCGCTCGTTCTGCACGATCAGGATGTTCTTCTTGCCCTTCTGCGAGATCTCGGCCTGCTCGGCGGGCTCGTACGGCCAGTAGGCGCAGGGCGTGATGTTGGCGCCCGCGGCGCCGTACATCGGGAACTCCGCGCGATCCGCGGCCGTGGTGTCCTTGTAGTGCTGCACGTCCTCGGCCCACTCGGAGTCGTTGCAGCTCACCGAGAGGAACACCGTCAGGGCGTTGTCGAGCGCCCAGGGCTCCTCGGCGCTCTTGCCCGCACCGGCCGTGTCGCCGGACGTGGCACCGGTGGGCTCCGCCGTCAGCCCACCCGGGACGCCGACCAGCGGCCCGGCCGGCACCTCTGCCGTGAGCCGCTCCGCGGCCGCGGCGTCGTCGGTCAGGACCGACTCCCAGAGCTCGGCGATCTTGGGGTACTGGCCCGGGCTGTAGAGGTACCCGAAGGTGCCCATCCGGAAGATCGTGCCGTCCACCCCGGCCAGCGGCTTCTCCTGGAGCCGTTCCGCCAGCTCGAAGAACGTGGCCCGCACCTGGGCCGGCGTGCGGCCCAGACCGTAGCTGCCGTGCCGCTTGGCCGCCCACTTCGCGAAGTCGGGGAAGGTCTCCTCCATGCCGGGCCCGAACAGCCGGATGACGTCCTGGCTCAGGTGCGTCTCACCGAGGTTGCTGTCCAGCACCACGCGGTCGGCCCGCTCGGGGAACATCGCGTCGTAGGTGGCGCCCAGCCCGCTGCCGTAGGAGTAGCCCAGGTAGCTGGCCTTCTCCTCGCCCAGCGCGGCCCGGATCTGGTCCAGGTCGCGCGCCGTGTTCGGCGTGTTCAGGTGCTGGATCAGCTCGGCGTCGGACGACGACGCGCACTGCTCGGCGACGTCCCGGACGATCTTCGCCTGCGCGTCGACGGCGGCGTCGTCCACCGCGAACGGCGGAAGGTTGCCGAAGTGCGGGGTCTCCGCGGTGAAACCGCACCGTGCGGCCGTCGAGTGCCCGATGCCGCGGGTGTCCATCGCGATGATGTCGTAGGCGTCGCGCACGCTCTTGGGCAGCCCCTTGGACGCCAGCAGCGTGGACAGCGTGAGCCCCGTGCCGGACGGGCCGCCCGGGTTCAGCAGCAGGATGCCGCGGCGCTTCTCCGGGTTCGCGCTCGCCATCCGGGAGATCGTGAGGTCGATCTGCCGGCCCTCGGGCTCGGCGTAGTCCAGCGGCACCTCCACCGTGGCGCAGTCCAGCACGTACGGAGCGGCCCCCGCGACGACGTCGGCGGGACACTCACCGAACTCCGCGGGTGCCGGGGTGGGCGCCTGCGTCGTGATCGCCGTGGCCGACGTCGCTGTCGCGGCCCGGTCGTCCGCCATCGCGGGTGCGCCGGCGGCGGCGCCCACCGAGGCCACCAGGCCGGCCGCGAGTGCCACGGCGATCCCGCGGCGCGCTCCGTTCCGGGATGGTCTCCTCCGCGTCAGGCCGAGGAGCGGGGACTGGTTCGGTTCAGGGGTGGCAGGCCCGTCGTCGGGGTGGGACTGCGTCGTGAGGTCTGGCATCGTGACCCTTCCTCCAGCAGAGAGCTTCACCTCCGGGAGCCGGCCATTTCACGTTCCGACCAGCCCCCGAGGTCGGTCCGACCAGTCTTCGGGTGAAAGACGGACGCCGGACAGTGACCTGCCGTCACCGGCCCGCGGGAGGATCGCCGCACCGACTCGTGACATGTGTCACGCCGCGCCCCTGGGGGCAGACCTCGCCGGACGAGCCGGCGCGCGGCCCGGCGCGGCGGCTCACCGGGCGGCGAGCCCGCGCAACGCGGACCGGACGACTGCCCGCGCACCCTCCGGCGTGAGGTCGCCCGAGCGGACCGTCCAGCGCTGGGCCACGGGGGCGAAGACCAGGTCCACGGCCAGGTCCAGGTCGACGTCGGCGTCGAGCTGCCCGGCCTCCTGCGCACGCCGGAGGCGGCGCTTCTTGAGCTCGCGCATCGGGGCGTCGAGCCGTTCGTGGTAGGCCCGGGCGAGCTCGGCGTCCTCGATGATCGCCGCGGTCAGGCCGCGCAGGGCGCGGTCGAAGCCGGGGTCGGCGAGCTCTCCCACGGTGGCGACCAGGACGGCGGCCAGGTCCGCCTCGAGGTCGCCCGTGTCCGGGAGCTCGACCGGCTCCCCGCCGCCCGCCGTCCGTTCGAGCACGGCGTCCAGCACCAGGACACCCTTGTTCGGCCACCACCGGTAGATCGTCTGCTTGCCGACGCCGGCCCGGCTCGCCACCTTCTCCATGGTCAGCCCGGCGTAGCCCAGCTCGGCGACGACGTCGAAGGCGGTGGCCAGGATCGCCGCCCGGGTCGCGGGGTTGCGACGACGCCCGGAGGAGCGCTGCTCGGTGGTCATGGCGTCAGCCTAGCGTTGAAGAGACGATACGTCTCGTATTGACAAGCTCATCCGCCGTCCGGCACCCTCGTTGTCGAGACGCTCCGTCTCGACAACCAACGAAGGGCCCCCGGATGACCACCGAACCGACCACACCCCGCACCTGGCTCATCACCGGCGCCAGCCGGGGCCTGGGCCGCGCCTTCACCGAGGCGGCGCTCGCGGCCGGCGACCGGGTCGCCGCCGTCTCCCGCACGGTCCGCGACGACGACACCCGGGACGGGCTGCTCCAGATCACCGCCGACGTGCGAGACCCGGCGTCGGTACGGGCCGCCGTCGACCGGGCGGTCGACGCCTTCGGCCGGCTCGACGTCGTCGTCAACAACGCCGGGACCCTCTCCTACGGGTTCGTCGAGGAGTTCACCGAGGAGCAGGTCCGCGCCCAGCTCGAGACCAACTTCTTCGGCGCCGTCTGGGTGACGCAGGCGGTCGCTCCCGTGCTGCGGCGGCAGGGTTCCGGCCACCTGGTGCAGATCTCGAGCATCGGCGGCCTCGCCGGCTTCGCGGGCACCGGGCTGTACAGCGCCAGCAAGTTCGCACTGGAGGGGCTGAGCGAGGCGGTCGCGCACGAGCTCGCCGAGTTCGGTGTACACGTGACCGTGGTCCAGCCCGGCGGCTACTGGACCGACCTCTACACCGCGATGGAGACCGCCGCACCGCTGCCGGAGTACGACCCGCTGCGCGAACGGCTGGCGGCGCAGCTCGCGGAGGGCAGCGTGGACAGCGACCCGCGCCTGGCCGCCGAGGCGATCCTGCGGCTGGTCGCGGCCGAGGAGCCCCCGCGCCGGCTCCTGCTCGGCAGCATGGTCTACGACCTCGCGTTCGCCGTCACCGACGAGCGGCGCCGCACCTGGGCGCAGTGGGAGGACGTGAGCCGGGCCGCCGAGGAGGCGATCCCCGCACCCGCCGAGCAGGCCTAGCCCACCGGGCGGCTGTACGTACACACCGGTCATGCATGACGGGACAGCCAGCCTGTACGATGACGCGACGGAAAGGGAGTGTGACCTGTGTCGCAGACCATCGAGCGGGAGTCCCCGGTCCCCTACTACGAGCAGCTGTTCGGCATCCTGCGGGACCGCGTGGTCGACGGGACCATCCCGACCGACGAGCGGTTCCCCAGCGAGCTGGAGCTGTGCCGGGAGTTCGGTCTCTCCCGCGCCACGGTGCGCCAGACGCTCTCGAAGCTGGAGCAGGAGGGCTACGCCCGGCGGGTCGCGCGGCGCGGTGTCTTCGCCTCCGCGCCCGGCGAGGCGTCCGGCTGGGTCATCCACGACACCCAGGGGTTCCTGGAGTCCCAGGTCAGCCACGGCCGCACCGGCATCACCACCGAGGTGGTCGACGCGCGGTTCGTCCTCCCTCCGGAGCACGTCGCCGAGGCGCTCCGCCTCGCGGCGAACGACGAGGTCTTCGCGCTGCAGCGGGTCCGGTGGCTCGACGGCAAGCTCGCGATGTTCAGCACCAACTGGTTCCCCAAGGACGTGGGTCGCACCATCGCCGACGCCGAGGACGTCCTCGCCGGGACCGGCTCGGTGAACAACACGCTGCGCAAGGCCGGCTTCGTCACCAGCGGCGCCCACCGGGTCATCCGCGCCATGCGCGCCCCCGAGGGCGTGGCCGCCCACCTGCAGATCGGGCCCGACCAGCCCGTGCTGCGCGTGCGCTCCGACTCCTGGGACCACACCGGGACGCGGTTCGACTACTACGAGACGTGGGTCCTGACCGACGTCGTCCCGCTCGAGGTGGACGTCTCCGCGAGCTGAGCACGGGAGCCCGTCAGGCCCCGGCGATCGCGTGCCCCGGGTCCGGGGACCAGCCGCGCGCGGTGGCGGCCAGGAGCGCCGCGCTCACCGCGGTGACCTCCGGCTCGATGATCGGCACCACGGGGAAGCCGTGCACCTGCGACTTGATCGTGAGCCAGCCCGGCGAGCGCGCCCATCCCCCGACCAGGCGCAGCTCCGTCTGCCCCGGCACGCGGGCCCGCACGGCGTCGACCGCCTCGCGCCCGCGCAACGCCAGCGCGCCCAGCACCGCGGACGCGCGGGCGCGCGGGTCCCGCGGCGCGTCGGGCGCGTACGCGGGCCGGCCCCCGCCGCGCCGTCCGGGGAGGAAGAACCCGTCCCCCAGCACCGGGAGCGGCGCGAGCGCGCCGGACAGGATCTCCTGGATGGCGCGGGCCACCGCCGGGTTCTGCGACGCCCACGCGACGTTGCGCGCCAGCTCCTCCACGCGCAGCAGCGTCGACCCGTCCGACCGGATGCCGGGCGCGGTCTCCACCTCGCCGTGCCCGGCCGGCTCGCGACGCGGCGACTGGGCGACGACCACCTCGGCCGTGCCCATCGAGTCGATCACGGCGTCCGGCACGAGCCGCTGCACGCCCCACCCGCCGACCGGGTGGTCGTGTCCGCCGGCGACGACGACGGCGTCCGCGCCGAGGACACCGGCGGCGCGCAGCACGGGCGAGTCCGCCTCGCCGACGACGTCGCCGGCGCGGACGACGGGTGGGAGCAGGGCCTCCGACCCCAGGGTCAGCTTCACGCGGCCGGTGTCCCACGACCGGTCGCCCGAGCGCCACGCCCCGGTGCGCGAGGCCAGCGTGTCGCTGATAAAGGTGCGGCGGGTCCAGTGCACCGCGGCGAGGTCGGCGACGGCGACCCAGGAGCTCGGTTCCCGCTGCGCGGCCGGCACCTGCCCCCGCGCCCAGGCCCACCCCACGAGCGCCCGCGCCGGGTCGGTCTCGACGTCGAACGTCTCGTCGTCGTACAGCGAGGGGCGCAGGGCCGCGAAGACGCCCTGCCGCCGCGGGTCGAACCAGGCCAGCGCGAGGGTCAGCGGCGCGAGCGTCTCGTCGACGAGCAGGCCGTCCTCGCCGATGCCCGCGCCGCACAGCGCGTGCACCTCGTACCGGTCCCCGCAGACCTCCAGGACCATCGCATCGACGTCGGCGAGCAGCGCGCCGACGTCGATCGAGAGCCCGTGGGCGTCCCGCGGCGTGGGCCGGGAGGCGCGGGCGACGACGTGTCCCCGCGGGTCGACGGCGACGACCTTGGAGTTGGTGCTCCCGACGTCGACACCGCACGCGACGGGTAGCCGCACCGGGCTGCGCACGGGCGCTACCCCTTTCGATCATGCCCCGGGTCCGGCCGCGCGGAGCACCGTCATCCTATGCGCGCGTGCGGGCCTCCTCGCGGTACCCCATCGTGACCTGGGCGGCGACGTGCTGCCCGGCGATCCGGGGCTCCAGCGGCACCGGCGCGAGCGGCGACATCGCCGCGGACCACTCGGGGAACGCCCCGGTGAGCGCGGAGCCCGCCTGCATCGCGGACCCCTTGGTCACGTACTCGTCGAGCTCCGGGACGAGCACGGGGATGTCCACCATCTGCGCGAGGACGTGCTGGACGGCGGGGCTCTGCCCGGCCCCGCCGATCAGGATCAGCCGGCCCGGGTGCACCCCGCAGTCGCGGAGCGTGTCGAGCATGGCGACCTGGCTGGCCAGCGTCCCCTCGAAGACGGCTCGGGCGAAGTTCGGCCGCGTGAAGTTCGACAGGGACGCGTCGAGCAGTGACCCCCGCGCGTGGGGCAGGTCCGGCGTCCGCTCGCCCTGGAAGTACGGCAGGAGGGTGAGCCCCTCCGCTCCGGCCGGCGCCTGGAGCGCGAGGTCGGACAACTCGGCGTGGGTGCAGCCCAGCAGCGCGGCGCCCAGGTCGAGGTTCCGGGCGGCGTTCAGGGTCGCGACGAGCGGCAGGTGGTCGCCCGTCGCGTCCGCGTAGCTGCACACGTAGCCCGCGTAGTCCTGCACGGGCCGGGCCGAGCGCGCGTAGACGACGCCGGACGTGCCCAGCGAGAGGACGGCGTCGCCCTCGGCCAGGTTCAGCGCGAGCGCCGCCGCGGCGTTGTCGCCGCTGCCGATGCCGACCGGGATGCCCGCGGGGACGCCGGGGATGCCGGCGCCCGTGAGCCCGGCGCGCTCCAGGGGCTTGAGGACCCGCGGGAGCAGGGCGCTGCGCCCGAAGGCGTGCTCGAACAGGTCGGTGGTGTACTCCTCGGTCTCCCCCGACCAGTAGGCCGTGCCGCTCGCCTCCGAGCGGTCGGTCACGAGCTCGTCGAGGTCGCCGCCACCCGGGCCGTGGCCCATCAGCCGCCAGGTCAGCCAGTCGTGCACCACGGCGACGGCGGCGGTGCGCCGGACGCTGTCGGGGTGCTCGTCGCGCAGCCAGCGCAGCTTGGTGACCGTGTCCGAGAGCGTGAGCGGCAGGCCGGTGCGCCGGATCCACTCGTCGCGGCCGAGCTCCTCGTTGAGGGCGACCATGTGCGGGTGGGAGCCCGTGTCGTTCCACAGCGGGGACGGGCCGACGACCGCGCCGCCCGCACCGAGGAAGATCGGCGTGTGCTGCTGGCCGCTGACCGAGACCGCGGCCACGTCGTCCAGTCCCCCGGCCCGACGCACGGCCGTGAGCAGGGCGTCCCACCACACCTCGGGGTCCACGACCGTCTCGGGCGGGTGCGACGCCTTGCCCTCCCGGACCACCGCGCCGGTGGCGAGGTCGCGCACCGTGACCTTGCAGGCCTGGGTGGATGAGTCAATTCCTGCGACAAGCGTCATGCGCTCGCTCCCGTCTTCCTCGACGTGCACTTCTTCCTCGACATGCTCTGTCGGCCGCTCATCCGGCGACCTCGTGCAGCTGGTCCCAGCGGGACCGGTTCTCGGCGGACCACTCGTGCAGCAGCGCCGCGCGCCCGTCGTGCACCGGCACCGTCCAGGGGCGGCACGACTCCCACGTGGGTTCCTCCCCCGACGCGAGCGCCTGCGCCCCGCGCGAGACGACCTCGGGGACCTCCGAGACGCTCAGCGGCGTGCCGAGCAGGTCGGCCTTGAGCTGGAGCCACAGGTTGTTCCGGCTCGCGGGGCCGATCACCTTGACGACCTCCGCCTGCGCGGGGAACAGCGCGAGGACGTCCTGGAACTGGAGCGCCATGCCGGCGAAGCAGCCGAAGACGATGTCCTCCAGGCTCGTGTCGGTGCCGAGGCCCGCGATCACGCCGCGCGCGGTGGCGCGCTTGGTGGGCGGCGGGCTCCCGCGGAACTGGGGCAGCACGAGCGGGACGGCCGACAGGTCGATCTGCCCGGCGACGTAGCGCTCGTGCAGCCGGTCGACGCAGGCGGTGAGCCGGTCGGCGTCCAGCCCGAGCATCCGCTGGAGGGTCGCGAACGCCGAGCCCCCGGTGGGCACGGACGCGAACAGCGTGTAGTCGTCGCCCGCGCACGCCAGGCCGTTGGCCAGCTTGGACCGCTCGGCGTGCGCGTCCAGGCTGGGCTTCTCGTCCACGAAGAGCAGGCCCTCGGTGGTCCCGGTGGAGTTCAGCAGCTCGCCGGGCCGGAGCCCGGCGCCGACGGCGCCGACCATGTGGTCGTGCCCGGCCACGTGGACGCGGACGTCGGCCGCCAGGCCGGTGCTCGCCGCGAAGTCCCGGGTGACCGGCGAGCCCTCGGCGGCCGAGCGCAGCTCGGGGAAGAGGCTCGTGTCGAGCCCGAGGAGCGCGCACACCTCGGCGGACCAGGTGCGGTCCGTGAGGTCGAGGGCCATGGTGCGGCTCGCGAGCGAGCGCTCCGACCAGCGGCGCCCGGTCATCCAGGCGGCGAGGTACTCCGCGACGTTGAGCCAGACCGCGCCGTCGAGGGCGCCGTCGGCGTGCTCCGCCGCCCACGCGACCTTGGAGAGCCCGTAGTTGGCGTTGACCGGCAGACCGGTCACCTCGTAGACCCGCGTGCGGTCCGCCGCGCCGAGCGGCGCGAGGCGGCCGGCGCCGCGGTGGTCGTGCCACAGGATCATCGGCGAGGCGAGCGACAGGTCGTCCCGGACGAGCCCGCCGGACTCGCCGACGCCGGTGATCGCCACCCGCCGCACGCCCCCGCGCAGGTCGGGCGCGAGACCCTGGACGAAGCCCAGGACCATGCCCGTGAGCGCGTCCAGGTCGTAGACCTCGCCCCAGCGGTCCCGCACGGTCGGGGTGGCGTGCCGCGCGGAGGCGAGCGGTTCGCCGTCGGCGTCGAACAGGCCCACCTTGACGCTGGTGGTGCCGATGTCGACGGTGATGGTGGGAAGCATCGTGGCCTCGTTACGCGACCGAGGGGTTGAGCACGCGGATGCGGCGCTCGACGACGTCGGCGATGGCCACGACGGCCGACTGGGAGACACGGATCAGCGACGTCTCGTTCCGGTTGGCCACGTAGGCCTCGCCGAAGGCGCGGATCATCGCGTTGCGCAGGTCGCTGGCAACGTTCACCTTCACGACGCCGAACTCGTTGAGCCGCCCGAGCTGCTCGGCGGGCAGGCCGGAGCCGCCGTGCACGACGAGCGGCACGGGGCTCGCGTCGCGGACCTGCGCCAGCAGGTCGAAGTCGATGCGGGCGTTCGGCGCGTAGCCGTGCACGTTGCCGACCGAGACGGCGAGCATGTCGCAGCCGACCTCCTCGACGAAGTGCGCGACCTGGCGCGGGTCGGTCGTGCTGGCGTACTCGGGCTCGACGTCGTCCTCCTTGCCGCCGATGCTGCCGAGCTCGGCCTCCAGCGCGATGCCGGGCGGGCACAGCTCGCGGGCGCGGGCCGACGTCTTGACGTTGTCCTCGTACGACTCCTCGGAGGCGTCGATCATGATCGAGGTGAACCGGGACGCCAGCGCTGCCTCGACGGCGTCGATCGACTTGCCGTGGTCCAGGTGCAGCGCCACGGGCACATCGGTGTCCGCGAGCCTGCGGGCGACCATGTCGTAGATGTACTCGTAGCCCGACAGCGCGACGTTCGTGGGCGCGACCTGGATGAACGTCGGCACGCCGACCCGCTCGACGGCGTCGACGATGCCCATCGTCGTCTCGATGTTGGTGGTGTTGAACGCACCCGCCACGAGGCCGCGCGCCGTGCACGCCTCGATGACCTCGATGCCGCTGACCAGAGCCATGAACTGTCCTCTCGCTGGGTTGTGTCGCAGCCAGGACGACGAGGGAGCTACGCTGGTCCGGCTGGTACGGACAGACTGTACTAGCCGTATCGGACGTGTCAAAGACTGTTCGGACGCGCTGGACAGTACGTACAAGCCGTGCCAGGATGCGTTCGCTTCGCCGCAGCAGCGACAAGTTCCAGACCGTCCGCAGTTCGAAGGAGAATGCGCATGATGAGCCAACCGACCACCAGCAGCCCGGGCGCGGGCGCCCGGCTACTCGACAGGCTGGGCCTGCCGGCCCCGCTCTTCCTCGGGTTCGTCGGCGTTCTCGTCTTCATGATCGGCGACGGCGTCGAGTCGAACTACCTCTCGCCGTTCCTGGTCGAGCAGGAGGGCTTCGGCGAGCAGGCCGCCGCGATCACCATCAGCCTCTACGGCGTGTTCGTGGCCATCGGCTCGTGGCTCGCGGGCACCCTGTCCGCGGTGCTCGGCCCGCGCAAGGTGATGGCGCTCGGCGCCGTCAACTGGGTGATCTTCGAGGCGGTCTTCCTGCTGGTCGGCGTCGGCCTCGACGTGCACTGGGTCGCCGTGGTCGCCTACACGCTGCGCGGCATCGGCTACCCGTTCTTCGCCTACGCGTTCCTGGTCTGGATCAACACCGCGACCCCGCCCCACCAGCGCGGCACCTCGGTCGGCTGGTTCTGGTTCGTCTTCGGCGCGGGCCTGCCGACCCTCGGGTCGCTCCTGGCGAGCTGGACCATCCCGCTGATCGGCGAGGTCGGCACCTTCTGGCTGGCCACCGTGCTGGTCGTGTGCGGCGCCGCGATCGCGCTCTTCGGCGTGCGCGACCGCACGCACGCCGGCCCGGAGCCGGACGCCGCCGGGTGGGGCGAGCTCAGCAAGGGCCTGACGATCATCTGGCGCAACCCCCGGGTGACGGCCGGCGCCGTCGTGCGGCTCATCAACACGACCCCGAACTTCGCGCTCTTCGTCGTGGCGCCCTTCTTCTTCACCGAGACGGTCGGCTTCAGCCAGAGCCAGTACCTGCAGATCGTGACCATCGTCTACACCGCGAACATCTTCGCCAACCTCGCCTTCGGCATCATCGGCGACCGGTTCGGCTGGAAGCGCACCGTGACCTGGTTCGGCTGCGTGACCTGCGCCGTCGGCCTGCTGCTGCTGTTCTACGTGCCCCAGGTGGTCGGCCCGAACTTCGGCATCACCGTGCTGTGCTGGGCGATCTTCGGCATCGGGCTCGCGGGCTTCGTGCCGCTGACCGCGCTCGTGCCCTCGATGGTGCCCACCCGCGACCGGGGCAGCGCCCTGGCGGTCTACACGCTCGCCGCCGGCCTCTCCGCGTTCCTCGGGCCGGTCCTCGTCGGCCTGCTCGGCGGCGCGGCCAGCATGTCGGTGCTCGTCTGGGTCTTCACGGGCCTCTACCTGGTCGGGGCGGTCCTGTGCCAGTTCCTGACCAGCAGCGAGGACCCGGGCCAGGCCGTCGAGCCGACGGCGCCCGAGGTCGTCGCGGCGCGGTAACGGCCGCTCCCCTGCCGAACGGGCTGCCCTTCTCGCGGAGGGCAGCCCGTTCGCCGTCACCAGGACGTGCGCGCGTAGACCAGGGTCTGGTCCAGCTCGAAGTAGCTCCACGCGTCCTGGCGCTGGAGACGTTCCATCTCGGCGCTGTCGTACTCGGTCCAGACCACCCGCTGGGCGGAGGCGGCGACGTCCAGCCACGAGGTCCGGTCCGCGTCCGCCCCGGGACCGAGCGTGGTCAGGGCGGGTACGGCGACTCCCTCTCGGGGTTCCAGCCGCAGGAAGAAGATGTGCTCGCCGTCGGCCCAGAGGATGCCGTCGTCGGACGCGCCGACCGTCCACCCGGCGTCCTCCCGGACGACCGTGGCCTCCCGCGAGGCCGTGTCGAGCGCGACCATCCACTGTCCCGACTCGAACATCAGCATGTCCCCGGACAGGTGCGCGTAGTTGTTCCAGACGGTTTCCTGGTCGAGCTGCACGAGGGCACGCAGGCCGGAACCCGCCGAGAGCACCCCGATCGTGCCGGGCCCCTCTGCGGGATTGCTGGACACGACGACGCCGTCCTCGCCGTCGGAGATCGCGCAGACCTCCGTCGCCACGTCGCGGACGACGTCGGAGCCGGGCGCGTCCAGGTCGACCAGGTCGATGCTCCCCGGGCACCGGCCCGCCTGGTTCAGAGTCTCTTCGTCGAGGTGCGCGATCGCCAGGGTCTGCCCTCCCGCGGCGAGCTTCCAGACCTGCCGGGCGGGGTCCGGCTCGTAGGCCTCGATCGTTCGCACCTCGCCGTCCGGCCCCTGTGCCTTCACGACGACCGTCCCGTCCTCGCGCTCCTCGGTCCAGGCGACGTGCGTGCCGGTGAGGACCGGGCTGCCGACGCGGGCGTAGTCGAGGTGCTCGCGGCCGGATTCCGGCGAACCGGCCGAGGCGGCCGAAAGCTGCCAGTGCTCCAGCACGGACTCGCCGGCCGGCCCGGTCGCCGCGGGACGCGCCAGCGCGGTGATCGGCTCCGAACCCGGCCCGACGTCGGGCCGGGCCAGTGCGGCGAGCACCGTCCCGTCGCGACGCACCGCGAACGGGACGTTGGGGTCCGACCCGATGGCGGACCCGACCATCATCTCGGCGGGATCCCCGAGGCTCACCCGGTGCTCCGTGACGAAGTCCACGCACTCGACCGCCGGGCGGGCGTCGTCGGCGTCGAGCGCCCGGACGATCGTGAAGTCCCCGGTCGGGGCGTCCGCGGGGACCGCGATCGTCCTGGTCGCGTCCGGCGTCGGCAGGTCCCCGGCGCAGTCGGGTGCGGGCGCCGGCATCTCGGGGAGGTCGAGGTCACCCAGCCCGACGGCGTCGTCCTGCCCGGTCACCGCGTTCTCGTCCCGGACCGGGGCGGTGTCGGTGTCGCCGTCGGTGTCGACCGCCGGCAGGCGGAACGTCTCCACCAGCCAGCGGTGCGCCGGGCCGGTGACGGTGTCCAGGACCGGTACGCCGACCGGCCCGTGCACGACGAGCGCGACGAGCGCGCACACCGCGACCGCCGCCGTGGTGAGCGCGGCGTCCCGGCGGACCTGGCGCGCCGCCGCGGCCTTGCTGCGGGTCAGCGTCTCGTGGCCGTCGAACACCGGCTCGTCCGAGGTCTCCGGGGCGACGTCGGTCAGGAGCGAGCGGAGCCGTTCGAGGCCCCGGGAGCTCGCCGCCTTGACGGTGCCGACCGACCGCCCGATCTCGCGGGCGACCTGCGCCTCCGGCAGGTCGAGGACGTGCCGCAGCACCACGACCCGGCGCTGCTGCGGCGACAGGCTCCCCAGCGCCCGGGCGAGCTCGTCGCGCAGCGCGACCTGCGCGGCGTGGTCGTCCGCGTGCTCCAGCGGCAGGTTGTCGTCGCCCGGGACGTCGGTCAGCCGCGTCCGGCGCCACGTGTCCGTCTTGAGGTTGACCAGCACCTTGCGCGAGTACGCCCGGGGGTTCCCCGCCCGGGCCGCGTCCCAGCGCCGGTAGACGCGCTCGAACGTGCCCTGCACCAGGTCCTCCGCCGGGGCGCGCTCACCGACCAGGAAGAACGCCGTCCGGAACAGGTACGGACCCTCTGCCTCCACGAACGCGACGAACTCCTCGTCCCGCGACCGGCCGCCCACCCGGACGTCGACCTGTCTTCCCACACGTGTCTCCATGCCCCTACCCACGCGCCGGAACCGTCACAGGTTGAGACCGTAGCCGTAACCGGCGACCCGGTGAGGTCTGCACTAGCGTGGCCGTGCCAGGCCCGGAGGGCGCGGGCGCCGGTACGACCTGGGGAGATGCTCGTGACGGACCACGACGTGGTGATCGTCGGCGCGGGGCTGGCCGGGCTGGTGGCAGCCCTCGACCTGACCAGGGCCGGGCTCGACGTGCGGCTCCTCGAACGGGACGAGCAGCCCGGCGGGCGGGTCGCCACCGAGCGCGTCGACGGCTTCGTCGTCGACCGCGGGTTCCAGGTGCTGAACACCTCCTACCCCCAGGTCCGACGCCGGCTGGACCTCGACGCCCTCGACCTGCGGCTGTTCACCTCGGGCGCGCTCGTGCGCCGCGACGGCCGGCTGCACCGGCTCGTCGACCCGCGCCGGCACCCGGGCGGCCTCGTCGGCACGCTCGGGTCGGGCCTGCTGCCCTGGCGGGACAAGCTCGCTGTCGCGGCCTATGCCGCGCGGGCCGGGTACCAGCCCGTCGGGCGGCTGCTCGCGGAGCCCGAGACCACCGCGGCGCAGGCCCTGCGCCGGCGGGGCATCGGGGACGCCGGGGTCGAGCGCTTCCTGCGGCCCTTCCTCTCGGGCGTGCTGGGCGAGGACGAGCTCGAGACCTCCAGCCGCTACGTGGACCTGGTCTGGCGCAGCTTCGCGCGCGGACGCGTCGGCGTGCCCGCCGCGGGCATGTCCGCGATCCCCCGGCAGCTCCCGGACGGCGTGCTGCGCTGCGGCGTCGACGTGCAGGCGGTCGACGGCGGCGAGGTGCGGCACGCGGACGGGCGGCTGGGGGCGCGCGCCGTGGTCGTCGCGACCGACCCGCGGACGGCGGGGCGGCTGCTGCCCACGCTGGCCGTCCCGCCGATGCGGGCGCTCACGACCGTCTACCACGCCGCCCCCGAGCCGCCCGGCACCGAGCCGATCCTGCTGCTGGAGGGCGACGACGACCGCATGGTCGCCAACTCCGTGGTGCTCTCGAACGCCGCCCCGGGGTACAGCGGCGACGGCCGGGCGCTCGTCGCGACGTCACTGGTGGGCGGCGCGGCGGCGGGGGTCGACGAGGCCGCCGTCCGCCGTCGGCTCGCGCGCCTGTACGGCGTGCCGACCGACGGCTGGGCGCACGTGCGGACGGTGAGCGTGCCGGACGCCCTGCCCGGGGCGCAGCCGCCGCTGGGCGACCTGCGCCGGCCGGTCGACCTCGGCGACGGGCTGTTCGTCGCGGGCGACCACCGCGACACGCCCTCGGTGCAGGGCGCGATGGCCAGCGGCACCCGCGCGGCCCGGGCCGTGCTGGATGCGCTCGCCGCGACGAGTGCCGCCGCTCGCTGACGCCGCCGCGACGGGCCGCGACGGGCCGCGACGGGCAAGTGAACGTAGGTCTGGTCGCACTCTGAGCGCCCAGAATGCGACCAGACCTACGTTCACATTCCCTCGGTGCGGTTGTGGTCGGCCGGGCTGGGGCGGACGGCGTCCAGGAGGTGCGCGCCGGGGCCCGTCAGCCAGCGGTCGAAGCGCAGGAGGAAGGGGAACTCGGCGCGCAGCGCGGTGAGGTCGGCTTTCCCGGCGAGCCGGCCGTCGTCGACGAGGGCGACGGTGCGGGCGAGGACGTCGTCCTGGTCGAGGGCCGTCTGCGGCAGGCAGCCGTAGGCGATCGGCCGGCCGAGCTCGCGGGTCAGGTGCCCGGCGACGTCGTTCCCGGTGAGGGCGTCGCCCGCGATCTCCAGGGTGCGGCCGGTGTACCGGCCGGGCGCCGCGAAGACGGCCGCGACGACCCGGCCGATGTCGCGGACCGCGATGAGCTGCATCTCCTGGTCGGGGCGCATCAAGAAGGTCAGGGTGCCCCGGTCGAGGCCGCCGCCCGGCGTGAGCAGGAGCTCCATGAAGGTGGCCGGACGGACGACGGTGGACGCGAGGTCGAGGCCCGCGAGGTGTGCCTCGATCCTGCTCTTGACGTCGAAGTGAGCGACGCCGGTCGGCGTCGGCCCGGCGGCGATCATCGAGCTGTAGACGAGATGGGCGACGCCGCTGTCCCGGGCGGCGTCGGCGACGGTGGTGCCGTACCTGACCTCGTCGTCGTCGGTCAGGCCGGTGCCGGGCTGGCCCGAGCTCGGCTGGACGCTGAAGACGCCGTGCGCGCCGGCGAACGCCGCGCGCAGGGCGACGGCGTCGTCGAGGCGGGCGTGGACGGTCTCGACGCCGGCGGCGGCGAGGGCGCGGGCCCGGTCGCTCGTCGGGTCGCGGACGACGGCGCGCACGGTCCAGCCGTCGGCGAGCAGCGCGGCGACCACCGCACCGCCCTGCTGCCCGGTGGCGCCGAGCACGACGACGGTCCGCGAGTCGCCGACATGGCTGTTGATCAGGGATTCGCTCATGTCTCGGACCGTAACGAAACACCCCGTCCGTTTGGCTAAAGTGAGAGCGGTGACGACCGAAGTGAGAGCGCGCCGCTCGGACGCCCGCGACAACCGCGAGCGCATCCTCGCCGTCGCCCGGGCCAGCTTCGCCGTCGGCGGCCTGGACGTGCCGCTGCGGGAGATCGCGCGGCGGGCCGAGGTGGGACCGGCGACCGTCTACCGGCACTTCGCGACCAAGGAGGCGCTGCTGGCCGAGGTGTTCGCCGAGCAGATGGTCTCGTGCGCCGCGATCGTCCGTCGGGGCCTGGCCGAGGCCGACCCGTGGCGCGGCTTCTCCCTGGTCGTGGAGCAGCTCATGGCGCTGCACGCCCTGGACCGCGGGTTCGCGCGCGCCTTCACCTCGCAGATGTCCGAGCCGGCGGAGTTCGCCGTCGAACGCGACCGCACGCTCACCGCGCTGCTCGAGCTGGTGCGGCAGGCGAAGGAGGCCGGCGCGCTGCGCGAGGACTTCGTGGTGGAGGACATCAACCTCGCGCTGATGGCGAACGAGGGCATCCGCGCGGACACCCCGGAGATCCGGCAGGCGGCGTCCCGGCGGTTCGCGGCGCTGATGCTGCGCTCGTTCCACGCCGAGCCGGCCCGGACGCCGCTCCCCCCGGCCGTCCGCCTGCCGCCCGCCCAGGGCTAGGCCGAGGCGAGAATCCCGCGGCGCTCCGGGTGGAGCTCGAACCAGTCGACGACGAAGGGGCAGACGGCCCGGACGGAACGGTCGCCCCGCTCCTCCAGCACGGTCACGGCCCGGTCGGTCAGCTCGGCCGCGTAGCCGTTGCCGCGGAAGGCGGGCTCCGTGAACGTCGCGGTGAAGGCGACCGTGGCGCCGTCGTCCCGGTACTCGAGCGTGCTCACCAGGTCGTCGCCGAGATACAGGGCGTACCGGGAGTCCTTCTCCTCGTGGGCGAAGCGCGGCTCGGGCTCAGGGGGTCCTGCGGGACCCCCGTCCGGCAGGGGCTCTGGCTGGAGGGCGTCTGCGTTCATAGCGTGTGCAACGGCCCGTCGGGCCCGGCTATTTCTGACGGAACCGGATAACCGTCACAGACAAGGAGAAGCACTCGTGACCACCCTCGGCATCATCGGCGCCGGCCAGGCGGGAAGCACCCTCGCGCGCGCGGCGGTCGGCGCCGGCTACGACGTCGTCCTCGCGAACTCGCGCGGGCCCGAGACCCTGGCGGGCCTGGTCGCCGCCCTCGGCCCGAGGGCGCGGGCCGCGTCCGCCGCCGACGCCGCGGCGGCGGGCGACCTCGTGGTCGTCGCCTTCCCGTACGCCCGCGACACCCTGCTGCCGGTGGCGGAGCTCGCGGGAAAGGTCGTCCTCGACACCAACAACTACATGGCCTGGCGGGACGGGAGCTTCCCGGAGGTCGACTCGGGCGCCACGACGATCTACGAGCTGCGCCAGGAACAGCTGCCGGACGCTCGGGTCGCCCAGGCGTTCAGCCACGTCCAGTTCCACGCGCGCTCCCCCCTCCGGGTGCCGAGCGACGCGCTCCCCGGCCTGGTCCGGCTCGCCCGGCCGGCGGGGGCGCCGGACCGGAAGGCGCTGGTCACGTCCAGCGACCACCCGGACGCCGTCGAGCGGGTGACCCGGCTCTACGACGACCTCGGGTTCGACACGGTGGACAACAGCCCGCTGAGCGAGTCGTGGCGCGGCGGCCCGGGCACCCCGATGTGGCGCCACGCCGTCGACGGGCAGAGCCGCGAGGAGCTGGTCCGGAACCTGCGGCGCGCGGAGCGGGTCGTCAGGTAGGCCTGGCCGGACCTCGCGCCTGGCCCGGCGCCCGGAGCGGGTCGCCGGGCGGGTGCGCGCGGCCCGCGATCCGGTTCAGCTCGTCCGCCAGGGTCCGGCCGACGACGGCGGCGTCGAGCGCGTCGGCGTCGCAGTGCGCGGCACACCGCAGCGCGCCGTCGTAGGAAATCGCCGCGAACCCCAATCGCACGTTGCCCCCGAGCGCGGCCACGGGCCAGATCCGCTCGACGCGTGCCCCCGCCAGCGCGAGCGGACGCCGCGGGCCGCGCACGTTCGTCACGAACATGACGACGAGCCGTTGCCTGCGCGCGAGCCGCGTGAAGAGCCAGGTGCCGAGGCGCGTGCGGGTCAGCTCGTACGTGCCGCGCGAGCGCGCCTCGTCCTTGGCCGCGCGGGTCAGCGTGGCGACGCGGCGGAGCCGGCCGGCAAGGTCCGCGTCCTCCGAGCCCGCGTCGTCCGCGTAGCCCCCGCCGCCCGCAGGCAACGGCACGAGCATGACGCCGACGGCGTTGCCCGACCGCCCTCGGTGCGGCAGCGCGACCGGCACGCTCGCGGGCAGGACGTCGGGCGGCTCCTCGCCGCGGGCGAGCAGGGCCGAGCGGGCCGACGCCGCGGCGGCGACCAGCAGTGCGTCGTTCACGGTCGCCCCCGCCGCCTCGGCGCCGGCGGCCAGGTCGTCGAGCCCGACGTCGACGAACGCCACTCGCCGACGGTGACCGACGCGGCCGAGCAGCGCCGGCGGCGGTACGGCCCGCCGGAGGAAGGCCGTGGTGCGCTCGAACCCAGACGCGACCGCGCGAGTGTGCGACCGCAGCCCGCGCGGGGCCGGGCGTGCTGGGCCGGTCCCGCCGGCGTCCGTCGGGTCCGCAGGGGCTGGGACTGCTGACAGGCTGGCAGCCGCTTCCGTGGGTTCCACGGCGTCGGGGTCCATCAGGGCTTGCACGAACCGGACCGCCGCGATGCCGTCCGCCATCGCGTGGTGCACCCGGAGGACGATCCCGGCGCGCGCCGGGGCGACCCCCGGGACGACCAGCAGCTCCCAGAGCGGCCGGTCCAGCGGGAGCGCGGTAACGACGAGCCGCGCGCACCGGGCCTCGAACCCTGCCAGGCCGTCGACCGCGGCGACCCGGCGCACATGGTGGGCCAGGTCGAGGCTCACCGGTTCCCACACGAAGGACCGGCCGGCCGGCCGCACCCGCTGGGCGAGCCGGGGCACCGCGCGGACCCGTTCGGCGAGCACCTGGCGCAGCGCGGCGAGGTCGACCTCGCCGTCGGGCCCGACGCACCCGCCGGGCGCCAGCACGCCCGCCATCAGGAACGCGTTGACGTGGTCCGGCGTGGCCATCACCCAGTTCGACGTGTCCGCCGTCGTCAGCCGCTCTGCCAGGGTCCTCGCCTCCCGGTCCCCACGCTAGGCGGCGCGCATGCGGGGAGTCGTGTGCCCTCCGTCCCGGGTCCCCGGGCCGTTGGTCCCCCGCCCGGCTACGGCATCACGCCGTCGGCCCGTCGCCCTGACCGGTGCGTTCCGACGGATAGCCGGTCGAGCCGGGAGCCGTCGTGTCCAGCGGCACGGCGTCCGAGCGGATCAGCCCGAGCTGGACGGACTGGCGGCCCAGCACGGCGTCGAGCAGCCAGTCGACGGCGGTCCGAACCCGGTTGCCCGGCATCGAGATCAGGTGGTAGCCGCGGGTCACGACCTTGGCCGCGAACCCGGACAGCGGGATCCCCAGCGGGTTGGCGGCCGCCTGGAGACCGCCGAGGTCGACGACGAACCCGAGGTCGTGGTGCTCGTACCCCCGGGTGGTGCCGTGACCGAGCGACGCCGCCACGTTGCGGCCGGCGAGCGTGCCCTGGCGGCTGGCGTGCTGCGCGGTCATCGCCGTGACCTCGCCGGGCCGGGTCACGTCCGGCACGGCCGCGGCGTCGCCGGCCGCGAACATCCGCGGGTGCCCGGGCACGGCGAGCGTCGTGTCGACGACCAGACGGCCCTTCTGCGTCTCGAGCCCCGTGCCGCTCACCAGCGGGTCCGGCCGGACGCCGACGCACCAGACCAGGGTGCGGGCCGCGACGGTCTCGCCCGAGGTGAGCCGCACGCCGTCGGGCATCGCCTCCGCCACGGAGGTGCCGGTGAGCACCTTGACGTGCCGAGCCCGGAGCACCCGGGCGGCGGAGCGGGACAGCCGCGGGTCGAGCTCGGGCAGCACCTTGGGCGCGAGGTCCAGCAGCATCCAGCGCATCCGCTGGTCGGCGAGCACGGGGTGCCGTCGCCGGAGCGCCTCGGTGAGCAGCGGCCCCTGGGCCGCGACCTCCGTGCCGGTGTAGCCCGCGCCGACGACGACGAACGTGCACCGCGCGTCCCGCTCGGCCGGGTCGTCGCTCGCGGCGGCGAGCTCGACCTGGCGGATGACGTGGTCGCGCAGGTACAGGGCCTCGGCGACCCCGCGGAAGCCGTGGGCGTGCTCGACGACCCCCGGGACCGGCAGCAGCCGGGTGACGCTGCCCGCGGCGAGGATCAGCCGGTCGTAGCCCAGGGTGTGCGTCCCGCCCTCCGGGTCGGTGTATTCGACGCGGTTCCGGTCGGGGTCGATCGCCGTCACGTCGCCCAGCGCGAGCCGGACGCCGCGCAGGGTGGCCGGGATCGAGACGGTCACCCGCCTCGGGTCGATCACCGCGGCCGCAACCTCCGGCAGGAGCGGCAGGTAGAGGAAGTAGTCGGTGCGGTTGACCAGCACGATCTCGACGTCGGCCGAGCGTGGCAGCGCGCGGCGCAGCGCCCGGGCCGCGTTGTACCCCGCGAAGCCACCCCCGACGACGACGACCCGCGTGCGGCCCTCACTCATCGTCCAGCCTCATCCCGGGGTCCTCCCGTCAGCGGTGCCGGCCACGTCGTCGTAGGCGCCGTCCCACCATGGCACGGGTCCCGGCGCCCCGCCGTCGTTGCGCCGTCAGACGCCGGCCGCCGTGGCGAGCGCCCGGATCTCTAGCGCCTCGTCGAGCATCTGGGCGGTGTCGCGCCACCAGTCCTGCAGGTGCAGGTCGATGATCAGCTCGTCCGCGCCGGCGTCGGCCGCCGCGGCGACGTCGTCGAGCACCTGGGCGCGCGTGCCCGAGAACGCGCTCCGGGCCGGTCCCGCCGGACTGTCGGAGAACGCGACGTTGCCCACCACGACCAGCTCCATCGCGGACGGGTCCCGTCCCGCGGCCGCGGCGGCCTGGTGGATCGCGTCCCAGGCGGTGCGGAGCCGCTCGGCGCCGGCGCGGCCGGGAGCGGACGGGATCGGGAGCCAGCCGTCGGCGCGCCGCGCGATCCGGTCCAGCACCCGCGCCCGGGGCCCCGACGTGGCGGTCGGGTCGACGTCGCCGCCAAGGAGCACGGGAATCCGGCCGGCCGGCTTGGGCAGCACGTAGGCGTCGTCGATCAGGGTGTGGGGCCCGCGGTAGCTCACCGGGTCCGGCCCCCAGGCGGCCCGCAGCACGTCGAGGGTCTCGTCGAGCAGCCGGCCACGGCGGGTCACGTCCGCGTCGACGGCGTCGAACTCGTCGACCGCCCAGCCGGTACCCAGTCCCGCGACGAATCGCCCACCGCTGACCTGGTCGAGAGTCGCCATGCTCTTCGCGAGCTGGAGCGGACGGTGCAGGCCGGCGATCAGCACGCTGGTGCCCAGGCGCACGCGCTCGGTCACCACGGCCGCCGCCGTCAGGACCACGAGCGGGTCCGCCGCCTGCCGGTACGCGGGCGGCCAGGGCTCCCCCGGCGTCAGCGAGCTCCGGGGCGAGACGGGGAACAGCAGCCGCTCCCACGCCCAGAGGCTGTCGAACCCGGCTTGCTCGGCCGCCCGGGCCACGGCCGTGACGCCGTGCCGCAGGTCGGTGCCCACGCGCTGGGGCAGGCGCAGTCCGAGCCTCATGACGGCCACGCCGAGCCGAGGACCCGCTCGACCGTCGTCGTGCGCCGCAGGCCCGGAAGGAAGTGCTCCAGGATGTCGGCGTTCACCGTCCCGTTCGCCGTCTCGGGCCGGTGCCTCAGCCCCTCCACGGTCTGGCGCAGGAACTCGTTCTTGAAGTCGCCCCGCGGGTGCGCCCCGACGATCTCCTCGACCTGGCCGGGGTCCAGCTCGTCGAGGCCGAGCCCCACCACGTCGGTCAGGACGCCGAGCTGCGTCGCCGCGATCTCCGGGGCCATCCGCCCGGGCACCCCCGGGGTGGTGTGCAGCGCGACGGCGGTCCAGACCGTCTCGGCGGCCGCCGCCGGGAAGCCCCGGTCCACCAGGAACGTGCGAGCGTGGTCGGCGCCGTCGACCTCGAAGCGCTGCTCCTCCCCGGAGAACGGGTGCGCCAGGCCGACGTCGTGGAACATCGCGGCCACATACAGCAGCTCGGGGTCGGGCCGCAGGCCGAGTCGGCGGGCGTGCAGCAGGCCGAACAGGTAGACCCGCCGGGAGTGGTGGAACAGGACGGGGCTGGTCATGGCGCGGACGCGCTCGGTCGCCTCGGCGACCGTCGCCGTCCGCGGGATCTCGGTGATCTCTTGCATTCCCCCAGACTGTCCCGCGCACCCCCGCCGGCGCCGCCGTCGTCCGGCCAGGAACCCCCGATATCGGGACACGGGGGCCGCGCCGCCCTGTGCTACGAATGGACGGTGCCCCCGCCCACCGCACCCCCGCACCACGTCGCGATCCTCGTCTACGACGGCGTGACGCTGCTGGACCTCGCCGGCCCCGCGCAGGCGTTCGCCGAGGCGAACCGGCTCGGCGCCGACTACCGGCTGACGCTGGTCTCCCCCGACGGCGGGGACGTCACCTCGAACATCGGGGTCCGGGTCCCGGTCGACGGGGCGGTCTCCGGGGCCAAGGCCGCGGACACGTTCCTGGTCCCCGGCGCCGACATCTACCCGCGCGCCCGGGTGCCCCGTGACCTGGCCGACGCCGCACGGCTGCCCGCCGAGACCGCCGGCCGGGTCGCGTCCGTGTGCACCGGGGCCTTCGTCCTCGCGGCAGCCGGCCTGCTCGACGGCAAGCGCGCCACGACCCACTGGAAGGTCACCCACGAGCTCGCCGCCCGCTGCCCGACCTGCCGCGTCGACCCCGACGCCATCTACGTGCGCGACGGCACCACCTGGACCTCCGCGGGCGTGACCGCCGGGATCGACCTGGCGCTCGCTCTGGTCGAGGAGGACCACGGCGCCGACGTCGCCCGCGACGTCGCCCGCCTCCTCGTGGTCTACATGCAGCGCGCCGGGGGCCAGTCCCAGTTCTCGGCGCCGCTCCAGGCCCCGCCGCCCCGCTCCCCCGCGCTGCGCACCGTCGCCGACCTGGTGGTCGCGGACCCCGGCGGCCGGTACTCGCTCACGGACCTCGCCCGGCACCTCGACGTGAGCACCCGGCACCTGTCTCGGCTCTTCCGCGACGAGCTGTCCACGACCCCGGCCCGCTACGTGGAGAGCATCCGCTTCGACCTGGCCAGGGCCCTTCTCGACCAGGGGCACACGGCGACCCGGGCCGCGGCGCTCGCCGGGTTCCCGAGCTACGAGAGCCTGCGCCGGGTCTTCGCCAGGAACCTGCCGACGAGCCCGGCCGCCTACCAGCGCCGGTTCTCGACCACCCGGACGGACCCGGACGCCGCGCCGCCGGACCCGGACGACCGCGACGCGACGCCCAGGCCGCGCTACCCGAAATACACCGGATAGTGCAGCGCGCAGCGCGGGTTGAACGCGGCGTCGCAGTGCGGGCAGGACGGCGCGTCGCGGTACCCGTCGATGGTCAGCTCCGTGCGGCACACCCCGCAGAGCACGGCGAGCTCGCCGCCCGATCCCGCGGGCCACGGGCGCGAGGCGTGGTCGGCGGTCTCGTCGTGGCAGGAGTAGCAGGGGTAGTACCGACCGCAGCACGCGAACCGGATCGCGATCACGTCGAGCTCCGTGCGGTAGTGCACGCAGCGTGTCTGGTCGTCCACGACCGGCCCGTGGACCACCGGGCTCATCGGACACCCCGGGCGGTCATCGCGTCACCGAGCGCGTCGGCGTGCTTGAGGGCGACGACCAGGAACGGCATCGCGAAGAGGCGCAGGCTCCGCCCGCCGCCCCTGGCCCGCTGTGCCTCGCGGACCTCGCGCTCGATCCGCGCGAGCACGGGCAGGGTGCTCACCGTGACCGCCACCGTCAGGGCGGCCCGGTCGGGGTCGATCCGCAGCAGCGCCAGCGGTTTCAGCGCCCGTTCCAGCACCTCGAGCAGCTCGCTGAGCGGCGTCGTCGTGGTGAGCAGCCCGCTGATCACCACGGCTGCGGTCACCCGGGCGACGTTCGCGACGGCGTCCTCGGGGCCGGCGAACACGAGCTGCCCGGCGGCGATCACCACGATCATCCAGCGCACGACGACGAGCTGCCGCACCAGCTCGCGCATCCCCGCACCGGGTACGGCGTAGCAGGCGACGCAGACCGCCGCGGTGACGCCCGCGCCCCACCAGCTCGACGGGAGCAGGCACACGCCGAGCACGACGAGCAGGAGCAGCAGCGCCTTGGGCCCCGCCGGCAGCCGGTGCCACGGGCCGTCGCCCGGCCGGTACAGGGTCAGCACGCGAGTTCCTCCTCGTACGCCTCGACGATCGCGGCGGGCGGCCCGACGGCGGCGATCGTGCCGTCCTTGACGAGCACGGCGCTCTCGCAGCGCTGGGCCAGCGCCAGGTCGTGCGTCACCAGGAGCAGCTTGTGGTCACCGTCGGCGAAGAGGTGGTCGGCGACCCGCCGGGCGTTGCGCGCGTCGAGGTACGCCGTCGGCTCGTCGGCGATCACGAGGTCGGGGCGGCGCACGAACGCGCCGCACAGCGCGAGGAGCTGCTTCTGCCCGCCGGACAGGTCGTGGGACGCCCGGTCGGCGACGTCGGCGAGGCCGAACCGGCGCAGCGCCTCGTCGACCCGCCGGTCCCGCTCCTGCCGGGGCAGCTTGTCGGACCGCAGCGAGAACGCGACGTCCTCCGCCACGGTCGGCATGACGATCTGGGTGTCCGGGTTGCTGAACACGACGGCGACCCGGCGGCGCAGCCGCGCCGCGTCCCGGGCCGGGTCCAGGCCGAGCACGCGGACCGTGCCGGCCGTGGCGCGGGTGAGCCCGCCGGCCAGCCGCGCGAGCGTGGACTTGCCGGACCCGTTCTCGCCGACGACGGCGACCGTGCGCGCGTCGAGCGAGCACGTCACGCCGCGCAGCACGTCCGTGTCCCCCAGCCGCACGTGGACGTCGTCCAGGTCGAGGTAGCTCATCGGACCACCTCGACGACGGCCGCGACGCCCATGCCGCCGCCGACCGACGCGGCGGCGACCCCGAGGGTCCCCGCGGGCGCTCCGGCCCGGACCAGGCGGCTGAACAACCGCACCATCGCGACCGCGCCGCTGGCGCCCCACGGGTGCCCGAGCGCGAGCGCCCCGCCGTCGGCGCAGACCCGCGGGTCGTCGTCCGCCAGCCCGAGGCGGCCGAGCACCGCCAGCGACTGGGCGGCGAACGCCTCGACGATCTCGACGGCGGCGACGTCGCCGGTGCGGACCTCGGCGGCGTCGAGCGCCGCGAGCACGGCCGGGGCCGCGCCGATGCCCGGCAGCGCCGGGTCGCACCCGACGACGGCGTGCCCGCGGACCACGAGGCCGGCGGCCCCGCCCCGGAGCCGGTGCGGGACGACGGCGACGGCCGCGGCGCCGTCGCTGATCCGCGTGGCCGTCCCCGCGGTGAGGGTGCCGCCCGGGAAGAGGGGTCGCAGGCGGGGCAGCAGGGGCTCGGCCCGGCCGACCGAGTCGTCGGCGAGCACGCCGCCGACGGGCACGATCTCGGCGTCGAACCGTCCGGCGTCGCGGGCCGCGCGGGCCCGCGCGTGGCTGCGGGCCGCGTGGGCGTCCTGCCGCTCCCGGGTGATCGCGTCGGCGCGGGCGAGGTCCTCGGCCGCCTCCACCATGTCGGGGTCCGGCCAGCCCGCCGGGGCGAACGGCGCCCGGTCGTAGGGCACGCCGTCGACGGACCGGGTCGGGGCCGTCGACGCGCTCTCCACGCCACCGGCGAGGCGCGGGCGGTCGTCCCCGGCGCGGATCGCCGTCACCGCGTCGAGGACGGCGGCGAGGCCGCTGCCGCACTGCCGGTCCACGGTCACGCCCGGCACGCCGACGCCGAGCCCGGCGGCGAGCGCCGCGACGCGGGCGGGGTTGCCGCCGGGGCCCATGCAGTTGCCGAGCACGACGTCGGCGACGTCGAGCGGCCGGCCGGTGGCGGACCCGGCGTCGGCCAGGGTGGCGCGCAGGACGGGGCCCGCGAGCTGCTCGGCCCTGACCTGGGCGAAGGCCCGGCTGCGGGTGCCGATGGGGGTGCGTCGCGCGGCGACGACGACGGGCAGGTCAGACAAGCCGGCTCACCTCGCCCGTGCCGACCTGGCGCAGCACCTCGGCGCGGGCCGGCTTGCCGGACGCCGTGCGCGGCAGCCGCCCCGCGAACCACACGCGGGGCCGGTGGGCGGGCGCGAACCGGGTCTCGGCCAGCGAGCGCAGCCGGCCCGCGGTGGGCGGCGGGGCGCCGTCGGCCGGTTCGACCATCGCGGCGACGAGCGCGCCGACCCGGGGCGTGGGAATCCCGAAGACGACGGCGTCGGCGACGCCCGGGAGCGTGCGCAGGCCCGCCTCGACCTCGTCGGGCACGACGGTGGCGGACGCGGTGAGGATGGCGGCGTCCGCCCGCCCGCGCACGGTCAGCGTCCCGTCGTCGTGCGCGGTGGCGAGGTCGCCGACGGTGCTCCAGGCGCCGTCGGTGCGCAGCGGGCCGGGCTCACCGAGGTAGCCGAGCGCGGCGAAGGGCGAGCGGACCCACAGCCCGCCGTCGCGCACCTCGGTCTCGACGCCGGGGAAGGCGCGCAGGCCGCGACCCTCGTCGAGCGCGACGAAGGAGAGCTCCGCCGCCCCGTAGTACGCGACGACGCGGATGCCGCGGAACTCCGCGTCCGCGCGCGTCCGCGCGTCGAGGTGGGAGCCGCCGACCAGGGCCGTCCGCAGCCTCGGGGCGGCGCCGGCGTCGAGCAGGGGGCGCAGCGCGTGGGGCGTGCCGTGGAAGAGGGTGGCCGCCTCGGCGCCCGGTCCGCCGGGGAAGACCGGCCGCGGCCCGCCGCCGAGGGCGTGCGCCAGGGAGAACAGCGTCAGGGACGACGCCGGCGGGGCGGGCAGCAGGATCTGCTCTACGGCGCCCTCGGCGTCAAGCAGCCCGGAGACGGCGGCGAACGACCGCTCCCACGACGCGGCGGTCCGCAGCACGACGCGCGGGGTCCCGCTCGTCCCGGAGGTCAGTGCGGCCCAGGCCGCGTCGTCCGGGACCACGGCGTCGGCGGTGAGGTCGCGCACGGCGGACCACTGCGCCGCGGGCCACCGGTCGTCGCCGACCAGGGGGACGCCCCCGTCGTCGCGCACGGCGCGGATGCTGTCGACGAGCTCGCCGGGCGTCCCGCGCAGCACCACGATGCGTGCGGTCATCGCGTCGGGTCCAGGTCGGGAGCGTCCGGGGTCTCGGGGGCCGGGGCGTCCGGCGCCTCCGTCAGCGGGGCGCCCTCCCGCCGGGGCGGGAGCCACGTGCGCCGGAACGCGCGGGGGTACGCGCGCAGCAGGGTCGTGACGGTCAGGGTCGCGAGGACCGCCTTGACCAGGTCGCCGGGCAGGAACACGAGGCTGGTGAGCACGGTGTCCCCCAGCGACAGGCGCGTGACCAGGCTCTGCACGGGGATGCCGAACGCGTAGACGACCACGATGCCGCCCACGACCGTGGCGACCGCCGTCCGCCAGACGGCCGGCTTGCGGGCGGAGGCGTGCACGATCCAGCCCGTCACGAACGCCCCGGCGACCCAGCCGGCCAGGTAGCCCGCGGACGGCCCGACGAAGACGCCGACACCGCCGCGCCCTCCGGCGAGCAGCGGGAGGCCCACGGCGACGAGGGCGAGCAGCACGACGACGGCCAGCGCGCTCAGCCGCGGCCCGAGGACCGCGCCCGCGAGCATGATGCCGAACGTCTGCGCGGTGATCGGCACGGCGCCGAGCACGCTGAAGCTGCCCGGCAGGCCGAGCGCCGCGATGATCGCGACGAAGACGGCCAGCCGGGCGATGTCGGTCGCGTCGATCGCCCGACGTCGTGGGCTGCGTGCTTCGGGCATGCGTGTGGCCTCCTCGTGGCAAGGTGCACTGAACGGTGTTCACCTGAACGGCGTTCATGAATATAGTGGCAACATGGTGGCTTCGGTGAACTCGCGTCGACGGAGCCGCGACGACGTCGCCGAGATGGCCCTGCGCCTGCTGGACGAGTACGGGCTGCCCGACCTGACCATGCGGCACCTGGCGACCGCCCTCGGCGTGCAGCCCAGCGCGTTGTACTGGCACTTCCCGAACAAGCAGGCGCTGCTCGCCGCCGTCAGCGAGCTGATCCTCGCGCCGATGCGCGAGACACCGGCCGACGACCTGTCCGTGCACGAGGCCGTGCGCCTCGTGGGCAGCAGGCTACGGGAGTGCCTGCTCGCCTACCGGGACGGCTCCGAGCTGGTGTCCAGCTCGCTCGCCCTCGGGCTCGTGAGCTCACCCGTGCGGGCGCAGCTCCTGGAGGTCACCCGCCGCCACGAGGTGCCCGACGGCCAGGCCGAGGTGGCCGCGGAGGCCGTCATGCACTTCGTGGTCGGCGCCACGTTCCACGAGCAGCAGCGCCTGGCCGCCGACCAGCTCGGGCTCCTGGCGGAGCCGGTCGCCCCCGGTCCCGACGGGGCGCGCGCGGGCTCCGGCGCCGACGGCGGCGACTTCGCCGAGGCGCTGACGATGATCGCGCACGGCCTCGAGGTGTCGATCGCCCAGGACCGGAGCCGGGGAAACTAGCAGGCTGCGGCCCTACCGCTGCGGCTGCGGACGGAGGCCGTCGAGGAGCAGTGCCAGCATGCGCGGTGACCGGTCGCCGGGGCCGGGCGCGGCGCGCCAGAGCGCGGCGGTGAACTGCAGGAAGTCGGCCGGGTCGGCGTCCTCGCGGATGCTCCCGTCCTTCTTGCCGGCGTCGAGGAGCTCGCCGATGGCGGCGACCACGGGGCCGTAGGTCTGCTCCGCGATCGCCTGGTGGGCGTCAGGGCTGAGTGCGTCGCCCAGACCGTGCTTCTTGCGCATCGCCTCGACCAGCCCGGTCGTCCAGCGGCGCAGGGCCTCCAGGGGCGTCAGCTCGGCCAGCAGGTCGGGCACCGCACCGAGGATGCGCTCGACCTCATCCTGGTAGACGGCCAGGACCAGCGACTCCCGGGTGGGGAAGTTGCGGTACAGGGTTCCCGCGCCGACGCCTGCGCGCTGGGCGACCTGGTTCATCGACGTGCTGCCGTCGTCGGCGAAGGCCTCCCGCGCGGCCGCGAGGATGCGAGCCCGGTTCTCCCGGGCGTCCGATCGGACCACTGAGGCCCCCTCCTTGCTAAGTGGAGAATTCTCCGTTACGTTACCGGAGAACTCTCCACATACCTTAGAGGAGCATCATGCGGTACATCAAACCGGCCCGGAGCGGCGCCGTCGTCCACCCGACCCACACCGCGAACTGAGGAGACCTCGATGTCACAGGTACTTGTCACCGGAGGGACCGGGTTCATCGCGAGCTGGTGCGTCCTGGCGCTGCTGGAGGCCGGGCACGACGTGCGCACCACGGTCCGCGACCTGGGTCGCGAGCCCGCGCTGCGCGCCCGGCTCCAGGCCGCGGCGCCGTTCGACGACGCGCGCCTGACCGTCGTGGTCGCCGACCTGGTCGCCGACGACGGCTGGGCCGAGGCTGTCGCCGGGTGCAACTACGTGCTCCACGTCGCCTCGCCGACGCTGCGCGCCGCCCCGCAGAGCGAGGCGGCGATGGTGTCCGCCGCCCGGGACGGCGTGCTGCGGGTGCTGCGGGCCGCCCGCGACGCCCACGTGCGCCGCGTCGTACTGACCAGCGCGCTGGGCGCCGTCGGCTACGGGCACCCGCCGCGGGCGACGCCGTTCACGGAGGCGGACTGGACCGACGTCGACGCCGACATCCCGCCGTACCAGCGATCGAAGACCTTCGCCGAACGCGCGGCCTGGCAGTTCGTCGAGGAGGAGGGCGACGGGCTCGAGCTGGCCGCCGTGCACCCGGCCGCCGTGCTCGGCCCGGTCCTCGGGCCGGACGACCCGCCGTCGCTGCGGGTCGTGCGCGGCATGCTCGACGGCAGCTTCCCCGCCTGCCCGCCCTTCGGCACGAGCTGGGTCGACGTGCGCGACGTCGCCGACCTGCACCTGCGCGCCATGACCGACCCGGCGGCGGCCGGTGAGCGGTGGCTCGCCTCCGCCGGGCCGAGCCTGCGGGTCGTCGAGGTCGCGGCGGTCCTGCGCCGTCGGCTGGGCGACCGCGCGGACCGCGTCCCGACCCGCGAGCTGCCGCTGCCGGTCGCCCGGCTCCTCAGCCGGTTCAACCCCCGGATGGCCGCGATCCGGCCGCAGCTCGGGCACGACTACGACGCGTCCGGCGCCAAGGCGCAGCGCCTCCTCGGCTGGGCACCCCGACCACTCGACGACACCATCGCCGAGACGGCCGAGAGCCTCCTCGCCCACACGCCGGTCACGACCGGCTAGACCGCGCGCGGGAGCCGGGCCCGCCCGCGGGGTGTCCCCGTCGGGCAGGCCCGGCCTCTTATCGCGGCTCGTGCGCGAACCGCACCGGCTCCACGTTCTCCGTGCTGTGCCGGGCCGCCCAGTTCTCCAGCGACGTGCGGCACGCGTGGTCGACGTGGTGCAGCCCGGACAGGTCCACCTCGACGGGCCGGTCCTGCGGGAGCGCCTCGAGCTGGTCAAGCAGCTTGGGTAGGCGCAGGAACGTCGCGCTGCCGCTGAGGCGGGCGACGAGCGGGCCGCTGCCGTCGTCGACCACCTCCAGGTGCACCCGGGAGGTGTCCCACGCGGTCTTGATGACCGACAGGGCCAGGCCGGCGAGCACCCCCTCGAACATGCCCACCGCGACGATCGCCAGCGCGGTCGCCACGAGGACGATCGCCTCGCCCCGGTGCTCGCGCCAGAGCCGGCGGATCTCCGCGAACGGGATCAGCTTGAACCCGGCGTGCACCAGCACCCCGGCCAGGGCCGCGACGGGGATCAGGCCGAGCGCCGCGGGTACCAGCGCGGCGAAGAGCAGCAGCCAGAACCCGTGCAGCACGCGGGAGGCCTTGGTCCGGGCCCCGGCCTGGACGTTGGCCGCGCTGCGGACGATGACCGCGGTGAGCGGCAGGGCGCCGAGCACCCCGCACACGGCGTTGCCCGCGCCCTGCGCCATCAGCTCGCGGTTGTACCGGGTGCGCGGGCCGTCGTGCAGGCGGTCCACGGCGGCGGCGCTGAACAGGCTCTCGGCCGACGCGATCAGCGTGAAGGCCAGGATCGTGCCGATGACGCCGAGCTCCGCGAGGCGGGCGAAGTCGTCGGGCCCGGGCGGCTGGATCGAGTCCAGCAGGCCCTGCACCTCGACCTTCGCGACCGACGGGCCGAGCAGCGCGCCGGCGACGATTGCCAGCCCGACCGCAACCAGCGGCGCGGGGACGACCCGCAGCCGCTGCGGCGCCTTCTTCCACAGGACGAGGACGGCGATCGTGCCCAGGCCGAGCGCGAACGACGTCAGCGCGGCTCCCGAGCGGACGACGTCGAGCAGCAGGCCGGGCAGGCCGGCGAGCTTGGCCAGGCTGCTGCTCGGTGCCCCGAGCCCCGCCATCGAGTAGAGCTGCCCGGCGATGAGCACCAACCCGATGCCCGCGAGCATCCCCTCCACGACGGAGACCGAGATGGCCCGGAACCAGCGGCCCAGGCGGAGCGCGCCCATGACGATCTGGAGCAGCCCGGTGGCGAGCACCAGGACCCCCAGGACGGAGAGGCCGAACTGCTGCACGGCCTGGTAGACGAGCACGGTCAGGCCGGCCGCCGGCCCGCTGACCTGGAGGCTGCTGCCCGGGAGGAACCCGGTGACCAGGCCGCCCACGATCCCGGTGACCAGGCCCAGCTCGGCGGGCACGCCGGAGGCGACGGCCACCCCCACGCACAGCGGGACGGCGACCAGGAACACCACGAACGAGGCGGTCAGGTCGGCCAGGAACGTCCTGCGCCTCGACAGCGGCTGGTTCGACGGCGGCGGGCCGGACGACAGCGGGCTCGCCGTCGCACTGTCCGGGGCGCTCACAGCGGCAGGAACTCGTCGGCGTGCCCGCGGTGCGCGAGCACGGTGCCGGTGTCCACCTCGTAGAACCAGCCGTGCAGGTTCAGGCGGCCGTCGCCGGCGCGCGCCGCGACGCACGGGTACTCCAGCAGGCGTCCGAGCTGGTCCAGGACGTGGGCCTGGACGGCGCCCGCCAGCCGTGGGTCGTCGCTCGCGGTCTCCCCCGGCAGCGGCGTCGCGTGCTCCAGCCACGAGCGCACGGCCGGGACGGCGGAGAGGTCGTCGCCGCGGGACATGGCGCCCACGGCGCCGCAGTGCGAGTGCCCGCACACCACGATGTCGGAGACCCCGAGCACCTCGACGGCGTACTCGATGGTCGCCGTCTCGCCGGCCGGGTGGCGCCGGTCGTGGCGGGGCACGATGTTGCCCGCCGTCCGCAGCTCGAAGAGCTCGCCGGGACGGGCGCCGGTGATCAGCGAGGGAATGACCCGTGAGTCGGAACAGGTCAGGAACAGGACCTGCGGGGACTGCCCCGCGGCAAGAGGGTCGAAGTGGTCGCGCTGCCGCGCGACCTGGTCCTGGAAGAGTCGGGCATGGTCGAACAGATGCTGCATCAGATACCCCCTGGTGCGCCCCCCTGGGCACATCGGTCGTCAACGGTGGTGCAGAACGTCGGGTAGGTGAGGTGCATGGCGGCCCGGGGACGGGCCGACGCCGAGATTCGGCCTCACTCGGCTGAGACCAAGTCTTGGGACTGAATCTCAGAGCAACCTCAGAGCGCGGGTGAAAGAATCGCCGCATGGACCTGGACGCCCGCCGTGTGCTGCTGGTCGAGGACGACAGGCGCCTCTCTGACCTGCTCGTTCGCCTGCTGACGGCGGAGGGCTACATCGTGTCCCCCGTCTTCGACGGCCAGGCCGGGCTGCACCAGGGACTGACCGGCACCTGGGACGCGCTGGTCATCGACCGCTCGCTGCCCGCGATGGAGGGTGTCGACCTGGTCCGCCGGCTCCGCTCGCGCGGGGTGACGACGCCGACCATGCTGCTGACGGCCCGCGGCACCACCGAGGACCGCGTGGAGGGGCTCGACTCCGGCGCGGAGGACTACGTCGTCAAGCCGTTCGACAGCGACGAGCTGCTGGCCCGCCTGCGCGCCCTCCTGCGCCGGCACAACGACACGTCGGCCGTGATCGACCTGGGCGGACGCCGCCTCGACGTCGCCTCCCGCCGCGTGCTGTCCCCCGACGCCGACCCCGTCGAGCTGTCCGCCCAGGAGTGCGCCCTGCTGCGCGTGATCGCCGCCAACCCCGGCCGGGTCCGCAGCCGCGAGGAGCTGCGCCGCCGCGTCTTCCAGAACGCCGACAGCCCGAACGCCGTCGACACCTACGTCTACTACCTGAGACGCAAGCTCGGCCACGACATGATCCGCACGGTGCGCGGCCTCGGCTACCAGCTCGGGCCGTCGTGACCGCCGCCATCAGCGACCGGCGGCTACTGCGCCGGGCCTCCCTGGCCGTCGCCCTCCAGACCGGCGCGGCCGTCGGGATCGTCGTGTCCGCGGTGATCGCCCTGGTGTACGTCGTCGGGCTGGAGGCCCGGCGCGACGCGTCCGAGACCAAGCTGCAGGCCAAGGTCGCCGAGGCCGGTGACCACCACGTCACGCTCGACGGCACCGACACCGTGGTCCTGGACGGCATGCCCGCGAACTGTCCCGAGCGCCACGTCCGCGAGACCGCGGCGCAGCTCGCCGACGGCCAGTCGCGCCTGACCGTCTGCGGCAGCCCGTTCCTCGCCTACGTCGGCCAGACGCCCGACGGCACGCGCGTCACCGCGATCATGAACTTCGTCGAGCAGCAGGAGGAGACGGAGCGGCTCGCCCGGCTCTCCCTGACGGCGGGCGCCCTCGGCGTCCTGGCGTCCGCGGTGCTCGGCTGGGCGTTCGGCCGCCGCGCCGTCCGCTCCCTGGGCGAGGCCCTGGCCCTGCAGCGGCGCTTCGTCTCCGACGCGAGCCACGAGCTGCGCACCCCGCTGGCCATCGTGCTGACCCGCGCCCAGCTCCTGCTGCGCGAACCGACGTACGACGAGGCCCAGCGGCGGGAGCTGGAACAGCTCACCCTGGACGCCAAGGTCGCCGCGGCGGTGGTCGACGACCTGCTCCTCGCCGCCGAGATCCAGCACCGGCCGCTCCCCCGCGTGCCCGTCGACCTGGGCGCCCTCGCGCACGAGGTGCGGGCCTCGTTCGCCACCAGCGCGGAGCTCGCCGGCGTCAGCCTCACCGTCGACGCCCGGCCGGGCTCCGACTACATCGTCACCGGCACCACCAGCGCGCTGCGCCGCGCGGTGTCGTCCCTCGTGGACAACGCGCTGGCCCACGTGGCCCGCGGCGGCCGCATCGTCATCACCCTGCGGCCGCGCGGCGTCGGGATGGCGCTCGCCGTGGTCGACGACGGCGAGGGCCTCGACCCCGCCCAGGCCCGCGAGCTGACCCGGCGGTTCCGGCGCGGGTCGCAGGACAAGGTGGGCAGCGTGAGCGTGCGGCTCGGCCTCGGGCTCGCGCTCGTCGACGAGATCATCACCGCCCACGGCGGCGAGCTGACGATCGACGGCGCCCCCGGGGCCGGGGCGACCTTCACGCTCTCGTTCCCCGTCGCGGGCGTCCCGCGCGCCCGCCGGCCGGTGCCCGCGCTCGCGGTGTCCGGCCAGCTCAACGGGCAGGGCGCCGGTCCCGGGCAGGACGACGGGCCGGACCGGGGACCGGACGCCGGGTAGCCCGGCTCCCGGCACGTCAGGAGGTCGCCCGGGCACTGGACGACGACGGCGCCGGGGCCGGGTCGCGCGACAGCGGCACCACCTCGACCGGGGTACCCGACGTCCGCACGACGGTCCGCAGCGTCCGCCCCAGCCGGACGGGGTGCCGCAGGTCCCGGTGCGGGCGGGCGACCAGCAGGAGCTCGGCCTCCGCCGCGGCCTCGACCAGCGCGTCGGCGGGCTTGCCCGGCACCACGGTGCTCTGCACGGGGATCTCGGGGAAGGCTGCCGACCAGTCGCGCACGGCCTCCCGCAGCATGCGGTTCCCGGCAGCGACCGCCGTGTCGACGTCCGCGCCCTCGACCGCGTCCGGGGCGAGGTCGCCGACGTCGGCGACCTGGACCAGGCGCAGGGTGGCGTGCCGGACGGCGGCCGCGGCGTAGGCGTGCGCCAGCAGCTCGCTGTCGCCGGGGTACGACCTGACCCCCACGACGAGCCCGGTCGCGTCGTCCTCGCGCCAGTCGGGGCGGACGACGAGCACGGGCACGCCGGCGCGCGCCACGACGCCCGCTGTCGTCGCCCCGGCGACCAGGCGCTCCAGCCCGTGCCGCGTCTCGCGCCCCAGGACCAGCAGGGCGCCCGTCGCGGACGCCCGGACGAGCTCACCGACCCGGGGACCCCGGCACAGCAGGGAGTCCACCTCGACGTCCGGGGCGGCGCTGCTCGTCCGCGAGACGGCGCGGTCCAGGACCATCTCGCCGGAGCTCCGGAGGTCCTCCACCTCCCGGCCCACGGAGGGCCACAGGCCGCCCTCGGGGAGCGTGGTCGGCGCCACGTGCACGAGCCGCACCGTGCTGCCGCGCAGCCGGGCCTCCCGGACGGCGTACCGGACGGCGCCCGCGCTGCGCCCGCTCCCGTCCACGGCGACCAGGACGGGGGCCGGCTGCTGCCCGGTCCTCATGCCCTCAGGCTGCTCCGCGCGCCGGCGCCTCCGGCAGGGTCGGCGGTCACCCGTCCGCCGGGACCTTCGGCCCCCGGATCTCAGCCCTGACGGTCCGGCAGGTCCAGCGGGGCCGAACGGTCCGCCCAGTCCCCGCGCCGGGCCTTGCCCGCGTCGTCGCGCACCGGCTCGTCGGTCACCCGCACCCGCGCGGGACTGCGAGCCGGGTCCAGCCGCGCGGCGGCGAAGGCGCGCAGCTCCTCGCCCCCGACGGCGGCCCCGGCGATGTCGGCCACCGCCTCGATCCGCTGGCCCAGCTCGTCGTCCGGGACGCCGAACGCCAGGGCGCCGCGCACGGCCGGGTGCTCCTCCAGCACGCGCTCGACCTCGACGGGGTAGACCTTCTCGCCGCCGCGCACGATGACGTCGTCGGCCCGGTCGGTGACCCAGAGCCACCCGTCGGCGTCGAGATGGCCCAGGTCCCCGAGCGTGTCCCACCCGTCGGCCCGACGGCGCCCCGCCGCACCCAGGTACCGGTAGGCCGGGTCGGGGCCGCGGTGCAGCCACACCTGGCCGGTCTCGCCGGGAGCGGCGTCGGCGCCGTCGTCGCGCAGCACCCGCACCCGGGTGCCGCCGACCGGGCGGCCCACGCTCCCGGGCCGCTCCAGCCACTCGTCGCCGCGGATCATCGTCAGCCCGTTGGACTCGCTGCCGGCGTAGACCTCGACGACCCGCTCCGGGCCCAGCCAGTCCAGCACCGCCCGCTTGAGCGCGGGCGCGCACGGCGACCCCAGGTGCAGCACGGTCTCGAGCGTCCGCAGCCGGGCGGGGTCGCGCTCGGCGGCGGGCAGCCGCAGCAGGCGGTGCAGCATCGTGGGCACCAGCAGCGCCCAGGTGACGCCGTGCCGCTCGATCGTGTCGAGCACGGCCCGCTCCTCGAACCGCGGCAGGATCACCAGCCGGTGCCCGGTGAGCAGCCCGCGGAACGCGTAGGTGAACGTCGCCGAGTGCGTGAGCGGGCCGGCGACGAGCTGCGTGGCGCCCAGCGGCAGGAAGTCCGCGACGGGGCGCTCCGGGTCCATCCGGGCGGGCGTCGTGGAGAGCACCACCTTGGGCCGTCCCGTGCTGCCCGACGACGTCGGCGCCTTCCAGGAGCGTGCCCAGGCGTCCGGCAACGGTTGGTCGTCGCCCCGGGGCACGGGGCCGGTGCCGCGCAGGCCGAAGCCGTCGGGGAGGCTCGGCACGCCGTCCGCCTCGAACCCGATCACGGCGGTGGGCCGGGCCGCCGCGACGACCGCCGCCCGCTCCCCCGGAGTCAGCCCGCGTGAGACGGGCTGCGGTGTCGCGCCCGCCCGCCACACGCCGACGCACGCCGCGAGCATCTCCAGCCCGTTGGGCAGCGCGACCGTGACGAGGTCGTCGCGGCGCACGGCGCGCCGCAGCAGCTCCCGCGCGTACCGGTCGCCGGCGGCGTCGAGCCCTGCGGCGGTGAGGCGCTGATCGGCGTCCGCACCGACGGCGACCGCGACGACCCGGTCCGGGTCAGCCTCGGCGAGCCGGCTGACGATCCGTGAGATCGAGCTCGTGACCACCGTCGCCCCCTTCGCGCACCACCCGCTCGTAGAAGCGCTCGTGGGCGGCCGCGGCCCCGGCCCAGCTGTGCCGGGCCGCCAGGGCCCGGCCCGCGGCGGCGTCCACGGGCAGCGTCCCGTCGACCGCGGCCGCGAGCGCCGCCGCGATCCCGGGCACGTCGTCGGCGTAGGCGACGGCGGGGCCGAACACCTCGCGGGTGACGGGCAGGTCGCGGGCCACGACGGGGACGCCGGCGGCGAGGGCCTCCATGGCGGCGAGGCCGAAGCCCTCCTTGGTGGAGACGAAGCCGAGGGCGTCGGCGGCGGCCACGAGGGTGGGGACGTCGTCGTCGGCGAGGGTGCCCAGCACGACGGGCTCGATGCCGAGCTCGGCGCAGCGTTCGTCGAAGCGGGCGCGGTAGGGGCGGTAGTCGAAGAGCGTCTCGCCGCCGCCGAGCACGAGGCTCAGGTCGGGGTGGTCGTCGCGCAGGAGGGCGAAGGCGTCGAGGAGGTCGATGCTGCCCTTGCGGGGCTCGATGCCGCCCAGCGCCAGCACGTACCGGCCGAGCTCGGCGCGCCACCGGGCGCGGGCCTCGGCACCGTCGGGCCCGGCGGCGCGGGCGAACCGGGCGGCGTCGACGCCGTTGGGGATGACGGTGGGTTCCAGCCCGTAGCCCTGGTGCACCTCGTCGGCGACGGCGCGGGAGACGCAGAGCCGGGCGTCCGGCCGCACGATCGCCTGCTGGTGGCACTCGACCAGGCGGGGCGTGGTGAAGTCGTCCAGGTGGTGGACGGTGCGCACCAGCGGGGGCGCACCAGCCCCGGGAGCCGCAGGGGCGAACAGCGCGTTCGCGGAGATGCAGTCCTGGGCGTGCACGACGTCGTACCCCGCGGGGTCGAACGCGGCCGCCATCGCCTGGATCGAGCGTTCGATGCGGTCGCCCACGCTCTCGTCGTCGCGCGGCGCGAACGGCACGACGCGCACCTCGACGGACGGGTCGACGGGCCGGAAGAAGGCGTCGTCCCCGCCGCGGCCCAGCGTCCACACCGTCACCTGGTGCCCGCGGGCGGCCAGCGCCTCCGCGAGGGCGAGGGTGTGCACCACACCGCCGCGGGGCCGGGTCGAGTACGTGGTCTGGGCGATGCGCATCGTGCTCCGTTCGGGCGGGGTTCAGGGGGACGTGCGGCTCGGGTCCGGCTCCGGGGCGGGTCGCGCGGTGAGGGTGTAGGCGCTCTCGACGCGGTCGCGCAGGTGGTCCATGGTGCGGCGGGCGCGGGCGACGTCGGCCTCGACGTCGGCGGTGGCGACGGCGAGCCCGCCCTTGGCCCAGGTCTTGGCCACGATCTCGCCGGCGGGGTCGACGACCTTGGCCTGGCCGAGGAACCGGAGCCCGCCGAGCACCCCGGTCTGGTTGGCGGAGACCAGGTAGAGCTGGTTCTCGGCGGCGCGGGCGCAGTCGTAGAGGTCGAACAGGTGGGCCTGGCGGTCGTTGCGCAGCCGGTCGGACCGGTCGGTGACGCTGGCTGGCCAGGCGCTGAGGCACGCGATGACCTGGGCGCCGTCGAGCGCGAGCGAGCGGGCCGACTCCGGGAAGGTCTTGTCGAAGTCGATGAGCATGCCGATGCGGCCCACGGGGGTGTCGAAGGCGTCGAAGCCGGTGCCGGGCCGGTACGCCTCCGACTCGCCGAGCGGCAGGTGCACCTTGCGGTGCACGCCCAGCACGCCGTCGCCGTGCACGCAGACGGCGGTGTTGTAGCGCACCTCGGCGCCGTCGGCCCGGGCGCGCTCGGCGATGCCGAAGCACACCACCATGTCGCCGGCCATCTGCCGGACCGCGGCGACCTCGGGCCCGTCGAGGTCGACCGCGGGCGGCAGCGGCTCGTCGGCCGGGTGGTACATGTCGTGCAGGTACCCGCCGATCGTGGCGTCCGGCAGCACGAGCAGGTCGACGCCGCGCTCGCGGGCCTGCTCGATGATACCGGGGAGCTTGGCGAGGGTGCGGTCGATGTCGCGGCCGAAGTGCGCCGCGACCGCGCCCATGGTCGTCGTAGGCATGTGCGACAGCGTAGGTCTTCGGTCATCCCGCGGCGGGCAGGTCGAGGGCCTGCTCGGCCGGGCCGGCCCACGTCCCGCCGGCGCGCCAGGCGGCCACCTCGGCGGCCACGTGCTCGGTGTCCTGCGCGATCCCCAGGAACCGGCCCGAGCCCCAGGTGTGCAGCCACGGCAGGCCCACGAAGGACAGGCCGGGCACGGGGCTCAGGCCGCGGACGTGCCGGGGGTGCCCCTCGTGGTCGAGCACCTCGGGCGCGAGCTCGTCGAGCCACGACCAGTCCGCCCGGAACCCGACGGACCACACGACGGCCGCGATCCCGGCGAGGTCGAGCCGTTCGGGCTCCGTCTCCGGCCGCCACACGGGGACGTACCGGTCCTCGGCGGGCGCGTCGATGCCCTGGGCCGCGATCCAGCGGTCGATGTCGTCCTTGATGGACTCCGCGACCGAGTCGGCGTGGTCGAGGTCGTGCGCCAGCGTCGGGGCGAAGGTGAGAGTGCCGTCCACCCCCTCGTCGAGCACGCCCGTGGCCCGTCCGTACAGGCGCATCCCCCGGCGGGCGAAGTCCCGCAGGTCGATGTCGCGCCCGCCGTCGCGCCCCGTCACGTAGTGGTTGGTCGACTCGCGCTTGGCCAGGCCACGCGCGGCGACGGGCACGTCGTACACGCCCATCTCGGCGAGCCAGGTCATGCAGTCCTTGCCGCGGTACCGGCGCGCGACGCGGGGCGCGCGTCCGGCCGCGAGGTGCACCTCGCGGCCCGCGAGCAGCAGGTCCTCGGCGATCTGGGTGCCGGACTGGCCGGTGCCGACCACGAGCACGGGCCCGTCCGGGAGCGCGTCCGCGGAGCGGTACTCGTGGGAGTGCACCTGCGCCACCCGCGCGGGCAGGCGGTCCGCCCACGGCGGCACCACGGGCTCGTGGTACCCGCCGACGGCGGCCACGACGGCGTCGGCCGTGACCGTGCCCGCCGTCGTCGTGACCTCGAAACCGCCGCCCGGACGCGGCGCGAGCCGCGTGACGGCGACGCCCTCGGCGACGGGCGCGTCGAACGTGCCCGCGTAGCGGCGCACCCAGGCGTGCACCTCGTCGCGGCGCATGAAGCCGTCCGGGTCCGGGCCGTCGTACGGGTAGCCGGGCAGCCGGCACTGCCAGTTGGGCGTGACCAGGGTGAACGCGTCCCAGCGGCCGTCGCGCCACTCGTGCGCCACGGTGTCCCGCTCGACGACGAGGTGGTCGGTGCCGGCCCCCACCAGGTGGTGGCTCAGCGACAGGCCGGCCTGCCCACCGCCGACGACGAGCACGTCGTGGTGGGCGCCGTCCCGCACGCGTGCGGGCGTCATGCGGCACCTCCCGGCAGCGGCGGCTCCATCCGCAGCACCTCGACCTCGGCGGCGTCGTCGAACGCGGACGCCGTCTGCCGGATCTCGGCCTCCTGCTGCGCGGCGGACGCGCACCCCATGCCGTAGCGGGCGCGCACCCGGTCACTCGCCTCCTGTAGGGCCCTGCTGGAGCGCTCCACGAAGTCGGCCACCGGGTACCGGGACCCGGCCTGGAGGTGGTCGTGCATCACGAGGCTCGGCGAGTAGCAGCTCGCCGTGGTCCCGTCGGGCCAGCGCACGTCGAACGTCATCTCAGGCATGGGCCGCCTCCGTCCAGCGGGTGGCCTCGGGCGCGTCCGTGGCCGTGATCGCGCCGTACAGGTCCGGGCGGCGGTCGCGCAGGTGGAACATGCCGCCCCGCATGGCGCGGAACGTGCCCTCGACGTCGACCTCGGCGACCGCCAGGCCCGCGCCCAGCAGGGTCGTGGCCAGCACGTTCCCGCCCGGGTCGACCACCTTGGCGTTGCCGACGTAGCGCAGCGACCCGAAGGTGCCCGACTGGTTGGACGCGATCCAGAACACCTGGTTGTCGAGCGCGCGGGCGGCGTCGAAGAGGTTGAACCGGTACGTCCACCGGTCCTGCTGCAGGTCCTCGGCGGTGGCGGTGCGGGCCGCGGGCCACGCCGAAAGGCTGACCACGATCTCCGCGCCGTCCAGAGCCAGTGCCCGGGCGGCCTCCGGGAAGGCCTTGTCGTAGCAGATCTGCAGCCCGATGCGGCCCACGGGGGTGTCGAACGCCCGGTAGGTGTCGCCCGCCGCGTACGACATGTTCTCGCCCAGCGGCTGGTGCACCTTGCGGTAGGAGCCGTACACGCGCTCCCCGTCGAGGCAGACCGCGGCGTTGTACCGGGTCTCGCCGTCGGCGTCGAGCTCGCAGAACCCGATGCAGACCACGGTCTGCCCCGCGAGCGCCTGGACGCGCCGGATCTCCGGCCCGTCCAGGCTGATCGCGGGCGGCAGCGAGCGGGCCGTGGTGCGCACGGTGTCCCCGTGGTTGCCGAGCGACGAGAGGTACCCGCCGATCGAGGCCTCGGGGAAGACGACGAGCTGGGCGCCCTGGGCACGTGCCTCGCCGAGCAGCTGCTCGATCAGGGCGTAGTTCTGCTCCAGGTCCCGCGTGAAGTTGGCCGACACGGCGGCCACGGTGATGCTCACTGCGCTGCTCCTCCGGTCGGTCTCAGAGGTTGTACGTCGAGTTGATGATGGCGCCCTTGCGCGCGTAGTGGATCACCGCGTCCTGCACGTCGAGCGGGTGCGCGGGGATCACGCCCTCGATGAGGTCCTCCTCGCGGGCGCCGTGCAGGGACAGGCCGAAGCGGCAGCAGAAGACGGTGCCGCCCTCGCCGATGAACGTCTTCAGGGCGTCGTTGATGTTCTGCTCGCCCGGGAAGGCGCTGTCGCCGGTGGTCGGGAAGCCGCGGGTGTCCAGGGCGTTGATCGCGCCGGGGCCGTAGAAGTAGATGGCCGACTCGAAGCCCTTCCGCAGCGCGCGGGTGGCCTGGAGGATCGCGACGAAGCTGACCGACGACTCGTGCGCGATGCCGTGCACGAGCGTGAAGTAGGCCTGGCCGGGCTCCGCCTGGTAGTCGGGGAAGATCTTGGTGGAGCCGTACAGGCTGCTGCCCTTCGGCAGCGACGGGTGCGGGATCTCCGCCAGCGAGGCGTCGATGTTGGCCTGGATCTGCTCGTCGTACGACATGGGTGCTCCTTCGGTCGGGACGGGTCCCGGGTGGTGGTGCGGATGGTGGGTGGTGCGGTTCAGGTGGGCGCGTCTCAGGCGCGGCCGGTAGTGCCGTCAGGCGCGGCCCAGGCCCGTGGCCGGGCCGTCGACGGCGGCGGTGGTCTCGCCGTCGGGCCAGCGCAGGCGGACGCCGGGCTCCGCGGTCAGCTCGCCGCACTCGGCGGTCGTGGCCAGGGGCGAGGTCATGCGCCCGGTACCGGGCGGGTCGGTGGTGAGCATCGCGAAGCCGGGGAAGCAGGTGAGCCAGTCCCCCGCCGCGGCGCCGTCGGGCGCGGGCACGGCGGCGACGTCGATCGTGGCTCCCGTCCCGGAGGCCTCGGCGAGCATGGCGGTGGTGCCGACGACGCCGGCCATGCTCACGTCCTTGGCGGCGTGCGGGCGGGCCGCGCCCACGGTGCCGGCCAGGTGCCGCAGCTCGGCCCCGGTGCGCGACGACGTGGAGTCCCACTGCCGGCCCTCGAAGCCCCGGCGCCAGCCGCCCGACAGGTCGGCGGTCAGCGACAGGGCGTGCCCCGCGCGTCCGCCGCCGCCGGGGACGGGGCGGTCGGTGCGGCCCAGCGCGGTGACCGACAAGGAAGCCGGGACGCCGAGCTGGGTGTGCCCGCCGAGCACCGGCACGCCCCAGGCCTGGGAGCCGCTGTGCAGGCCGTTGAGCACGCGGCGCGCGAAGGACGGCGTCGGCGCGCCGAGCGCGTCCATCAGGCCCGTGGGCTGCGCGCCCATGGCCGTGAGGTCGTTGACGTTGACCAGCACCGCGCACCACCCGGCCCACTCGGGGTCGCGCTCGATCATCGCGGGCAGGATCGCGTCGCACGCGGCGACGACGTCGGTGCCGGGCACGGGGGCGCCGTCGTCACCCACGAACCCGGCGCCGCCCAGCGCGGCGGGACCGGTGTGCTCGCGCAGCGGCTCGACCAGGGCCGCGAGCGCGGACTTGGTGGCGGCCACGAGGTCCGCCGCGCGGGTGACGGGCCAGCGCATGAGCACGTGCGGCCGGCCCTGCACGTCGGCAGTGCCCCAGGCCTGCCAGCCGAGCCGGTCGAACAGCGGTCGGTTGCGGACCTGGACGGTGGCCTCGAAGCGCAGCACGCCGAGCTCGGCCGCCCGGGCGCAGGCGGCCCGGACCAGGGCGGCGCCGATCCCGGCCGCGCCGCGCGCCCCGCGGGCGACGACGAGCCGGCTGCCGGTCCACCAGCCGATGTCCCGGCCCGCGGCCTCCAGCGCCTCGACGGCGGGCGCGAGGCGCACCCCGCCGAGCACGCGGTCGGCGGCGTCCACGGCGACCAGCACCTCGGTGCGGTCGTCCTCGTCGGTGCGGTCGAGGTCGTGCCCGTCGAACAGGCCCTGCTCCGCAACGAACACGTCGCGGCGCAGCGCGCGGTACGCGGTGACGTGCCGCGGCTCGGCCGGGCGGACCGTCCAGGGTGCGGCCGACGGCAGCGCCGCGCCGGTCAGGGTGGGGACGTCGAGCATGTCAGCCCCCGACCTGCGAGAGGGCGCTGCACGCGCCGCAGGCGGCGCAGCCGGCCTTCTGGTCGGCCCCGCGCATCCCGGCGGCGCCCAGCAGCGCGCCGACGCGGCGCGTGATGTCGGCGACCAGGGCGCGGTGCGGCGCGGGCACGCCGTCGACGTCGGTGGCGAGCGTGCCCGCCAGGGGCCGGAACGGGACGACGAACGGGTAGACGCCCATCTCGATGAGCTCCCCCGCGGCCTCGACCATCTCGTCCGGGTCCTCGCCGAGGCCCACGAGCAGGTAGGTCGAGACCTGGTTGCGGCCGAACACGCGCACCGCCTCGCGCCAGGCGGCGCGGTACTCGTCGAGCGAGACGGTCGCCTTGCCGGGCATCCAGCGGCGGCGCACGTCGTCGTCCATGGACTCGACGTGGATGCCGATGGACCGCGCGCCCGCCTCGTACAGGTCGGTGATCGCGCGCAGGTCGGCCGGGGGCTCGCACTGCACCTGGACCTGGAGCCCGGGCACCGCCTTCTTGACGGCGCGCACGCAGCGGGCCAGGTGCTTGGCGCCCCGGTCCCAGCCGTTGGAGGTGCCGGTGGTCATCACCATCTGCGAGACGCCGTCCAGCTCGTGGGCGGCGCGGGCCACCTCGGCGAGCATGGCCGGCGTCTTGACCGCGATGGTGGTGCCCGACCGCAGCGAGGACTCGATGGAGCAGAACCGGCACCGCTCGCTCTCGTCGTAGCGCACGCACGTCTGCACCACCGTGGTGGCGAGCACGTCCTTGCCGTGCAGCTTGGCGATCTTGTCGTAGGGGGTCCCGTCAGAAGTGACCAGGTCATAGAATCGCGGGCGGGTGACGGGTTCCACGTCCATCCCGAGGTCCGCGCCGTCCAGGGTCAGGCGACCCTGCGTGACGACGTACGGGCTGTCGGGGTTGAGCGGGATCGCGGCACCCGCACCGCCGATGACGAAGTGTCCGTCGTCGCTCGGCCCCGCACCGCCGGCACGGCGGACCGGAGCGTCGCTGCGCACCCCGAGGAGCGCGAGGCTCACTCGGGTGGAGAGCTGATCGGTGGGCGACATGGCAACCAGTAGAGGTGCCAGTTTTTACCGTTTGGTTTCATTCGGAATACGAACATGTGACTTGGTGTTACAACTTCGCGACCGGTCCTTGACGGTGATCCGGGAACCGGGACCGCAGGTAGTCGAAGAACTCACGGTCGTTCGTGACGGGATCCTGGAGCAGGACGGCGACCACGTCCCGCGGGTCGGGGTGCGCGAAGCGCGTGGGTACCGAGGGCCGTTCCGCGGCGCCCCGCGACGCCGGCAGCCGCCGGCAGATCTCGGCGAGCACCGCCTCGGCCACCGCGTCCGGCCCACCAACCCCGGCGTCGACGACGACCGTGTCCGGATGGTCGGCGAACAGCGCGTCGTACCGGTCCTGGAGCCGCTGGAGGAACGCGACGATCGAGTCGGCGCCCACCTCGCGGACGAGCCAGTCGTCGTCCGCGACCAGGCAAGCCGCGCACGCCTCGACGTCGCCGCGCAGGTACAGGACCAGGTCCACGTCCGGGAGCGCGTCGCGCAGGAACGCGCACCGGTCGTCGAAGTCCTCGGGCTCCGAGTACGCCTGGAACGTCTGCCACCACCGGTCGTGGAGCACCACTTCGTACGCCCCGTACGCGTCGGCGAGGTAGGTGGCGCGCACGACGCCCTCGGTCAGGAAGACCTGCGTCTTCGTGCGTCTCGACACCGCCGACCAGTACGCCTGCGGGGCTCCGTGCACATCCCGCCCGTACGCCCTGAACAGGTCGAGCGTCACGGGCGCCATGGTCTCCGGCAGCACGGACCGCTCCGGCTCCAGGCCGTCGCGCAGGGCACGGACCACCGTCGACTTTCCCACCCCGTCGATGCCTTCGAGCACGATCCGGTATGGGCTGGGCTGCGTCGTCGTCATGCTGCTCCTCCTGGGACGGGTCCAGGCAGGCTAGCCGTGCACCAGCTCGCGCAGCGCGACGTCGGAGGCCGCCTGCGCGGCACGGTCGTAGGTCGAGCTGAACGCCATGATCTCCTCCGCCCCCGTGGCCTCCGCCAGCCGGTCGAGCCGGCGCGCCACCGTGGCGGCCGAGCCGACGGCGCCCTGCGCGAGCTGCGACTCGACCCGCTCGCGCAGCTGGCTGGTCCAGGTCTGGGCACGGATCGCCGCGACGGGCTCCAGCGGGCCGAACTCGCCCGTCTGCCGGGACCGGGCCATCGCCCACGCCTCCGGCAGCGCCAGCTCGCGGGCGTCGGCGTCGGTGTCCGCCACCAGCACGTCGGTCGAGACCGTGACCGACGGTTCCGGCGCGCGCGGCGAGGGCCGGAACTCCTTGCGGTAGGCCGCGAGCGCGTCCGTCAGCTCGGGCCGGTCGAGCAACGGCCCGCCGACGACGACGGGCAGCCCCAGCCGCGCGGCGACGGCGAGTCCCCGCCCGGTGGCGAGCACGAAGACCGGCACGGTGCGGTCCGCGACCGGCCGGGCGGTGACCGCCGCCGTGCCGTCGAGGTAGGAGCGCAGCTCCTCGACGTCCTCCACGAAGGTGTCCGGGGCGTCCGACCCGTGCCGCAGCGCCCGGCGCACGGGCGCCGTGAAGCCGAGGGTGCGCCCCACGCCGAGGTCCGCCCGGTCCGGGTAGAGGGCGTCGAGCATCAGGAACTGCTCGGCGACCACCAGCGGCTGGTGGTGCGGCAGCATCACCCCGCCCGAGCCGATCCGGATGCTCGTGGTGCGGGCCCCGAGCGCGCCGAGCAGGACGGGCGGCGACGCCGAGGCGATCCCCGGCACGGCGTGGTGCTCGGCCACCCAGAACCGGTGGTAGCCGAGCCGCTCGGCCGACACCGCCCGCTCGATCGTGTGGTTCAGCGCAGCGCTGTCGGGGTAGCCCGTACGGGTGCGGGAGCGGTCCAGCAGGGAGAGCCTCACGTGAGGCGTCAACCACGCGGGGACCTGGGCACTTCCCGGTACGGCCGGCCGGAACCACGGGCAGCGAGACCCCGCGCTCAGGAGAGCGTGAGCTGGCGTTCGCGGGCGACCCACCGCGCGTCGGGCAGCGGCTCGCGGCCCGCGCACCCCGCGAAGCGCAGCGCGGACCACACCGCGGTGAGAAAGGGGCCGATGCCGGGCCGCAGCACGTCGACGTCGAACACGGTGAAGGTGGCGAGGCGCGCCGCCAGGGCCGCGGAGACGTCGATGTCGTCCCGGTCGATCTCGCCGAGCATCCGGACGGTGCGCTCGAGGCAGTCCTCGAACTCGTCGTCGGTGCGCCTGCCGAGGGCCGTGAACTCGAGCACGAGGTCGAGGTTCACACCAGCGCGCCCATCCAGCAGGTGTCGCGTCGCAGCTTCCTGCGCACGTTGTTGCCGTAGTTCCGAGCGCGCGGGCTGACCTGGACCAGCTTCCAGTGCTTCGACTCGCACGAGCACCGTGCCGTCCAGTACTTCTCGTTGCGCAGCACCAGCCAGCCCTGACGCTCGAAGCTGAGAATCAGCCTCTCAAGATCACCGGACGACGGATCGAACAGCGGTTTCACGACGGACCTCCAGTCACAGAGCTGAACCTGCGCTGAAACAAGGCGCCCCGCCCTCTGGGGAGGCGGGGCGCCTTGCCGTCGTACTGGAAACCCCGGCTGCATCCGGGATCGCGTGCGGTCTCAACCTTGAGAGATCTCCCCCTGCGACGCCAGGGCACGCGCCCCCACGATACGAACCTGCCAGGGTCGTCGCCCGCGAGAAACGGCTCACCCGGACGCGGGAGCGGCCCGAACGGCCCGGAGCCGATGCATTCGGATACGACAGGCACCGAAGCGGGCCCGGGCGCACCGAGCCGGCATCGGCTCGCCGTCGGCCGCGCGACGACATCTTGCCAGTTCAGAGGCCCACGATGCGTGATCGACCGGCACGCCCGCACGTGCGCCGGACACGCGCCCCCCACCGCCGTCCGCCAGGTGCCCGGCGGCGCACCCGTGGTGCCCACGGGCGCACGGCCACGACTTCACCCCTTTTTCCCGCGCGTTGGGATGCGACTGAAGTCAGGTCAGGGCCACGATCGCCCCATGGGCAACGGGGTCACGACGGCGGTGCTGCACGCACACGACCCGACCGCGATGGAGCAGCTCATCGACGGTCTCTTCCCGGGCGTGGCGCTTCGCCCCCTGCCGATGTTCCGCGACTTCGTGCTGCGCACCGCGGTGATGCCGGACCTGTCCTGGGTCGACCACACCATCGACTGGGCCGGCCAGGGACAGCTCGCCTCCCCGGAACAGGTGCTCGCCTTCACCCTGAACGGAGCCGGCCGGCTGGAGCACGCCGGGCACGAGCTACCGCTCGCCGGCGGGGTGCTGTTCGACGACGCCTCACCGGTCAGCATCCGGTGGGACCACCTGGATGTCGAAGGATTCTCGGTGGACCGCGCCTACGTCCGCTCGGTGGCCTCCAGCCTCGCCGGCCGGCCTCAGCCGTCCCACCTGTTCACGGCGGGCGGTCCGATCGACGCCGCGCACGACCGCCTCTGGCAGGACACCGCCCGGTTCGTCAGCAGGACGATGCGGGACCACAGCGAGACGCTGTCCGGCCCGATCCTGCAGCGCTCGCTCCTCCACCACCTCGCGCTCACCCTGCTGCACACGTTCCCGAACGTCGTGCTGTCCGACCTTCCCGACCTCGACGTACGCCGCGCGGTGCCCGCCGTCGTCCGCCGGGCTGTCGCGTACATCGACGACCACGCGCACGAGCCCGTCACCGTCGACGACGTCGCGAACGCGGTCGGCCTGTCCACGCGCGGGCTGCAGGTGGCGTTCCGGCGCCACCTGGACACCACGCCGAGCATGCTCCTGCGGCGAGCCCGCCTCGACGGGGCCCACCGCGACCTCCTGCGGGCCGACCCGCACGCCACCACCGTCGCGGCCGTCGCCCGCCGCTGGGGCTTCATCCACCTCGGCCACTTCGCGACCGCGTACCGCGGCGCCTACGACGAACGACCGACGGAGACCCTGCTCCGCTGACGCCCGGGCCCAGCCCGGGCGGCCCGTCACTCCGGGCCCGCCGCGGTCCAGCGGTCCTCCAGGACGTCGTAGCGGTTGATCAGCCCATCGGGCCCGACGGCGACGTCGAGCGCGAACTCGCCGACCAGGGCGACCCCGGTCGCGCGCACCCGGGCCCGGCCGGTGCCCGTCGCCACGGCCCGGTCCCCCTCGGCGCGGATGGTGTCGAGGTCGATGTGCTCCACCGCGAGCGCTTCGCCGAGCAGGCCGACACCAGCCAGCCCGAGGTCCACGCCCGCACCGAACCGCGGCGCCAGCTCGCCGGGCGACGCCCCGGCGACCCGCGCCGCGAGCAGCTCGACGACGGCGACCCGGACCGCTGACTCCGCCCGGACCTGGACGGTTCCTCCCGCGTGCATGAGGGCTGTCTAGCGACCCGCACCCACCCGGGGCAAGGGCCGCGGCGACCGGTGGGGGCCACTGGCCGGAACAGGCCAGGAATGTTTACCCGCCGGTCACGCGGCGGCGTCCGATATGACGCGGTGTCACTGTTTTCACCCAGGAATGTCATCGCGACGGGTGACATCGGCGCACTGGCCCGCGCGCCCGGCCCGGGATCGGATGGTGCCCGGGCGACGGTCGTCACGCACCGCCGTCGGCCCATCCGTTCTGGACGAGACGAAGAGGTGTGCACGTGCGACGAATGATCAGGTACGGCCTGACCCTGACGGCGGCAGCCGGGATCGCCGGAGGGCTGCTGGCGGCCACGCCGGCCGCCGGCGACAGCGACCCGCCGGCGGCGCCGGAGTGGGCCGCGTGTCCGGCCGGCGTGGCGACCACCCTGCCGCTGGAGTGCGCCACGATCCCGGTGCCGCTGGACTACGACGAGCCCGAGGGCGAGCAGATCGAGATCGCCATCTCCCGGATGGCGAGCGTCAGCCCCACGGAGCGGCGGGGCATCCTGCTGACCAACCCGGGCGGCCCCGGCTACTCGGGCCTGAGCCTGCCGGGAGAGCTCTACGACCGGGGCATCCCGTACAGCGTGCTGAACGCCTACGACGTGATCGGCATGGACCCGCGCGGTGTGGGCCAGTCCTCGCCCGTGAGCTGCGGGTTCACCCTGGGGCAGGCGTACACGAGCAACATCCCGCCGTACGCCGTCGACGCCGCGGGCGTCGCCGCGCACGCCGAGGTCGTCAAGGACGTGGCGGCGCAGTGCGCGGCGAACGACCCCGAGGGCCGCATGCAGCACATGACCACGGCCAACGCGGCGCGCGACATGGACACGATCCGTGCGGCGCTCGGCGAGGAGAAGATGAGCTTCTTCGGCCTGTCGTACGGCAGCGGGCTGGGCGCGGCGTACGCCTCGCTGTTCCCCGAGCGGAGCGACCGCGTGCTCGTGGACAGCAACATGGGCGGCACCTCGCTCGACCGCGACACGCAGCGCCGGTTCGGGCTCGGCCTGGAGAAGCGTTTCCCCGACTTCACGAAGTGGGCGGCGAAGCGCGACGACAGCTACGGGCTCGGCAGCACGCCCCGCGAGGTCCGTGCGACGTACTTCGAGCTGGCGAAGCAGTACGACGAGCAGCCGGTCCCCGGCTTCGGCGGTACCGAGTTCCGGCTCTACACGTTCCTCGGCACCTACAAGGACGCTCCCTTCGCGACGATCGCCCAGATGTGGCAGTCGCTGAAGGTCGGCGACCCCGAGGCCGCGCTGCGCCAGGCGGAGCAGCTCGACACCAGCGTGCCCGCCGACCCGGCGGCGGCGGCGACCGAGCCGGCTGAGGCGACGGAGCCGGTCCCGAACCCCAGCGACAACGCCCTGTCCTCGTACCTGGCCTACACCTGCAACGACACCGAGTGGCCGGAGGACCTCTCGACCTACCAGAAGGACGTCGAGACCGACCGGAAGCGCTACCCGCTGTTCGGTGCGGCGTCCGCCAACATCAACCCGTGCGCCTTCTGGCACAACGACCCGGTGGACCCGCCGCTGGACGTCAACCCGGAGGGTCCGCGCAACGTCATGGTGCTGCAGAACCTCCGCGACCCGGCCACCCCGCTGCTCGGCGGCGAGCTGGTCCGCGAGGCGTTCGGCGACCGGGCGAGCCTGGTCAGCGTCGACGCCGGTGAGCACGGCGTCTACGTCTTCGACGACAACGCCTGCGCGCTGAACACCGCGACGTCGTTCCTGGTGGACGGCGAGCTGCCGCGGCGCGACATGTTCTGCCGCGCCTCCTGAGGTAGTCAGCTCGACGCGGCGCCCGTCCCGGTTCCCGGGGCGGGCGCCGCTACGTCGTAGCGGCGCCGCTACGGGACGACGGCGGGCAGCCAGCCGAGACGCCCGGCCGTCCGGCGGGCCGTCGCGAGCACGCCGGCGACGGCGGGCGCCGCGTCGTCCGCGAGCCACAGCACCGAGAGCTCGGCCGTGACGGGCGAGCCGACGATCTCGCGCACCGTGACGTGCGCGCTGGCCTTCGCGGCCCGCGCCGCGAACGACGCCGGGGCCAGGCCGACCTCGCGCCCGCCGGAGAGCCGGGCGAGCATGCCGTTGACGGGCGGGTCCTCGAACGTGCGGATGTCGGGCACGAAGCCGGCCTCCTTGCACGCCGCCACGATGCCGTCGTAGTACGCCGGGGCCAGACGACGAGGGAACAGGAGCAGCGTCTCGTCGCGGAGTGCCGACAGCGGGATGGTGGGCTCGGCGCAGAGGCGGTGGCGGGTGCTCAGGAGCGCGGCGACGGGCTCCCGGCGCAACGCCTCGGCGGCCACGCCGTCGACGGGCGGCGGCGAGAGGGCGAGGCCGACGTCGAGCTCGCCGGCGCTGATCCGTTCGGGGATCTCCGCGCTGAACAGCTCCCGGGCCTCGACCGTGAGGCCGGGGTGGTCGTCCTGGAGGGCGTCCAGCAGCGTGGTCAGCGTGTCGAGGCTGGAGACCGGCGTGTAGCCGAGCCGGACGGTGGCCGCCGTCCCCGACCCGGCCAGCCGCGTGCGCTGCACGGCCTGCTCCAGGGCGGCCAGCGCCGTCGGCGCCTCCTCGAGCAGCGCCCGGCCCGCGGCGGTGAGCCGCACCCGGCGGCTCGACCGCACGAACAGCGGGGTCTCCAGGGTCTCCTCGAGGCGGCGGATCTGATGGCTCAGGGACGGCTGCGAGATATAGAGCCGGGTGGCCGCACGGCCGAAGTGCAGCTCCTCGGCCACGGCCAGGAAGTAGCGCAGGACGCGCGGGCTGATATCGATAGGCAGATCCTATCGTCCGACGTCGGGACAAGTCTTGGACGCCCGCCGGAGGGTCCGCCTAGCGTCGTCCACGCCACGGGAGGGGCTCGTTCCCCTGCCCGGGACCTGACCCGACACACCGTGAGGAACCATCGTGACGCAAGCCCCCAAGGTCGGCCTCGACGCCCTGCTCACCCCCGAGGAGAGCGTGCTGGTGCTCATCGACCACCAGCCCTTCCAGGTGGCCAACCTGCACAGCCACGAGCCGACCCTGGTCGTGAACAACACCGTCGGCCTGGCCAAGCTCGCCAAGGTGTTCGGCGTGCCGACCATCCTGACCACGGTCATCGAGGAGCGCGGCGGCCGGCTGATCCAGGCGGTCCAGGACGTCTTCCCCGACCAGGAGCCGATCAACCGCACCTCCATCAACACCTGGGAGGACCGCCGGGTGGTCGAGGCCGTGGAGCGGACCGGCCGCAAGAAGCTGATCCTGGCCGGGCTCTGGACCGAGATCTGCGTCGCGATGCCGGCCCTCCACGCCCTGGCCGAGGGGTACGACGTCTTCGTCGTCACGGACGCCAGCGGCGGGGTCTCCGCCGAGGCGCACGACATGGCGGTGCGCCGCATGGAGCGGGCCGGCGTCGTGCCCCTGACCTGGATGGTCGTGTCCGCCGAGTGGCAGCGCGACTGGGCCCGTACGGAGACCGCCGACCAGCTCGGGCCGGTCCTGTTCGAGCACGGCGGCGCCACCGGCGTCGCGCTCGCCTGGGAGCTCCAGCTCCTCGCCACGCCGGCCACGCCGACCACGCCGACCGAGGGACGATGACCGTGCGGATGATCGGCAGGACCTACCGGTTCGACATGGGCTGGCTGAAGGTGCGGTTCACCTTCGAGTCGGCGTCGCAGGGCAGCTTCGTCGTCGAGGAGGGCGGCGGGCTCGCGCCGAACGGCCACGCGGAGACGGTCACGCTCGACCTGAAGGAGATCCGGGACGGCGTCTACCTGAACTCCTGGACCGAGGCGAGCGGCGCGACGGTGACGCACGTGGAGGACTTCGCGAACGCGACCCTGCACTCCAACGTCACCGTCGACGGGACCCTCTACACCTTCGTGGGCACCATCACCGAGGTGACCGGCGCCGTCGCCGAGGCCGACGCGGCGGACCGCGCCGGCCGGGCGGAACGGGCCGAACAGGCCGAACGGGCCCGGCGCAACACCGAGACCGTGCTCACCGCGATGCGGGAGCTCTTCGCCGAGAAGGACGTCACGGCGCTGGACCGGTACTGGGCCGAGCCGTACGTGCAGCACAGCCCGCAGATGCCCGACGGGCTGGGGACGCTGCGCTCGGCCGTGCCCGGCCTGGAGGGGTTCACCTGGGAGCCGCAGCGCACCGCGGCCGAGGGCGACCTCGTGTTCACGCACAGCATCGTGCACGGCTGGACGGCCGGGCCGGCGGTGATCGTGGACGTCTTCCGGCTGGAGGACGGCCGCATCGTCGAGCACTGGGACGTCGTCCAGGACCTCGTCCCGGCAGGGTCGACGGTGAGCGGTCACCCTATGGTGTGATCGCGGGGCCACCGGCCCCGCACGCCTCCCCCGCCCGACCCGAGGAAGACGCCCCATGAAGACCCCCGTGCCCGACTACCTGGACGAGGTGCTGGACAGCCTGCGCGGCGACACCAGCGGCGCCAACGCGACGTACATCCCCGAGCTGGCCGAGGCCGACCCGGAACGCTTCGGGATCGCGCTGACCACCACCCTCGGTCGTACGTACGCCGCCGGCGACGCCGACACGGAGTTCTCCATCCAGTCCATCTCCAAGCCGTTCGCGTACGCGGCCGCGATCATCGACCGCGGCCTGGACCGGGTGCTGGAGTCGGTGAGGGTCGAGCCGTCGGGCGAGGCCTTCGACGAGCTCTCGCTCGACGGGGCCACGCACCGGCCGAAGAACGCGATGATCAACGCCGGTGCCATCACGACGCACTCCCTCCTGGCCGGTCCGGGGGCCGGCCCGGAGGAGCGCGTCGACCGGGCCGTGTCGTTCTTCTCCCGGCTGGCCGGGCGGGAGCTGCGGATCGACGAGCGGGTGTGCACCTCCGAGCTCGGCACGGCGCACCGCAACCTCTCGATCGCCCACATGCTGCGCAACTACGGCGTCGTCGAGGGCGACGTCCCCGCGCTCGTCGAGGGGTACACCCGCCAGTGCTCGGTGCTGGTCACCGTCCGGGACCTGTCCGTGATGTCGGCGACGCTCGCCACGGGCGGCATCCAGCCGGTCACCGGCGAGCGCCTCATGGACCCCGCCGTCGCCCGGCACGTCATGGCGGTGATGGCCTCGGCCGGGATGTACGACGGGGCGGGCGACTGGCTCGTCAGCGTCGGCATCCCCGCCAAGAGCGGCGTCGCCGGGGGCATCGTCGGCGTGCTGCCCGACCGGGTGGGCATCGGCACCTTCTCGCCGCGGCTGGACCAGCACGGCAACAGCCACCGCGGGCGCCTCGCCTTCGAGCGCCTGTCCCGCGACATGGGGATGCACCTGTTCGCCTCCGACCAGGGCCGGGCCGACGCCGTCGACGTGGTCCGGTCGGACGGCACGGTCACGTTCGCGCTGCGGGGCAACGTCCAGGTCACCGCGGCCACGGAGCTGCTGGACCTGATGGCCGCCACGGACGGCACGGGCGACGTCGACGACGTCGTGCTCGACGTCACCCGGGTGCACTTGTTCACCGACCTCGGCCGCCGGATGACGCTCGAAGGGCTGCGGCGGCTGCGGCTGGACGGGCGCCGCGTCGGCGTCCACGACCCGTCGGGCGTGCTGCCGTTCCCCGACCTGGGCGACGGCACCTACCCGGACGTCGTCTGACCGGCGTGCTCAGCAACGAGCTCGCCCGCTTGGCCGGCGTGACCGTCCGGACGCTGCGGCACTACCACCAGGTCGGGGTGCTCCCCGAGCCGCCGCGCACGTCCGGCGGCTACCGGCACTACGACGTCGGGCACCTGGTGCGGCTCCTGCGCATCACGCGGCTGACGGCGCTCGGCATCCCGCTGTCCGCGCTGCCGGAGGTGCTCGACGACGCGGCGGCCGCCGAGGAGCTGCTCGACGAGCTGGACCGCCGGGCCGCCGCCGACATCGAGCGGCTGGCGGCGCGCCGGGCCGACATCGCGGCGCTGCGTCGCACCGGCGCGCCGCCCGACCTCCCCCCGGAGCTCTCGGCCTGGCGGACCGACCCGGCGGCCGGGCTGCCCGCGGACATGGTCCGCTACGAGCACGAGCAGCTCGTGCTGGCCGGGCACCTGATCGGCCGGGGCGACCCCGCGGTCCTCGCGGCGCTGCTCGGCGAGGTGGACGAGGAGCCGGCCGTGTCGGCGGCGCTGACGGCGCGCTTCTACGCCCTGGACGAGGACACCCCGGACGACGAGGTCACGGCGCTGGTCGGTGACCTGGTGACGCGGCTCCGGACGGCGCTGGCACGGCTGGCGCACCTGCCGCCGGTCGACGCGCGGGCCGCGGGCCTGCTGGACGAGCTGACCGAACGCACGCTCCGGCCCGCGCAGCGCGACGTCCTGCGGAGGGTCCAGCGGCGGCTGGCCCTGCCCGGCGGGGAGTGACCCGGGTCACTCGCACCGGGGTTGAGTACGACGCGACGTCAGGGTCTGGACTCGGGGGACACGCACCGACCGAGAGCGAGGACCCACCATGACCACCCCGTCGCCCCTCATCCCCGTCGAGGACTTCTTCGGCCTGCCCACCCGCAGCCGCGCCGTCCTGTCGCCGGACGGCGCCCAGGTCGCCTACCTCGCCCCGTGGCGCGAGCGGCTCAACGTGTTCGTCCGCGACCTGGACTCGGACTGGACCAGCCCCGACACCACGCCCGACGGCGGCGCCCGCCGCGTCACCTCCGACGCCCGGCGCAACATCGACTCGTTCTTCTGGTCCGCCGACGGGCGCTACCTCCTGTTCCTCCAGGACACCGACGGCGACGAGAACTGGCATCTGCACCGCGCCGACCCCGCCCGTCCCGACGAGCCCGCGGCCGACCTGACCCCCTACGACGGGGTGCGCCTGCTCCACGCGCAGCTCGACCCGGAGCGGCCGGGCACGGCCTTCGTCCAGCTCAACCTGCGCCGGCCGGACCTGATCGACGTCTTCGAGCTCGACCTGGTCACCGCGGAGCTGACCCCCGTCGCGGAGAACCCCGGCGACGTCATCACCTGGCTGCACACCACCGGCCGGCTGCTCGCGTTCAGCATGGAGGACGGCGGCGACCACGTGCTCTCGCAGTGGACCGGGGACGAGCGGCGCACGATCGCCCGGTTCCCCGGTACCGACTACCCGTTCGGGCCCCTGCCGGCCGTGCCCACTCCGGACGGCAACGGGCTGTGGGCGAGCTCGGTGCGCGGCTCGGACCGCACCCGGCTGGTCCGGGTCGACCTGGACACGGGCGAGGAGACCGGCGTCGACAGCCACCCGACGTCGGACCTGGACACGCCCCGTCCCGAGGCCGACACCCGCTACCCGTCGTCGCTGATCGTGCACCCCGGCACCGGGGCGCTGCTCGGCGCCCGCTACCTCGGTGCCCGCCAGGAGGTGCACGCCCTCGACGCCCACTTCGCCGAGGTGCTCCCCCGCCTGGAGGAGCTGTCCGACGGCGACCTGGGCCACGTGTCCACCGACGTGACGGCCCGGCACTGGGTGGTGGACTTCAACCACGACCGCGACCCCGGCGTCACCTGGTACTACGACCACGCGACGGGCGAGGCGGACCTCCTGTTCCGGCCGTACCCGCACCTCGACCCCGCCCGCCTGGCGCCGGTCACCCCGGTCACCCTCACCGCCCGCGACGGCCTCGACCTGCCCAGCCACGTCACCCTGCCGGTCGGCGTCGAGCCGCACCGCCTGCCGACCGTCCTGCTGGTGCACGGCGGGCCGTGGTACCGCGACAGCTGGACCTACGACCCGGAGGTGCAGCTCCTGGCCAACCGCGGCTACGCCGTGCTGCAGGTCAACTTCCGGGGCTCCACCGGCTACGGCAAGGCCCACACCCAGGCCGCGATCGGCCAGTTCGCGGGGCGCATGCACGACGACCTGGTCGACGCCGTCGACCACGCGGTCGCGCAGGGCTGGGCCGACCCCGACCGGGTGGCGGTCTACGGAGCCTCGTACGGCGGCTACGCCGCGCTCGTGGGCGCCGCGTTCACGCCGGACCGGTTCGCGGCGGCGGTCAGCTACACCGGCATGTCCGACCTGGTCGACCTCGTCGAGCAGGTGGTCCCGTTCGCGCGGCGCAGCGCCGAGAACAGCTACCTACGCTACATCGGCGACCCGGACGACCCGCGGCAGCGAGCCGACATGCTCGCCCGCTCACCCATCAGCCGGGTGGACGACATCACCGCGCCGGTGCTGCTGATCCACGGCGCCAACGACGTCCGGGTCGCGCGGCACCACTCCGACCGGGTCGTCGACGCGCTGCGCGCCCGCGGCGCCGAGGTCGAGTACCTCCTCAACGAGACCGAGGGCCACTGGTTCATCAACCAGGACAGCAACATCGAGCTCTACCGGACGCTGGAGCGCTTCCTGGCCCGCCACCTGGGCGGGCGCACCGGTCCCGACGCCCACGGCTGACCCGGTTCCCTCGTCCGCACGGTCGTCCTGGATCCAGGCCGCGACCGTGCGGACGAACAGGAACAGCCACGTGAGCAGCAGGGAGAACCCGAGGAACTCCACGGCGGTGAGGTTGAAGTAGCCCACCGGCCACATCAGCAGGACGACGAGCGCGAACGCGCCGACGAACAACGACGACGTGACGAGGAAGGTCCGGGGCAGGCGCGGGACGAGGAACGGCGTGGCGACGACGAGACCGGCGAACAGCACCGTCATGACGGACGCGATGACGGTGTGCAGCACCCTGGCGACCTCGACCGTCACCCAGCCGAGCGCCACGAGCAGCGCGGCGACGGCGACGAGCCACGTGCGAAGGATCTCCAGCCGCCGCAGCTCCCCGCCCGAGGCCCGGGTGCGCAGGTCGCCGATCACGTGGTGGGTCAGCGTCGTCATCGCCAGGCCGGCGAAGACGAGCGTGATGTTGAACGCGTAAGCGGAGAACCCGCCGCCCACGCCGAGCGCGCTGAAGTTGAGATGCCACCAGTGCGGGTCGTTGGCCGAGAGCATGCTCGCCAGCGACCCGCTGACCAGGAACAGGGCGAGCAGGTTCGCGATGGCGACCGACGTCACCTCGGCGGAGACCAGCGTGAGCGCATAGGCCGACGCCGCGGCCGACAGCCCCACGAGCACCGCCGCCATCAGGGCGTCCAGGCGCAGTTCACGGAACGCCAGGTCGAACACGGCGAAGACCGAGGCCGTCAGCAGCATGACGATCCCGGCCGCGGTGGCGGTCAGCACGACGGCGTCGAACGGGCGCCGCCACCGGCCGGTCCACCAGGCCGACCACCTGCCCGTGCGCCGGGCGGCCCGCGCCTCGGCCCGCGGCACGCGGGACGACCGGAGGTACCCGGTGCAGAACGCCGCCGCCCCGGACACGCCGGAGGCGCCCGCCGCCACCACGCCCGCCGACTCCCCGCCGAACAGGGGGACCGACCCGCCCACGAACACCGCGAACGACACCGCCAGGCCCACCGTGAGCGCCACGAGCGCGAGGAGCAGGGCGCGGTTCTCCGTCGCGACAGAACCGGTCCTGGGGCGCAGCAGCCGCGCGCGTACCGACATCCTCGTTCCTTCCACGTCCGGGTCCACGCAGGGTCAACTGGACAGCGGCGGAAAAGTTCCCGGGAACGAGCTCGACCGGGCATCCCACCCAGCAGCCGACCGCCCGCGCAGGCCCCGGGCCGAGCGGGTGAGGTTGCCCGGAGCGGGCGCGCCCGGCCGGGCCGCGACCTAGTCTGCAAGCAGGCCGGCCCGTCAGCCCGTCTCCCCCGCCGGTCTCCCGCCCACCCATCAAGGGGGTCGAGATCATGGCAGTCTCCGACACCACCGCGGCGCTCACCGTCGACCGGCTGGACCGGCACGGCACCCGCTCGCACGAGGTCTACACCGCGGGCTTCTACGAGGGCGGGTGGGACTACGAGGTCCGCTCGATCCTCGGCAGGGCCGCCCGCGGCGGCTCCGAGCCCGGCGAGGTGCTCGCCACGATCGCCCGGGTCAGGCCCAAGGACCACCGCGGGTGGTTCACCGCGTGGCAGACGCTGGGCCAGGACACCGCCCGCCAGGCCCGGCAGTGCGCCGACGCCGGGCACGCCGTCAGCGCGGCGCGCGCCTACCTCCGGGCGGCGAACTACCTGGGCGTCGCGGTCGAGGCGGTCGACGGGCTCGACGGTGACACCTCCGAGCTCCTGCCGACCTTCCGGGAGCACCGCGCCGCCTGGGACGGTTTCGTGGAGCAGGGCCGGTGGCCGGCGCAGGCCGTCGCGATCCCCTACGCCGGGTCGAGCCTGCCCGGCTGGTTCTTCCGCCCCGACACGTCCGGGGCACCGCGACCGGTGCTGGTGATGGTCAACGGCAGCGACGGGTCGGTCAGCGGCCTGTGGTGCGAGGGTGCGGAGGGCGCCCTGGAGCGCGGGTACGCCGTGCTGCTGTTCGACGGGCCGGGCCAGCAGTCCATGCTGTTCGAGCGCGGCGTCCCGTTCCGGCCCGACTGGGAGCACGTGCTCACCCCCGTCGTCGACTGGCTGGCCGCCCGCGACGACGTGGACCACGACCGGGTCGCCGTCTACGGCATCAGCCAGGGCGGGTACTGGGTCCCCCGGGCCCTCGCGTTCGAGCACCGGTTCGCGGCGGCGGTCGCCGACGGCGGCGTCGTCGACGTCGGCCGGTCGTGGCTGACCAACATCCCGCACGCCGTGCTCGACGAGTACCGCAAGGGCCACCAGGAGAAGTTCGACCGCGACATGCGCCTGGGCATGCGACTGCCGGGCGGCCGGGCCGCGCGGGAGACCTGGGCCTTCCGCGCGCGCCCGTACGGGGTCGAGGGCTACTCCGCCGTGCTCGACGAGGTGTCCCGGTACGCGCTGACGCCCGAGCTCGCCGCGCAGATCAGGACGCCGCTGCTGGTCACCGACCCCGACGGCGACCAGTTCTTCCCCCAGTCGGCGGAGCTGGCGGGCCTGGTGCCGGGCGCCACGCTCGTGCGCTTCACCCAGGACGAGGGGGCCGCGTCCCACTGCCAGCCGCTCGCCCGGGAGCTGACCGAGCAGCGCATGTTCGACTGGCTGGACGAGCGGCTGGACCTCTGAGACCCCTGCTCAGCCCTTCAGTCCGCCGGCCAGCAGGTCGGCGCGCCAGAACCGCTGGAGCAGCAGCACCATCACGATCAGCGGGATCACCGAGACGGCCGAGCCCGTGATGACGAGCGGGTACAGGTCGGAGTCGCCCGCACCACGGGACAGGAACGTGTACAGCCCGAGGGTGATCGGGTACAGCCGCTGGTCGGAGAGCATGATGAACGGCAGCAGGAAGTTGTTCCAGATGCCGACGAACTGCAGCAGGAACACCGTGACCAGCCCCTGCGCCATCATCGGCAGCACGATCGTGGTGAAGATCCGCGCCTCGTTCGCGCCGTCGAGCCGGGCCGCCTCGAGCGTGTCGGTGGGGACGGCGGCCTGCGCGAACACCCGGCACAGGAAGATCCCGAACGGGTTGATGATCGAGGGCAGCAGCACCGACCACGTGGTCCCGGCCAGGCCGAGCTGCGCGAGCAGCAGGTACTGCGGGATCGCCAGCACGATGCCCGGCACCAGGACGCCGGCGAGGATGGCGGCGAACAGCGTGTCGCTCCCCCGGAACCGGAACTTGGCCAGCGCGTACCCGGCCATCGCGGACACCACGGTCGAGGCGACCGCGCCGACCCCCGCGTACAGGATGCTGTTGGCACCCCACTGCCAGAACACGCCGCCGCCGTAGGTCGCCAGGTCCACGAGGTTGTCGGCCAGGCCGGAGCCCGGCAGGAACGAGAAGCTGGTGAACAGCTCGCGGGGCGACTTGGAGGCGGCGACCACCACCCAGGCCACGGGGACCAGGCAGTAGACCGCGCCCACGACCAGCACGATCGTGGCGGTCGGGGAGAACCGCGGCCGACGTCGGGGCACCGTGGACGGTGCCGCGGGGCGGCGGGAGGCTGCGAGGACAGTCATCAGGCGTCTCCGAACGCTCGGCGCTGGAAGAAGCGCAGGATGATCAGCGAGAGGACGAGCGTGCCGACGGCCAGGAGCACGGAGGCCGCGGCCGCGCCGCCCAGGTTGTCGTTGCCGAACGCCTCCTGGTAGATGGCCATGAGCGGCACCCAGGTCGACGAGATGGTGTTCGCGAGCGGACGAAGCGTGGCGGGCTCGCTGTAGAGCTGCACCGTGCCGATGACGGAGAACAGCCCGGTCAGCACGAGCGCCGGCGTGACCAGCGGGACCTTGATGCGCCACGCGATGGCCCACTCGTTCGCGCCGTCGATGCGGGCGGCCTCGTAGATCTCCTGCGGGATCGCCCGCAGCGAGGTGTAGATGATGATCATGTTGAAGCCGACCCCCGACCACAGGGCGATGTTCGCGAGCGCGAAGTACAGGGTCGGGTAGGCGAAGAAGTCGAGGCTGGTACCGCCCAGCTCACGGGCGACGTAGCTGATCGGGCTGGTGCTGGGCAGGTACAGGAAGCCCCACAGCAGGCTCGCGATCACGCCCGGCACGGCGTACGGGAGAAAGATCGCCGTCCGCGCGAAGGCCGTGAGCCGCGCCCGCGGCGTGTCGAGCAGGATCGCGAAGAGCAGGGCCAGGCCGAGCACGCTCGGCACGGCGATCGCGCCGTAGACGAGTGACCGGCCGAAGCCCGCGAGCAGCTCGGGGTTCGTGAACGCCGCGACGTAGTTGTCGAGCCCGACGAACCCCTCGGTCCGCCGGCCGAAGGCTCCCCCGCCCTCGATGCGCGACCCGCGGAAGCTCAGGTAGAGCGCGTAGCCGATCGGGACGAGCAGGAAGCAGACGAACAGCACGATCGCCGGCGTCGCGAAGAGCCACGGGGTGAGCTCCCGGTTCCGGCCCGCGCGCCGTCCCGCGCGCCGGCGCGGGGGTGCCACGGCGGTCATGGGTTCTCGACGGTGAACCCGGACTTCTCCAGGTCCGCGACCACCGTCTCCTGGGTCGTCGTGTAGACGTCCCGGAACGGGGTGCCGTTCAGGGCGGCCTCGTTGAGCGCGTCGCCGAACGCGTTGGTGGCGACGTTGACGTTCGGGCCCCAGACGACCGGGATCGTCGTGTCGTCGATGACCTGGTCGGCCACCTCGTAGAAGTCCTCCTGCTGCGGCATGAGGCGCGGCGGGTCGTTCGACAGCGTGGCCTCGCGCCCGGCGTTGCCGCCCGGGTACAGGTCGAGCGTGAGCAGCAGCTCGGACCCTTCGTCCGACGCGCCGAGCCAGGCGGCGAACTTCGCGGCCTCCTCGGCGTGCTCGGACTTCTCGGGCACGAGGTACGTGGACCCGCCGAGGAACGGGACGGACGCGTCGCCCGGCGTCCACTGCGGCAGCGGGATCGAGGCCCACTTGCCCGCGGTGTCGGGCGCGACCGAGTAGATGACGCTCGGCGCCCAGGCGGCGGCCGCCCAGCTCAGGATCTTGCCGTCGTTGACCTTGGCGTTCCACTCCGGCGTGAGCAGCGGCTCGACCGACAGCAGGTCCCGCTCCACGAGGTCCTGCCAGTAGTCGGCGGTCTCCAGGGAGGCGTCCCCGTCGATGCCGACGGACCACGTCTCGCCGTCGGTCCCCCACCACTCGGCACCCGCCTGGGTGGCCTGCGCCGCGAAGAACTCGAGCTGGGTCGCCGAGAAGCTGGCCAGGTACACGTCCGGGTCCGCAGCGTGGATCTTCTCGGCGGCCTCGGCGTACTCCGCCCAGGTGGCCGGGGGCTCGACGCCGTACTCCTCGAACAGGTCGGTGCGGTAGGTGAGCATCATCGGCCCGATGTCCTGCGGCACCCCGTAGACGCTGCCGCCGAGCGTGCTGAGCGCCCAGATGTTGTCCGCCACGGCCTCCCGGTTCGGCTCGACGTCCTCGGTGATGTCCCGGACGACGCCCGCGGTCACCAGCGACGGCAGCGCGCGGTACTCGACCTGCACGACGTCGGGCACCTCGTCGGCGCGGTCGGCCGCCAACAGCTTGGACGACGTCTCGGGGGTGCCGCCCACCTCGGACAGCTTGATCGTCACACCGGGGTTCTCGGCCTCGTACTGGTCGACGATCGCCTGCGCGGCCGGGTCCGCCTCCTTGAGCGACCAGGTCCAGAACTCCAGGGTCACCGGTCCCTCCGCGGCCGGTTCACCGGCGCAGCCGGCCAGGCCGAGGCTGACCGCCACCAGGGCGGCGGCGGTGCCGAGAACGCGGCGGGGGCGCCCTGCTCCACTGCTGTGTGTGCTCATCGCACATCTCCTTCGATGTGTTCCGGCCGGCCCCGGCGGCTTCGTTGCAGGGGTCCTCGGGAAGTGCCCCTATGCTGATGGCAACGTTGCCATTTCGTCAAACGCGACCCCTCGCGCAAAGGAGCGCACATGCGTCTGGTCCCCAATCCCGTGCTGCCCGGCTGCCACCCCGACCCCTCGGTGTGCCGGGTCGGCGAGGACTACTACCTGGTGACCTCGACCTTCGCCTTCCACCCCGGAATCCCCGTGCACCACAGCCGTGACCTGGTCACCTGGGACCTGGTAGGACACGTGCTGGCCGGCGAGAGCTGGCTCCCGCTGGACGGCAGCGCGGTGGCGGACGGCGTCTGGGCGCCCACGATCCGCCACCACGAGGGCGTGTTCTACGTCGTGTTCACGATCGCCCGGGACAAGCGCGGGGCGGCGACCTACCTGACGACGACGACCGACCCACGCGGGCCGTGGAGCGTCCCCGTCCCGCTGGAGGCCGACGGCATCGACCCCTCGCTCTTCTTCGACCGCGACGGCCGCGCCTGGTTCACCGCCGCCCGGGACGCGACGGCGGACGGCGCCACCGGGCCGGGCGAGATCTGGCTGCGGGAGCTCGACCTGCCGACCCGCACGCTGGTCGGGCCGGAGCACGTGCTCTGGCACGGGGCCCTGACCGGGCAGTGGGTCGAGGCCCCGCACCTCTACGAGCGCGACGGCCGCTACCACCTCGTGGGCGCGGAGGGCGGCACGGAACGGAACCACGCCGTCACCGGCGCGACCGCCGACCACGTGACCGGCCCGTACCGGACCGACCCGCGCAGCCCGCTGCTGACGCACCGGCACCTGGGTGCCGACGAGCCCGTGCAGAACGTGGGCCACGCCGACCTCGTCGAGACGCCCGACGGCGAGACCTGGGCGCTGGTCCTCGGCGTCCGCCCCGTCCGGGGACACCACACCCTCGGCCGCGAGGTGCTGCTCGTGCCCGCCGGGTGGGACGAGGGCGGGCCGGTCCTCGCCCCTGGCGCCGGGCGCGTGCGGGGTGTGGAGCCGGGCCTGCCCGTCACGACGGACCGCCCGGCGGACTGGCTCTCCCTGCGCGGCCCGCTGGCCGCCGACGTCGCGGGCGACGTGGTCACCCTGCCCCCGCGCCCCGTCCCGCTCTCGGGACGCGGCGTCCCCGCGTTCCTGGCCCGGCGCCAGGACATGCACGCGTTCGAGTTCGGCGCCGCGCTCGACACGGGCCGGATCGACGAGCACGACGCCGGGGTCGTCGCCTTCCAGGACGAGAACACGTTCCTCGCCGCGCGGCTCGTCCGCCGGGCAGGCGGCGTCGTCGCGCGCGTGGCCGGACGGCTGAACGGCGAGGACGTCGCAGGCCCCGAGGTGCCGGTCGCGGGTGAGGTCACGCTCGACGTCCGGTCGGACGGCGAGACCTACGCGTTCCGGTGCGCCTCGGACGCCGGCGAGCACCTGCTGGCGACGTTCCCGCACACCGTGCTGAGCACGGAGACGGCCGGCGGCTTCACCGGCGTCCTGCTGGGGCTGGTCGCCGAGGCGCCCGCAAGCGCCGGGCCGGTGGTCTTCCGCGGCGTCCGGTACGGCGTCCCGGAGCAGGTCTCAGAGGGCGCGGGTGGAGGCACGCACCACGAGTGACGGTGGCAGCAGGTGGTGCTTGGCCTCGCCGCCGCCGATCAGGTCGAGGAGCACCTCGATCGAGAGGCGGCCCAGGGTGACGAAGTCCTGCCGGACGGTCGTCAGGGCGGGCACGAGGTAGTCGGCTCCGGCCATGTCGTCGAACCCGACGAGCGACACGTCGCCGGGCACGGAGACGCCGCGGGCGGCCAGGGCGGAGAGCACGCCGATCGCCATCTGGTCGTTCCCGCTGAAGATCGCCGTCGGCAGGCGCCCGGCGTCGATCAGCTCGGTGGCGAGCGCGTGCCCGCTCCGCGCGCTGAAGTCGCCGTGCAGCAGGTGCGGCTCGGTGATGCCCGCGCGCTGGAGCTCGGCCCGCCAGCCCTCGACCCGCGCGCGGGCGTCGAAGGTCTCCATGCGCCCGCTGAGGTGGACGATGTAGCGGTGGCCGAGGTCGAGTAGGTGGCGGACGGCGAGGCGGGCGCCCTGCTCCTGGTCGAGCTCGACCGACCCGATCGCCGGGTTGGCGACGTTGCCGGACATCACGACGGAGATGGGCACGCGGGCCACGGTCCGGTCGAGGGCCTCCAGGGCGACGGGCCGGTCGGCGATGACCGCCACCCCGGCGGCGCCCTGGCCGACCAGCCGGCCGAGGCACTGCTCGAGCTGTTCGTGGGTGCCGCCCTGCCAGCTTGCGAGGCTGACCCAGTGGCCGGCCGCCTTGGCCGCCTGTTCGATGCCGAGCAGCACGCGCGGCAGCTCGAACAGCTCCGAGCCCGCCAGGACGACGCCCAGCATCGTGGACCGGCCGCTCTTGAGCATGCGCGCGCTGTCGTTGCGCCGGTACCCGAGCTCGTCGATGACCCGCAGGACGCGCTTCCTGGTCTCCGGCCTGACCGTCGGCTCGTCGTTGACGACCCGGCTCACGGTGATGTGCGCGACGCCCGCGGCGCGCGCGACGTCGACCATGGTCGGGGGCCGCTTGCCGCCCTGCGCCATGCTCGACCTCGCTCTCTCCGTGAGGCCCGCCCGAGGTGTGGACCGGGCTGCCGGACCGTGGACCTGACCTGTTGCTCCGGGATCTTATCCAGCGGGAGCCACGACGGCCTCACACGCCGGTTCACCGAAACACCCCGCGACGTGACACCATCGGCGTAACACCACGGGACGAGTACGGGACACAGGTGGCGCGGCCGATCGCCGCGCGGTGATCCCGCGGCCGGCCGGAGCACCCCGGCCGGGGCCGACTGCCCCGTCGTCCGGCACGTCCGGACGTCCCCGGCGTGTGGTGCGGCACGTCGTGTGCCGCCGCTGTCGCGGTACGCATGGAACGAAGGAGCAGATGTGGCACGAGCAGGCCAACGCCGGTCCGGTCGCGCGCGGACCGGGTCCGGCGCCCCGCGGCGCCGCTCCCCGCGTCCCGCCGAGCAGGGGATGATCCCGGTGCTCACGGACGCCGCGCACGAGGTCGAGGGCGCGGTGCGGCGCCCGCCGACGCGTCCGGCCGTGCGCACGAAGTTCCAGGTGGTGGCACTGCTCATGCGCGAGGAGCGCACCCGGGTCCGGGAGGACGCCGAGCTGAGCGAGTCGAAGCGGACCCAGCAGCTCAAGCGGCTCGACGCCGTGGGCACGCAGCTCGCGAAGATCGCCGCGCGGGACACCTCGCTGCTCGAGCTGCTCGCCGAGGACGCCCGGGTCTCCGACGCGGCGCGCGAGCTCAAGGCGACGATGATGCGCGCCGGCGGGCTGGAGCCGCCCGAGGAGCCCCCGCCGGCACCGCCCGCCGCGCCCACGCCCGGCGCCGAGAAGCAGGTGGTGCCCCGCTCGGTGATCTCCCGCCAGCTCGCGAACCCCTTCCTCGCCCCGGACTTCGAGGCCGCGGCCGAGCGGCAGGCCCCGAAGGTCCGCCGGCTGGCCGGCTGGGAGCTGCTCGAACCGCTGTTCCGGTCCTTCGAGTACGCCGGCGCGGGCGCCCCCGCCTGCATGCCGCTGCCCGAGCCCCGCACGGTGTCCGCCCCGCACGGCCGCACGCTGATGCCGCACCAGGCCCAAGTGGTCGAGGCCACCGCGCGCGGGCACCGCACCTTCCTGCTCGCCGACGAGCCCGGGCTCGGCAAGACAGCGCAGGCGCTGCTCGCCGCGCAGGCGGCCGACGCCTACCCCCTGCTGGTCGTGGCCCCCAACGTGGTCAAGACGAACTGGGCGCACGAGGTCGAGCTGTGGACGCCGCGCCGCAGCGCCACCGTGGTCCACGGCGACGGCGACCAGATCGACGGCTTCGCCGACGTCGTGATCGTGAACTACGAGATCCTGGACCGGCACGTCGGCTGGCTCGGCGACCTGGGCTTCCGCGGCATGATCGTCGACGAGGCCCACTTCATCAAGAACAAGGGCTCCCAGCGCTCCCAGCACGTGCTCGCCGTCTCCGAGCGCATCCGTACCCGGAGCGCCAAGCCGCTCCTGATGGCACTGACCGGCACCCCGCTGATCAACGACATCGAGGACTTCCGCGCGATCTGGCAGTTCCTCGGCTGGATCGACGACACCAAGCCGCTCGCCTCGCTCCTGGGCACCCTGGAGGACACCGGGCTCACGCCCGCCGACCCCGGGTTCTACGCCGCAGCCCGGACCAGCGTGATCGACATGGGCATCGTGCGCCGCCGCAAGGCCGACGTGGTCGCCGACATCCCCGCCCGCCGGGTCGCGGACATGCCGGTCGAGCTCGACGGCGCGGCGGGCCGCTCGATCCGGGCCTCCGAGGAGGCCCTCGCCCGCCGCCTGGTCGAGCGCTACCGGTCCGCCGTGCAGGCGCGCGCCGAGAGCTCCGTGGTGGACGACGTCGTCACGGACGGGGTGGACCTCGTCCTCGCGCGCCGGGTGGCGGCGGCCGAGCTGAAGGACTCCAGCTCGAAGGCCAAGGGCGAGAACGTGTTCACCATGGTCCGCCGGATCGGCCAGGCCAAGGCCGGGCTGGCCGCCGACTACGCCGCGCAGCTCGCCCGCAACGTCGGCAAGGTGGTGTTCTTCGCCAAGCACGTCGACGTGATGGACCAGGCCGAGCAGATCTTCGCCGACCGCGGCATCGGCTACGCCTCGATCCGCGGCGACCAGACGCCCAAGGTGCGCGAGAAGAACATCACCGCGTTCGTCGAGGACCCGGACGTGTCGATCGTCGTCTGCTCCCTGACCGCCGCCGGCGTGGGCCTGAACCTCCAGGTGGCCTCCAACCTGGTGCTGGCCGAGCTGTCCTGGACCTACGCCGAGCAGACGCAGGCCATCGACCGCATCCACCGGATCGGCCAGTCGGAGCCCGTCACCGCCTGGCGCGTCATCGCCGCCCAGACCATCGACTCCACGATCGCCGCGCTCATCGACAGCAAGTCCGGCCTGGCCGGCCGGGCGCTCGACGGCGCGGACGACGAGGACGAGGCGTCGTCCACGGACGTGCAGCTCGACGCCCTCGTGGCGCTGCTCACGGACGCGCTGGACGCCGAGGGCACCGCCTGACCCCACCCCGGCACCTGCCCGAAAAGCGCACTTCACCCGGTCCGGGGCACAACCTTCCTCGCCTGCCGGACGTGTGAGGTGGCATGAGGAACCTCCCAGCGGTACACCCCGTCGTCCTCGGTGGCGACGCCGGCGCCTACAGCCTCGCCCGGGCCTTCCACGAGAGCCTCGGCGTCCGGTCGACCGTCGCGTCCGTGCGCCCGACGCCGAACGTCGCGCGCTCCGGCATCATCTCCAACGTCGTCGAGCCGCGCCTCGACGACCCCGACGTCATGGTCGAGCTGGTCCGGCGGGTCGCCGCGTCGGCGCAGGCCCCGGTCATGGTCGTGACCTGCGTGGACTGGTACGTCCGGGCGCTCGCCGAGCACCGCGAGCGCCTGGCGGACGTGGCGGTGGTCCCCTACCCGCCGGTCGGCCTGCTCGACGAGGTGATGGACAAGCAGCGGTTCTCCGCGCTGTGCCAGGAGCTCGGGGTGCCGCACCCGCGCACGGAGGTCCGCGACGGCGGGCAGCAGGTCGGGAACCTCGACCTGCTCTACCCGCTGATCGCCAAGCCGGGAGACAACACGGCGTGGCACCGGGTGTCGTTCCCGGGCAAGTCGAAGGTGCACCTGGTGCGCGACCGGGACGAGCTGGCCGCGCTGCTGCGGGCCGCCGGGGACGCGGGGTACCGGCGTCCGATGATCGTGCAGGAGTACGTGCCCGGCGACGACGCGCAGATGCGGATCATGACCACCTACTCCGACCGCGCGGGGACGGTGCGCATGGCGTGGGGCGGCCGGGTGCTGCTGGAGGAGCACACGCCCGGCACCCTGGGCAACCCGGCGGCGATCCTCACCGGCCGGCTTCCGCAGGTCGAGGCGGACGCCCGCCGGCTCGTGGAGCACCTGGGCTGGACGGGGTTCGCGAACTTCAACGTGAAGGTGGACCCCCGCACCGGCGAGGGGGTCTTCTTCGAGCTGAACCCGCGCACGGGGCGGTCCAACCACTACCTGACGGCGAGCGGCCTGAACCCCGCCGACTTCTGGATGGCGGACCACCTGCAGGGCGAGTGGCCGGACGCCGCGGAGCCGCTGGAGGTGCTGTACCGGATCGTCCCCGGCTTCCTGCTGGACCGCTACGTGCAGGACCCGGCGGTCCGCGCCGGGCTGCGCCGCGCCCGCGCGGTGCACCCGCTGAAGTACGGCGGGGACCGGTCGCCGCGGCGCGACGCCTGGGTGCGGCTCGCCGAGCTGAACCAGGTGCGCAAGTTCGCGCAGTTCCACCCGGCGCCGACGGCGGACGAGACGAACGGCCGGCCCGGGGAGCCGGTCCCGTCCGGCGAGCGCGGCGTTGCCTGACGACGGCGGGCCGGGTGCCGATGCCGGACCCGGTGCCGGGCGCACGCTGGTCGGCGTGCTGGGCGGCGTCGGGCCGGCCGCGACGGTCCTGTTCCTGGAGCGCGTGATCCGGTGGACCGACGCGGCGCGCGACCAGGACCACGTCGACCTGGTGGTGCTGCAGCACGCGACCGTCCCGGACCGGACGGCGTTCGTGCTGGGACGCTCTGCCGACGACCCCGGGCCGGTGCTCGCCGCCGACGCGCGCCGGCTCGCGGCGGCCGGCGCCGGTTTCCTCGTGCTGCCCTGCAACACGGCGCACGCCTTCGCGGGCGCGGTCGCCGCGGCGACGCCGGTCCCGCTGCTCTCCGCGGTCGAGGTGGCGGTGGACGCGGCAGTGGGCGTGGCGGTGGACGACGGCGGAGCGCCACCCGAGGCGGTCGGCCTCCTCGCGACGGAGGGCACGATCGCCTCGGGCCTCTACGCGGACGCCTTCGCGGCGCGCGGCGTCAAGACCCTCGTGCCCGACGTCGTGGGCCAGGCGGCCGTCACCTCCCTGGTCTACGACGGCGTCAAGGCGGGGGCGGGCGGCGACCTGCGGGCACTGGACGGCGTGATCGCGGACCTGCGGTCGCGCGGCGCGGGCGCGGTCGTCCTGGGCTGCACCGAGCTGCCGGTCGCGGCGCGGGCGACCCCGCCGGGCCTCCTGCCCGACGTCGTCCTCGTGGACGCCCTCGACGAGCTGGCCCGGGCCACGGTGCTGTGCGCGGGCCGCCGCCTGCGCGGCCCGGAAACCACCCGTTCCCCGGCCCTGGCCGGGGAACGGGCAGCAGTATCGTGAGGCATGAACGCGGACGGCCGGCTGGCCCGGTACCTGAGGGCGCGGCGCGAGCAGCTGCGACCGGCCGACGTCGGCCTGGCGGTCGACGAGGGCGTGCGGCGTGTCGTGGGCTTGCGCCGGGAGGAGGTCGCGGTGCTCGCGGGCATCAGCACCGCGTACTACCTGCGTCTCGAGCAGGGCCGGGACGGCAACCCGTCCGGGCAGGTGCTGGACGCCCTGGCCAGGGCCCTGCGGCTGGACCCCGCGGCGACCGCCCACCTGCACGGGCTGGCCGGGCTGCGTGAGGCGCCCGTCGTCGTCGACCCGGGCGACGTCGTGCACGAGAGCACCCGGTGGCTGATCGACCTGTGGCCGGTCACGTCCGCCGTCGTGCACAACCGGTACATGGACGTCCTCGCGTCCAACGCCATGGCGCGGGCGCTGAACCCGAACTACCGGCCGGGCGTCAACAGCGTGCTCTCGCTCTTCACGCACCCGTCGGAGCAGGTGTTCCACGTCGAGTGGGAGGGCCTGGCCGCCCGCTCGGTGGCCCTGCTGCACACGATGGCCGACACCCGCGCGGGCGACACCCGGCTCGCCGAGCTCGTCGCCGAGGGCACCGCGAGCAGCGCGCTGTTCCGCCAGTTCTGGGCGCGGCGCGACGTGTGGGTGTCCGGCCACGGCACGCACGAGCTGCGGCACCCGATGGTGGGCGATCTCGTGCTGGGCTACCAGCGCCTCCCGCTGATCGGCACCGACGGCCAGTCGCTGTTCCTCTACTTCGCCGAGCCCGGGACGCCGAGCGCTGCGGCGATGCGGCTGCTGGCCGGCGACGGCACGGGAGGCGACGTCGGACAAGTGGGAAGGGTGAGCCCAGCAGGGACACCCACGGACCGTCCGGAGCACGCCCGGCAGGTCTAGCGTCACCGGCATGGATCTCGAACTGGCCGGAAAGGTCGCCGTCGTCACCGGCGCGAGCAAGGGCATCGGTCTGGCCGTCACCCGGGCGCTGGTCGCCGAGGGGGCGAACGTCGTCGCCGGCGCGCGGACGGTGACCGACGAGCTCGTGGCGCTCTCCGACGCCGGCCAGGTGCTCGCCGTCGCCATCGACCTCGCGGAGCCCGACGCGCCCGCCGAGCTGGTGTCGCGCGCGGCCCACTTCGGCGGCCTGGACGTCGTCGTCAACAACGTCGGGGCCCTCAAGCCGCGCACCACCGGGTTTCTGGACGTCACCGACGACGACTGGCAGACGACCCTCAACCTGAACCTGATGGCGATGGTCCGCACGACGCGCGCCGCCATCCCCCTGCTCGTCGAGCGCGGCGGCGGCAACGTCGTGACGGTCTGCTCCGTCAACGCCTACCTGCCCGACCCCGGCGTCATCGACTACTCGGCGACCAAGGCCGCGGTGTGGAACCTCTCCAAGTCGCTGTCGAAGGAGTTCGGCGCGCAGGGACTGCGCTTCAACACCGTCAGCCCGGGCCCGGTCTCAACGCCGCTGTGGCTCGGCGAGAACGGCGTGGCGGCGACCGTCGCCAAGAGCATGGGGGTCTCGCCGGAGGAGGCCCGGCGCCGCATCGTGGAGGCGGGCGGCGGGTTCTCGACCGGACGCTTCACCGAGCCGGAGGAGGTGGCCGACCTCGTGCTGCTCCTGGCCTCCAGCCGGGCGGGCAACGTCACGGGCGCGGACTTCCTCATCGACGGCGGCCTCACCAAAGAGCTCTGACGTCCCCGGGCGTCAGTCCCTGCTGTTCCCCCAGAAGTTCCTCCCCCGCAGTTCCTCCCCGGAAAGAGATCCCGCATGCCGAAGACACCCGTCGTGTTCATCCACGGCCTCTGGATCCACTCGTCCGCCTGGGCCCCCTGGGTCGACCTGTTCGCGGAGCGCGGCTACGCGCCGAGCGCACCCGGCTGGCCCGGCGACGCGGACACCGTGGCCGCGACGCGCGCCGCCGCCGACGCGCTCGACGACGTGGGCATCGAGCAGATCTGCCACCACTACGCGGACCACATCGAGACCCTCGACACCAAGCCGATCGTGGTCGGGCACTCCTTCGGCGGCCTCATCGCCCAGGAGCTCCTGGCCAACGACCTGGCCGTCGCCGCCGTCGCCATCGACCCCGCGCCGATCAAGGGCGTCAAGACGCTGCCCTTCTCGCAGCTCCGCTCCGGTTTCCCGGTGCTCGGCAACCCGGCGAACAAGAAGCGCACCGTCGCGCTAACGGCCAAGCAGTTCCGCTACAGCTTCGGCAACACCCTCACGCAGGAGGAGTCGGACGCGCTCTTCGAGGCCTGGACCATCCCCGGCCCCGGCCGGCCGCTGTTCGAGGACGCCACGGCCAACTTCACGCGGAACTCGCCCGCCGCGGTCGAGACCCACGAGGCCGTACGCGGCCCGCTGCTGCTCACCTCGGGCAGCGAGGACCACACCGTGCCCAAGGCCGTCACCCTCGAGGTCCTCAAGATGTACGAGGCCAGCCCGGGTTCGGTCACCGAGTACCACGAGTTCGAGGGGCGCGGCCACTCGCTGACCATCGACGCCGGCTGGCGCGACGTCGCCGACGTCACCCTGGCCTGGCTCGCGGCGAAGAACCTCGCGCCCGTCACCGCGGACTAGGACGGGAGCCTCCGCCGGCGAGACCGTGTCCCCACAGACGCTTACCACCCTGTAAGTTTTCCCGGACACGATCGTAGAGGCAAGGGAGTGCAGTGGTGAACGAGCGCGAGCTGGTGGAGCGACGAGGGACGGACGCCCAGGAGCCGCAGGAGGGCTCCGGTCCGGGGGCCGACGCCGCCTACCTCGACCCGCGCCGCCCGGTCCCCGAGCGGGTGGCCGACCTCCTGGCCCGGATGACCGTGGCCGAGAAGGTGGGCCAGATGCTGCAGCTCGACGCCCGCGGCGACTACGAGGGCGACATCTTGCGCAAGCACGTGGGGTCCATCCTGCACACCTCGCCGTACCGGGTGGGGCTCGCGCACGACCTCGTGGAGCAGACCCGGCTGCGCATCCCGCTGCTGGTCGGCGAGGACTGCATCCACGGGCACTCGTTCTTCGAGGGCGCCACGATCTTCCCGACCCAGCTCGGCATGGCCGCGTCCTGGGACCCGGCGCTGGTCGAGCAGGCCGCCCGCGTCACGGCGGTCGAGGCCGCCGCGACCGGCGTGCACTGGACCTTCAGCCCCGTGCTCTGCATCGCCCGCGACCTGCGGTGGGGGCGCGTGGACGAGACGTTCGGCGAGGACCCGTACCTGATCGGCGAGCTCGCCTCCGCGATGGTGCGCGGCTACCAGGGCAACGGCCTGGCCGACCCGACCGCGATCCTGGCCACCGCCAAGCACTTCGCCGGGTACTCCGAGACCCAGGGCGGCCGCGACGCCTCCGAGGCCGACATCTCCCGCCGCAAGCTGCGGTCCTGGTTCCTGCCCCCGTTCGAGCGGGTCGCCAAGGAGGGCTGCGCCACGTTCATGCTGGGCTACCAGTCCATGGACGGCGTGCCGATCACCATCAACGACTGGCTGCTGAACGACGTGCTGCGCGGCGAGTGGGGCTACACCGGCACCCTCATCACCGACTGGGACAACGTGGGCCGGATGGTCTGGGAGCAGAAGGTGCAGCCCGACCACGCCCACGCCGCGGCCGCGGCCGTCCGGGCCGGCAACGACATGGTGATGACCACCCCGCAGTTCTTCGAGGGCGCCCAGGAGGCCATCGAGAGCGGCCTCATGGTGGAGTCCGACCTCGACCGCGCGGTCGCCCGCATCCTGACCCTCAAGTTCGAGCTCGGCCTGTTCGAGAACCCGCGGCGCCCCACGCTGGAGCGCGACGCCGCGCTGATCGGCTCCGACGCGCACGCCGCCGTGAACCTCGACCTGACGCGCCGGTCCCTGGTGCTGCTGCGCAACACGGACGCCGCGCTCCCCCTCGCGGGCGGGTTCGGCGCCCTCGACGACGGCGGCCGCGCCACGGGCGGGAGTGCGGGCGCGGGCGACGGCGCACCCCGCCGCGTCGCCGTCGTCGGGCCGCTGGCGGACGCCGCGCAGGCGCAGCTCGGCGACTGGGCCGGCAGCTCCGGGCAGGCCGACTGGCTGCCCGACGGGCACCCGCGCGAGATGATCACCACGGTCCTGGACGGCCTGAAGGCCCTGACCCCCCAGGACTGGACGGTCTCGTCGGCGCTCGGCGCCGAGATCGTCACCCTGGTCTCGCCGCCCGAGGGCGACACCCTGCCCGACGGGCAGCCCCGGCCCAAGATCGCCGTCCCGTGCGACCCCGACCCGGAGCTGATCGCCGAGGCCGTCGCGCGGGCTGAGGGCGCGGACTACGTCGTGGCCGTCGTCGGCGACCAGGTCGAGCTGGTCGGCGAGTACAAGTCCACCGCGACGCTGGAGCTGGTGGGCGGGCAGGTCGCCCTCCTGGACGCGCTGGCCGCGACGGGCACACCGCTGGCGGTCGTGGTCATGGCCTCCAAGCCGCTGGTGCTCCCCGAGTCCGCGCTGGGCGCCGCGGCCGTGATCTGGGCCGCCAACCCCGGCATGCAGGGTGGCCGGGCGGTCGCCGAGCTGCTGCTCGGCCTGATCGAGCCCTCCGGGCGGCTCCCCATCTCGTTCGCCCGCCACGTGGGCCAGCAGCCCGTCTACTACAACCAGATCCGCGGGCAGCACGGGGTCCGGTACGCCGACCTGACGCAGGAGCCCGCGTTCGTGTTCGGCCAGGGCCTGTCCTACACCACGGTCGAGTACTCGGACCTGCAGCTCGCCGGCGAGACCGTGGCGCCCGACGGCACCGTCCACGCCACCGTGACGCTGACCAACACCGGCGCGCGCCCGGCACGGGAGACGGTCCAGGTCTACGTCAGCGACACCGTGACGTCCGTGAGCTGGACCGACAAGGAGCTCAAGGCCTACCGGCAGGTCGACCTGGCGCCCGGGGAGCGCCTCGCCGTGGAGCTCGACCTGCCCGTGAGCGACTGCAGCGTCGTCGACGCCGCCGGCCGCCGCGTCGTGGAGCCCGGCGGCTTCGAGCTCCTGGTCGGCCCGTCCTCGCGCGACGCCGACCTGCTGCGCGCGCCGTTCACCGTGACCGCGCCCTGACCTGGCACGCCGCCCCCGCGGGACACCGCGGGGGCGGCCCGGGCAGGGGGACTTCCTGATTCACCCGATCTGATCTAGTCTCGGGAGTTCGAGTCATGAAGTGGCTTTCCGTTCCCTACGGAACCGGGAACCTCATGATGCCCACGCACAGGCAGTCCTGGACGCTGGTCGGCGACGCCGAACCAGCCTCCCCCGTCCTCTCCACCGGCCCTCCGCCGCCGTCGCCGGCCTCGCCCGTGATCCTGAGCGAGCCCGAGGTGGTCGAGCGCGCCGCTGCTCTCGACCGGCGCCCGCCCGACGAGACCGTGCCGACGGGCCTCGTCGGGCAGGTGATGATCGAGCGCGCCAAGAGCGTGGTCGTCGTGTCGCACCGCGTCGACGAGGAGACGGCCACGCAGATGCTGGTCGACGCCGCCGACATCGCCGGCATCCCCGTGCGGCTGGCGGCCAACCAGATCGTGTCCGCGCTGCAGGGCGACCACGACGACGCGGACATCATGCAGGACCTCCTGGAGCACGCCGTGGAGGCAACCCACCCGGTGCGGCCACGCGAAGTGCCCGGCGCGAACATCGCGCCGAGCACTGCACGAGCGCCGTCCTGAGCCGCCTCGCGGAGGGTCATGACCAGGCTCTTCGCGGGGCGCTAGCGGAGGGCGGGGCCATCCTGCAGCAATTCCCGCCCAGAACGGGAACTACCAAGATCAAACATATCAGGCAGAATTTCAGCCACCGTCACGAGAATGTCAGGCGCGCGCCATTTCGGTACACCTTTCAACCACTCGGGCCAGCGATCCCGTACGCATTTCAAGCAGTCCGACCCGTTGAGACGACTCGTTTCTCACCCGAGTGAATACTCCGGACCTGGCAATGGTGCCGGTCCGGCCGACGACGTCGAGAATATCTCTCCCGATCGCCCGAGAGTGCGGCCATAAAAGCCATTCCGGCACCCGCCGGAGTTCACCCGTTGATCATCCGCTGGATCACCCCGTTGATCACCCGTCGATCACCCGGCCGCGCCGGGCGCGTCCCGAGCCGACCCGGTCGGCCTCAGTCAGACCCGGCAGGAAATCACCCGGGCCGGCTCCCCCGGCCCGCGCCGGCCGCGTGCCCACCGCGGGCTTCCTGCCGATGTGTCAGCACGGGTCCAGTCAGGCTAGGGTTACCGCGGGTCAGGACGCGGCTCGTCGGCGCACAGCGCACGAGGAGGCTTGCCGTTGACCGCAGAACCGATGGAAGTGGAGCACGCGCTCACTTTCGGGGTGAACCAGACCGTCGGGCGGTACCGCTATGACCTGGCCACCGACGAGTGGTGGTGGTCGGACGAGATCTACCGCATCCATGGCTTCGAGCCCGGCGACGTGGTGCCGACCACGGCCCTGATCCTGTCGCACAAGCACCCCGACGACCTGCCCTCCGCCCGGCAGGTGCCGAGCGAGGTCGCCGCGGCGACGGGCCAGCCCTTCAGCAGCGTGCACCGCATCATGGACGCCCGCGGGCAGGAGCGGACCCTCGCCGTGGTCGGCCAGGGCCGGCGCGACCCGGACACCCGCCGCGTCGTCGAGCTCGTGGGGTACTTCATCGACGTGACCGCCGGGATCAAGGCCCAGGCCAACCGGGCGGCGAGCTCGTCCATCCAGGCCGCCGCCGCCACGCGCGCCCCCATCGAGCAGGCCAAGGGCATCATCGCCTTCGCCCTGGGCATCAGCTCCGCCGAGGCCTTCGAGCGGATGCGGAGCGCCTCGAACGACACGAACGTCGCGGTGCGGGACGTCGCCCGCCGGATCATCGAGCTGACCAGCAGGCAGAGCGCCGCGGCGGACGTGATCGCCGTCCTGTCCGGCCCGCGCGCCCCCGAGCCGCCGTCCTGAGTCGCCGCGGGGACGTGGCGGCTCCCGCCGCCCTCAGTCCCGCCCGGACGACCTGACGGACCGCAGGAACTCGTCGACCAGGCCGCGGCTCTCCGGCGCCGCCGGCACGGAGGACTCCACGAAGCCGACCAGCTCGCGGGCGATGTCACGCAGAGGGACGTTCGTGTCGTTGGACACTCGCCGCAGCAGCTGGAACGCCAGGTCGTGGTCCACGGAGTAGACCATCATCAGCATCCCCCGGGCCTGCTCGATCGCCGCCCTGCGCTCCGCCGATGCCTGGATGGCCGCCGTGGCGTCGCGCGCGGCGGCCGCGCGGTGGGAGTCCGTCACGTCGATGATGTAGCCGGAGAGCACGGTGACCTCCCCCGTGCCCTCCTCGCGGTAGCCCTGGCCGGTGATCACGAGGGTCCGCGTCTCTCCCCGGGTGTCGACGATCCGGTGCACGGAGCTGAACGCCTCGCCCGACTCGGCCGACCGCCGCAGCGCGCCGTCGATGTTGCCCAGGTCGTCCGGGTGCTTGTGGGAGACCATCAGCCCGGTGGTGGGGACGACCTCGCCGGGCTCGAACCCGTGCATGACGTACACCTCCCGGGACCAGGACCACGTCTCCGTGAGCAGGTCGAGCCGGTAGCGGCCGACCGGCGGCATCTCGCCGCCGTCGAGGGCCTCCTCGATCTTGCTCTCCATCTGCGGCTCCCCCGGTCGGCGTGTGCCCCTACTGTCGCCATGGACGGGCGTCACTCGCACGCGGGCCCTGCTCCCGCCCGTCAGCGCAGGAGCAGGTGGACGAACCTTTCCGCGGTGTCCGGCGTGGCCGGCACGCGGCGCAGCGCGCGGGTCACCACGGCGCCGACGAGCGCGTCGACCACCTCCTGCACCGGGGTCCGCGCCCAGATCTCGCCCGACGCCACGGCGTCCTCGACCCGGGTCGTCAGCTCCGAGCCGCCCAGCGCCTCGTCGAGCCGGGCGCCGATGTCCGCGTTCTCCGCCGCCGCCGTGACCAGCGACCGGATGAACGGCGCGTTGCCCGGGTCGTCGACGAAGCGGGACAGGTCCTCGAGCCACGCCGTGAGGTCCGCGCGCACGTCGCCGGTGGCCGGCACCTCGAAGTGCCCGGGCAGCAGCTCGCCCTCCAGCAGCGCCTCCGCGACGACCGACCCCTTGGAGGGCCACCAGCGGTAGATCGTCTGCTTCGCGACGCCGGCCTCGGCGGCGATGCCCTCGATCGTCAGGTGGTCGTACCCGCGCGTCGCGAACAGCGACGAGGCCGCCTTGAGGATGGCCCGCCGGGCCGTCTCGCTGCGCGCGGCGCCTCGTCGTCGAGGTACCGCTCCCGCTTCCGTCATCCCCCGATCCTACGGGCGCATTAACGAGACGCAACGTCGCGTATTCTTGATCGCGCTCGACCACTGGAACATGAGGAGAGACCGATGGCGGAACTGCTGTACCGGCTGGGCAAGGGCGCGGCACGCCGCGCGTGGGCGGTGATCTGCGCCTGGGTGCTCGTGCTCGCCGGCACGGTCGGGGCGTTCACCGCGTGGTCCGGCGAGCTCGCGACCAGCTTCGACGTGCCCGGGCTGCCCTCCTCCGAGGTGGTCGAGGAGCTGGAGGCGGCGCTGCCCGACCTCGCCGGCGCCTCGGGCACGATCGTGTTCGCCACCACCGACGGGTCGGCGTTCACCGACGCGCAGAAGGAGCAGATCAGCGCCCTGGCCGACGACGCGGGCGACCTGCCCGACGTCGCGCAGGTCGTGGACCCCTTCGACGCCGAGTCGGAGCGCGCCGACCAGGTCGCCCGGCTCAAGGACGGCGAGACGCAGCTCGCGGACGGCCGCCAGAAGCTGGCGGACGGGCAGGAGCGGCTGGACCAGGGCGTGGAGGAGCTCGACGCCGGACAGCGGCAGCTCGACGACGGGCAGGCCCAGCTCGACGAGGGACGCGCGCAGGCCGAGGCCGCGGGCTTCCCGACCGACCAGCTCGACGCGCAGCAGGAGCAGCTGGACGCCCAGCAGGCGCAGCTCGACGTCGGGCGCGAGGAGCTGGCCCAGGGGCAGGACGAGCTCGACGACGGCCTGGCGGAGCTGGAGCGCAACGCCCAGGAGCTGGCGACGGGCACCGCGCTGCTGGACCTGGCCCGCGACATCCGGGTGGTGTCCGAGGACGGTGCGGCCGCGCAGGTCAACATCGCCTTCACCGAGCCGCGGCTGGAGCTGCAGGACGCGTCCAAGACCGCCGTCGTCGACCACTTCACCGGCACGGACATCGACGGCGTCGAGGTCGCGGTCTCGTCCGACATCTCGCAGGGCGTGCCGAGCCTGGTCGGGCCCGGCGAGATCGCCGGCCTGGTCGTCGCGGCGATCGTGCTGCTGGTGATGCTCGGCACCGTGGTGGGCGCCGGCATCCCGATCGTGACGGCGCTGACCGGCGTGGGCATCGGCGCGCTCGGCGCGCTGTCGTTCTCCGGCGTGGTCGAGATGGCCTCGGTCACCCCCGTCCTCGGCCTGATGCTCGGCCTCGCGGTCGGCATCGACTACGCGCTGTTCATCCTCAACCGGCACCGCAAGCAGATGCTGCACGGCACCGACGTGCGCGAGTCCATCGGGCTGGCCAACGGCACCTCCGGCACGGCGGTCGTGTTCGCGGGCAGCACCGTCGTCGTCGCGCTGCTCGCGCTCAACATCACGGGCATCCCGTTCCTGGGCCTCATGGGCACCGTGGGCGCGGCCTGCGTCGCCATCGCCGTGCTCATCGCGATCACGCTGACCCCGGCCCTGCTGGGCCTGGTCGGCGAGCGCATCCTCAGCCGCCGGGCCCGGCGCGCCACCGCGGGCCAGGACGAGGCCGTGGCGCACGTCCGCGAGATGTCCACCGGCCGGGCGGTCGCCACGACGGTCCTCACCGTGGTCGGCCTGCTCGCGCTGGCGATCCCCGCGCTGTCGATGCGGGTCGGCCTGCCCGACGGCTCGTCCGAGCCCGCGGGCTCGCTGGCCGAGCGCGCGTACACGATCACGGCCGACGAGTTCGGGGCGGGCGCCAACGGCCGCCTCCTCGTCTCCGCCGACCTCCCGGCCAGCCTCGACGACGGCGAGCAGACCGAGGCGCAGCTCGCCATCGGCTCGGCCCTGGCCGACGTCGAGCACGTGGCCGCCGTCGCCCCCGCGGCGACGTCGGACGACGGCACGCTCACCGCCTTCCAGGTGGTGCCGGCCGAGGGCCCCAACAGCGAGTCCACGGAGGCCCTGGTCCGGGACCTGCGCGACCTGCCGCCCGTGGCGCTGGACCGCGGCGGTCAGGCCGAGCTGGGCATCGCCGGCCAGGCCGCGATCAACATCGACATCTCCGAGAGCCTGAACGACGCGCTGCCGCTCTACCTGCTCGTCGTGGTGGGCCTGTCGCTGCTGATCCTGATCCTGGTGTTCCGCTCGATCCTGGTGCCCCTGATCGCGACCGGCGGGTTCGTCCTGTCCCTGTTCGCCACCTACGGCGCCATCACCGCGGTCTTCCAGCAGGGCTTCGGCGCGAGCCTGATCGGCCTGGACAGCACCGGGCCGATCCTGTCGTTCCTGCCGATCATCCTGGTCGGCATCCTGTTCGGGCTCGCCATGGACTACCAGCTCTTCCTCGCCACCGGCATGCGCGAGGCGTACGTCCACGGCGACCCCGCCCGGCTCGCGGTCGCCCGCGGGTTCCGGGCGGGCCGCTCGGTCGTGATCGCCGCGGGCCTCATCATGGTCGCCGTCTTCGGCGGGTTCGTGTTCGCCGAGTCCGTGATGATCCGGTCGGTCGGCTTCGGCCTCGCGTTCGGCGTGCTGGTCGACGCGTTCGTCGTCCGCATGCTGCTCATGCCCGCGCTCATGCACCTGCTGGGCAACAGCGCGTGGTGGCTGCCCCGGTGGCTCGACCGCCTGCTGCCGGACGTCGACGTCGAGGGCGCCTCCCTGGAGCGTCAGCACCCCGTGCGGCGCTGACCGCCGGCCGGGGCTGACAGCCGGTCAGCCCCGGCGAACGACCTCCAGGCGCACCAGGCGCCGCCCCTGCACCTCCGTGACCACCAGGTCCACGTCGTCGATGCCGACCTGGTCGCCCGTCTCGGCCACGCGGCCCAGGCGGCTGACGACGTAGCCGGCGACCGTCTCGTAGGGGCCGTCGGCCAGCTCGACCCCGGTCTGCTCGGCGAACTCCTCGATGGTGATGCCGGCGTCCACGACGCTCGTCCCGTCGGCCGACGGCGGCTGGGCGCCGTCGAGCGCGTCGTGCTCGTCACGGATGTCGCCGACCATCTCCTCCACGAGGTCCTCCAGGGTGACGATCCCGTAGGTGCCGCCGTACTCGTCCACCACGACGGCCAGGTGGCGCCGCTCCCGGCGCATCTGCGACAGCGCGGGGATGAGGTGCGCCGTGGTCGGCAGGTAGAGCATCGAGCGCGTCAGCTCGCGCACCGGCGTCGTCCCGGACGCGCCGAACAGGTCCCGGACGTGCAGCACGCCGATCACGTCGTCGAAGTCGGTGCCGGTGACCGGGTAGCGCGAGTACGGGCTGACCTGCACGAGCTCCAGCACCTCGGACACCGTCAGGTCGCCCTCGATGAACGTGACCTCCCCGCGGGGGCGCATCACCTCGCTGACCGACCGGTCGGCGGCGTCGAAGACGTCCCGCAGGATGCGGCGCTCCTCCTCGGGCAGCCCCTCGTGGGCCACCACGGTGTCGCGCAGCTCCTCCTCGCTCATCTCCTCGGACGTGGCCCGCGGGTCGCCGCCCAGCACCCGGACCACAGCGTCGGTGGACACCGACAGCAGCCACACCACCGGGCGCATCAGGGTCGCGAACCGGTCCAGCGGCGGCCCCACGATCAGCGCGACGCTCTGGGAGCGCTGGAGCGCGAACCGCTTGGGCACCAGCTCGCCCAGGACGAGCGAGAGGTAGGCGATGACGAGCGTGAGCGCGATCAGCGAGATCGTCCCGGCGACGTCGGCCGGCAGCCCGATGCTCTCCAGCACGGGCACGAAGTCGGGGGCCAGGGTCGAGGCGCCGTAGGCCGCGGAGAAGAACCCCGCGACGGTCACGCCGATCTGCACGGCGGCGAGGAACCGGTTGGGGTCACGGGCCACCGCGGCGACGCGGGCGCCGCGCCCGCCCTTCGCCTCCAGGCGGCCGATCTGGCTCTCGCGCAACGAGACCAGAGCGATCTCCGTGCCGGCGAAGACTCCACCGACCAGGATGAACACCAGGACCAGTGCGACGTTGAGGATCGTGTCCTGATCCATCAGCCGCCCACCTCCCCGGTCCGGCTCGGGCGGTGGGCGCAGGGACTGTGTGCGTCATCCATGGCGACGAGTACATGAGGCGCGACGCCGCATGTCAAACCGGGGTGCTCAGCCGGCGGGCGTCTCACCGTTCCCGGTGGCCGGGCCGGGTGCGGACAGGCTCCGCCGTCCGACGACGAACCCGGCCGCACCGCCCAGCAGGAGCGCGCCGAGGCCCGCCAGCAGCGCCGTGGTCCCGGGCGCCAGGCCCGGGTTCGGGACGTAGGTCGTCTCCGACAGCGGCGCGTACGCGAACCAGCCGTAGGACACCGGCCGGGTCCCGGACCAGACGGCGGCCGCCAGCAGAGCCAGCCCCACGACGACGAGGGCCGCGAGGACAGCGCGCGTGGGGACCGGCCGGCGGGGCTCGGAGGGTGTGGGAGTGGTCATGCGGGACATCGTCCCGGGGTGCCGTGCCCGGGGCAAGCGTGATCCCGGCGAGGCGGGTCAGAGCATCCCGCGCTCCCGCGCCGTGGCCGCCGCCTCGGTCCGCGACTGGGTGCCCAGCTTGGTGTTGATGTGCGCGAGGTGCGACTTCACCGTCGCCACCGAGAGGAAGAGCTCGCGGGCGACGGCGTCGTTGGACCGCCCCGCGGCGACCAGGCGCAGCACCTCGAGCTCGCGTGCGCTGAGGGTCTCGGCGGGGGTGCGCACGCGCCCCAGCAGCCGCCGCTGCACGTCCGCGCCGAGCGCCACCTCGCCCGCGGCGGCGGAGCGGATCGCGCGGGCGAGCTCCTCGGTCGGCGCGTCCTTGAGCAGGTAGCCGGTGGCGCCCGCCTCCACGGCCGCCAGGATGTCGGCGTCGGTGCCGTAGGTCGTGACCACGAGCACGGGTGTCGCGTGCCGCCGGACGATGCTCCCGGTGGCTTCCGCGCCGCTCATCCGGGTGTCGCCGAAGCGCAGGTCGAGCAGGACGACGTCGGCCCGGCCCCCGCCGTCGAGCCAGCGCAGCAGGTCCTCGGCGGTCGACGCCTCGTGGACGACGCGCATGTCCGGCTGGCCGTCGATCACGGCGCGGAGCCCGGCCCGGACCACCGGGTGGTCGTCGGCGACCACGACGTCGATCATGTGTCCTCCCCGGGCCGGACCGGCAGGGTGACCGTGAGGACGGTCCCGGCGCCGGGCTGCCCCTCGAGCGTGAGCTCGCCGCCGAGCTCCCGCACCCGCGAGCGCATGGCGGGGATGCCGAAGCCCCGTCCGCCGGACCCAGCCGCGGGCGCCGGGTCGAGGCCCACGCCGTCGTCCGCGACGCGGAGGGTGACGCTGCCGGGCTCGTACGTCAGCGTGACCTCCGCCCGGGACGCGCCGGCGTGCTCGTCGACGTTGGCGAGCGCGGACTGCGTGATACGCAGCAGCGCGATCTCAAGCGGCACGGGCAGGGGTCGCGGGGGGCCGACGGTGTGCACGGTGACCGCCAGGGGGCTCGACCCGGTGCCGTCGAGGCCGGCCGCGGTGCGATCGGCGACCCGGCGCAGCGCCCCCAGCAGGGTGGTGCGGTCGAGGTCGGCGGGCGTGAGGTCCTGCACCACGCGCCGGGCCTCGGCCAGGCCGTCGCGCGCGGCGGACCGGGCCTGGCCGACGAGCGCGCGTGCCCGGTCCTCGTCGGAGCCCACGGCGTCCTCTGCCGCCCGCAGCAGGAGCTCGATCGCGGACAGCGACTGCGCGAGGGTGTCGTGGATGTCGCGGGCCAGGCGAGCGCGCTCGTCCGTGACCGCCCGCTCGCGCTCCGCCACGGCGAGGTGGCGGCGTGCGCGGGTCAGCTCGTCCACGGTGCGCTGCCGGCTCTGCGCCTCGCGGACGAACGCCTCGATGCCGAGCACCACGCCCACGGCGACGGCCGCCCCGAGCAGGGGCCCCAGGACGTACCCGGTCCACGGTTCCCCCGGCCCGGACCGGGTCAGCAGACCGTCGGCGACGGCGACGACCGCGGTCAGGGCGACCGCGACGACGCCGCGGCGCGGCCCGAGGACGTGCAGCTGCAGGAGCATGAGCGGGAACGCCACCCACAGCCCCGCCGGGGACAGCCACAGCAGCACCAGCCACAGGGCGGTCAGGCCGGCGACCCACGCGACGTCGGGCCACCAGGCGCCCCGCGGCGTGTCCACGGACCGCTCGTGGACCCGGACCACGGCTCGCCCCGCGACGTAGACGGCCAGGAGCGCACCGCCCGCGAGCGCCGCGGGCCACCCCACGCCGGGCGGGGCCTGGACCACCGCGACGACCACCAGGACCGCCAGCAGGAGGTCGAGCCCGACGACCAGGCCGCGCGTCGCCGGGGACGAGGTCGCCGCGGACGAGGAAGGGCGGGTCACCCGTCCACGATAGCCAGCGGAAGGACCCGCGCATCGTCCGAAAGGTTGAACCTCCGGTCCACCGTTCGACGGCGCACGATCACACGCGCCGCCGATGACCGCCGTCCGCCCGGCGCGGAGGCTGGTACCCGTACCGGCAACCGTTCGGAGGAATCTCGTGTTCGTCGCCCTGCGCGATCTCAAGCATGCCCGGGGACGCTTCGTCCTCATGTCCGTGGTGATCGTGCTCATCACCTTTCTCGTCACCTTCCTGGCCTCCCTCACGGCGGGGCTGGCGCGGGAGTCGACATCGGCCGTGACCGACCTGTCCGCCGACCACGTCGCGTTCTCGATGCCCGCCGCGGGCGACTCCCCGGAGTTCACCGCGTCCCGCGTCACCCAGGAGCAGTGGAAGGGCTGGGCACGGGAGCCGGGCGTCGCGTCCGCCCAGCCGCTGGGGGTGGCGACCACCCGCGCGGAGTCGGGCAGCACCACGGCGGCGGTCACCGCGCTCGGTGTGGCCCCGGGCACGGGCCTCGTGCCCGGGGACAGCGGCGCCGATACCGGGGCCGACGTCGAGCCCGGCACGGTGGTGCTCACCCCGGGCGCCGCCGACGCGCTCGACGTCGGCGCGGGTGACACGGTCACGCTCGGCGGGCAACGGCTGACGGTCGCGCGGACCGTCGACGTGGACCAGTCGTTCTCGCACACGCCCGTGGTGTGGACGACGCTGGAGGACTGGCAGGCCGTCGGCGCCCGCGGGCCCGAGGCCGCGACGGACGGCCCCGTCGCGACGGTCGTCGCCCTGACCACGACCGGCACCGGCGACGCCGGGCTCGCCGCCGCGGACGACGCCCTCGGAACCACCACGGTCACCACGTCGGACGCCCGCTCGGCGGTGTCCTCCTTCGTGGGCGAGAACACGTCGCTGACGACGATGCAGGCCTTCCTGCTCGTCATCTCGGCCCTCGTCGTCGGCGCGTTCTTCACGGTCTGGACCATCAGCCGGACCGGCGACGTCGCAGTGCTGAAGGCGCTGGGCGCCTCCACGGGCTACCTGCTGCGCGACGCGCTCGGGCAGGCCGCCGTCCTGCTGGTCGGCGGGGTCGGGATCGGCACGGCGCTCACCGCCGCGGGCGCCGCCCTGCTGCCCGACGCCGTCCCGGTCGTCCTGACCGCCGCGACGACCCTCGTGCCCGCCGGCGGCCTGATCCTGCTGGGGCTCGTCGGCGCGGGCGTCGCCGTGGCCCGGGTGGCGCGCGTCGACCCGCACGCCGCCCTCGCCGCCCGCTGACCGCCCGCAGCCCACCCCACACACCCACGAAGGAGAAACCCATGGACCTGCGCCTGGACGGCATCACCCTCGTCTACCCCGACGGCGACACCACGCTCACCGCGGTGGACGACGTCGGCCTCACGATCCCCGCCGGGACCACCACCGCGCTGCTCGGCCCGTCCGGGGCCGGGAAGTCCAGCCTGCTGGCCGTGGCCGCCGGGCTGACCCCGCCCAGCCGCGGCACCGTCTCGATCGGCGACGAGACGGTCTTCACGCCCACCACCACGGTGGCGGAGGCGACCCGCGTGCGGCTCGAACGGATCGGCATGGTCTTCCAGTCGCCCAACCTGCTCGGCTCGCTGACCGCGCTCGAACAGCTCGAGCTGCACGCCCACCTGCGCGGGCACCGGCCGGCGAGCCTGCGCGAGCGCTCCCTGGAGCTGCTGGACGCCGTCGGGCTCGCCGGCCTCCACGACCGGCGGCCGGCGCGGCTGTCCGGCGGGCAGCGGCAGCGGGTCGCGATCGCGCGGGCGCTCGTCGGCCGGCCGCAGGTGCTCCTGGTGGACGAGCCGACGTCGGCCCTCGACCACGAGCGCGGCACCCAGGTGGTCGAGCTGATCACGGGCCTGGCGCGCGAGACCGGGGCGGCGACCCTGCTGGTCTCCCACGACGCCGCCACCCTCGGGTCGGTCGACGCCACCGTCCGCATGCTCGACGCCCGCGTCGAGGCGGCCCAGCCGGTGTGAGCGCCGAGCGGCGGCCTGGCGACGCGCGTCAGGTGGTGGCCGGCGACCAGCCCAGCAGCGGCCCGAGGCGGGTCGCCAGGTCCGTGAGGATCTGCGCGTAGTCCGGCTCGTCGAACGTGAACGGCAGCGCGAACGCCACCTCGTCGACCCCCTGGAACCCGGCGTGCGCGCTCAGCCGCTCGGCGAGCTGCTCGCTGGGGCCCACCAGGTCGGGCGCGAAGAGCATGCGGCGCGGCCCCGCCTGGACGGGCGCCACGGTGCGCGGCAGCCGGGCCGCGGCGTACGCCTCGTACCGGGCGACCTGCTCCGGGGTCGCGCCGTCGGTGGGGATGACCACGAGGCCCTGCGAGACCCGGGCGTCCTCCCCCGCCGGGTGCAGGCCGCGGAACAGGTCGATCTGCTCGCGCTGGAGCGCGGCGAAGTCCGCGTGGTCGGCGTCCCCGGCGTCGAGCACGGAGGAGGTCAGCAGGTTCAGGCCCGCCGTCCCGGCCCAGGCCGCCGACGACGCCGAGGCGGCGCCGTACCAGACGCGGTCCCGCAGCCCGGGCGAGTGCGGCTGGATGCGCGTCGAGTAGGTCTCGATGCCCTCGGTGCCCTCGAACGTGGAGACCGCGCCGCCCGACAGGTTGTGCAGCAGGCGCTCGACGCGCGCCTTGGAGAAGTCCTCGTGCTGCCACGTGGTCGGGTAGAGGTGGTCGCGCAGGTGCTCCCAGTGGATGGGCGGGCCGACGCTGACGCCGGGGTTGAGGCGGCCGCCGGACAGCACGTCCACCGTGGCGAGGTCCTCCGCCAGGCGGAACGGGTTCTCCAGGCCCAGGGGCGTGACGGCGGTGCCCAGCTCGATGCGGCTGGTCCGCTGCGTCGCGGCGGCGAGCACCGCCACCGGCGAGGAGATGCCGTGCTGCAGGTGGCGGTGCCGCAGCCACGCGCTGTCGAGGCCGAGCTGCTCCCCGAGCTCGATGAGCCGCAGGGTGGCCTCGTGCCCGGCCCGCGGGTGCTCCGGGTCGAACAGGCCGATGGTCAGGAAGCCCAGCTTGCGCAGCGGTCGTGTCACGGGGTCAGTGAACCATGGCCGTGGGGGCGGGCGTCCGCGAGCCCAGCGTGTCCCGCAGGGTCTCCCCCGCGTAGCGGGTGCGGAACACGCCCCGCTCCTGGAGCAGCGGGACCACGTCGGTGAACACCTCGTCCAGGCCCGTGGGCGTGATGGTCGGCACGAGCATGAAGCCGTCGCTGGCCCTCGACTGCACGTGCTCGTCGATCTCCACGGCCACCTCGGCGGCCGTGCCCACGAGCTGGCTGCCGCGGGTGGTGGCCTCCACGACGACGTCGCGCACGCTGAGGCCGCCGGCCTGCGCGCGCTCGTGCAGGTCGGCGGCCTGCGCGCGCGAGTCGCGGTGCGCCGTGGCCCGGCCGGCGGTGAGCTCCACGCCCTCGACGACGTCGGACAGCGGGGGCAGCGCGCCGTCGACGTCCAGGCCGTCGAAGCGGCGGCCCCAGACCGTCTCGACGTACCGCACGGCGGTCGCAGGGCTGACCTGCGCCCGCCGCTCGTGCCGGGAGCGCTCGACCGCCTCCTCGTGGGTGTCCCCCAGCGCGAACGTCGCCGCCGGGAGGATCTTCAGGTCGTCCTCCGCGCGGCCGTGGGCGGCCAGCCGCGCCGTGATGTCGGCGTAGAAGTCGCGGCCGGCGTTCGGCTCGGCGAACGGGGAGAAGATCGCGTCGGCGTAGGTCGCGGCGGTCTCCCGCCCTTCAGGCGACACGCCCGCCTGGAGCACCACGGGCCGTCCCTGCGGCGCGCGCGGCGTCGCGGGGCGGGCCGCGACGTCGAAGAACCGGCTGCGGTGCGTCACGACCTCGCCCGTGGCGGCGGCGTCCCAGAGCTCGACGGCGGTGGCCAGGAAGTCCTCGGCGCGCGCGTACCGGTCGGCGTGCGCGAGGTAGCCGCCCCGGCGGAAGTTGGCGCCGAAGAAGGCGTCGTGGCTGGTCACCACGTTCCACCCCGCCCGTCCGTGCGAGACCAGGTCCAGCGACGCGAGCTGGCGCGCCAGCTCGTACGGCTCGTTGTAGGTGGTGTTCAGGGTGGCGACGAGGCCGATGTGCTCCGTGACCCCGGCGAGCGCGGCGAGCTGGGTCAGGGAGTCCGGGCGACCCACGACGTCCAGGTCGTGGATCTCCCCGGCGTGCTCACGCAGGCGCAGGCCCTCGGCGAGGAAGAAGACGTCGAAGAACGCGGCCTCGGCCGCCCGCGCCAGGTAGGTGAACGAGGCGGGGTCGATCTGGCTGCCCGACCGCGGGTCGGACCAGATGGTGGTGGCGTTGACGCCCGGGAAGTGCGCGCCGAGGTGCACGCGGCGCTTGTCGGCGCGGGTGCCGTCGGGTCGGGTGGCGGTCATCGTGCGGTCTCCTGCTCGGGCTGGGTGGCGTAGCGGCTGGCGGGGCGGGGCAGGCCGAGCCGCTCCCGGAGGGTGTGTCCGACGGCGGCCGGGGCGTCCGCGGGCTCGTTCGGCTCCGCGGGCTCGGGCTGGACCTCCGCGGCCACGCGGGCCGCGGCCTCGACGTCGGCGACCGTCCCGGTGAGCACGACGCCGTCGGCGCCCGTGGCGGTGCGCCAGCCCGCGAGCACGCCGGCCAGGCGCTCCCCCGGATTGGCGGCGTGCGGGGCCGTGGGCTCGGCGGCGGCAAGGGCGGTGACGTCCAGGTCGGCCAGCACGAGCACGTCCGGGCGGCCGGCCGCCTCCAGGGCGGCGCGCACCCGGCCGACGGCAGCGGCGAGCCCGACACCAGCGTGCACGCGCACGACGTCGGCGTCCCGGACCGCGACGGCGAGCGCCGGGTCGTCGTCGGCGCCGGAGACCTCGACCACGACCGGCACCTGGCCCTGCGGGCTGCGCGGCACGATGGAGGGGCCCTTGACGGAGAACCGCTCGCCCTCGAAGTCGACGTAGTGGATCTTGTCCTTGTCCACGAAGCGGCCGGTGGCGACGTCGCGGATCTCGGCGTCGTCCTCCCACGAGTCCCACAGGCGGCGGGCGACCTCGACGACGTCGCGGGCCTCGGCCCATGCCTCCGCGGCGTCGGGTGCGGTGCGGCGGCCGAACGCGGCGGCCTCGGCGTCGGACAGGGAGACGCCCACGAGCCAGCCGGCGCGCCCGGCGCCGGTCCAGTCGAGGGTCTGGACGACCTTGGCGACGTGGAACGGCTCGGTGTGGGTGACGCGCACGCGCGGGACCAGGCCGATCCGGGCGGTGCGGGACGCGGCGGCAGCCGCGACGGTGGGGGCGTCGACGGCGCCGGCCAGGTAGTCGTCGTCGAGCAGAGCGAGGTCCACCCCGGCGTCGTCGAGCGCGCGGAGGAGCGCGATCGCAGCGTCCGCGTCGGAGACGGGCGGCAGGGCCGCCGCGACGAGCAGCGGGGTCAGGGACTTGGCGTAGCAGCGGCTGATCACGGTGTCCTTCTCGTAGGGGCCGAAGGGCGCGACCGGGCGCCAGCCCTCGCGCTCGTACAGGCGGTGGGCGTCGGGCTGGAGGTAGCCCGTCTGCAGGTGGACCTCGGCGTAGCCGGCCTCCCGGGCGACCTGCTCGACGGCGGCCAGCAGCCGCGCGCCGAGCCGCCGGTTGCGGCCGGCGGGCGCCACGAAGACGCGCTTGACCTCGGCGTGGGCGCCGGTGCGCTTGAGCGCCGCGGTGCCCACGGGCTCGTCGCCCGCGAGCGCCAGCACGGTGGTGACGACGTCGGCGACGTCGACCGGGGGCGGCCCCTCGCCGCGCGGGACGTCCGCGTAGCGGGGCGCCACCTCGGCGTCCATGGCGGCGCGCAGAGCGGCGACGCGCGGGTCGTTCCACCCGGCGCGCACGAGGGTGACAGTTGGTGAGGTGGTCATCTCTCTCCCGGGTAGGCGGTGACGGGACTGCCGAGGAAATCGCCGACGAGGTCGCGCCCCACGGAGTCAAGCGTGGGCGCCCCGCACAGCACGAGCGCCCGGCGCACGTCCTCGATGGTCTCCCGGGCCCAGCGCTCTACGCCGTCGGCCCCGCCGTCGGCCAGAGCCCGGGCGACGGGCCGCCCGGCGAGCACGGCGCGGGCGCCGAGCGCGAGCGCCCGGACGACGTCCTCGCCGCGGCGGATGCCGCCGTCGACCAGGACGGGGACGCGCCCGCCGACGGCGTCGACCACCTCGGGCAGGGCGTGCGCGGTGGTGACGGAGCCGGCGAGCTGGCGGCCGCCGTGGTTGGACACGACGACGGCCGCGGCTCCGGCGGCGACGGCGGTGCGGGCGTCGTCGGCGCGGAGCACACCCTTGACGACGACGGGCAGGCCGGTGCGCGCCGCGAGGCGCTCGACGTCGCGCGGGCCCAGGTCGGTGGCGGTGCCGAGCGGGGTGCCGGGGGCGACGTCGGGGAAGTTGGCCGCGACCCGCGGGCGGCCGTCGGACGGCGCGAGCCGGGCGAGCCCCGCGCGGAACGGCAGGGTGTTGCCGACAGCGGGATGGTCGACGGTGAGGACCAGGGCCGTGGCCCCGGCGGCCACCGCGCGGTCGAGGAATCCGTGGATCAGCGTGCGGTCGTCGGGCACGTACACCTGCTGCCAGAAGGGGCCGGAGTGCGCGGCGACGTCGGCGACCGGCACGGACGAGCCGGCGGACTGCACCATGGGGAGCCCGGCCGAGGCCAGCCCCTTCGCGCTGGCGACCTCGCCGTCGGGATGGACGAGCTGGTGGCCGGCCCAGGGCGCGGCGAGCAGCGGCACGGGCGCGCGCAGGCCGAGCAGGTCGATCGCGGTATCCACGTGCGTGACGTCGCGCAGCACCCTGGGGCGCAGGGGCAGCGACTCCCAGGCGGCCACGTTGGCGCGCACGGTCGCGCCGTCGCCGGGGCCGCCGTGGACGTACGCCTCGACGGCCTCCCGGACGGCGATCTGGTCGGCCCCGGCCCACCCGGGCGCGGCCGTCATGCCTCCACCGCCTCGGGCAGCGCCGCGACGAGCTGCCGCGTGTACTCGTGCCGGGGCCGCAGGAAGACGTCGTCGACCTCCCCCTCCTCGACCACGCGCGCGTCGCGGAGCACAAGCACGCGGTCGGCCACGTGGTGCACCACGCCGAGGTCGTGGGAGACGAACACCAGCGACGTGCCGCGCTCGGCCTGGATCTCGGCGAGCAGGTCGAGCACCTGCGCCTGGACCGAGACGTCCAGCGCGCTGGTCGGCTCGTCGCACACGAGCACCTCGGGCTCGGGGGCCAGTGCGCGGGCGATGGCGACCCGCTGCCGCTGCCCGCCGGACAGGGACCGGGGGTGTCGGCCGAGGATCGCCTCGTCCAGGCCGACCCGGCGCAGCAGCCCGACGGCGCGGCCGCGCGCCTCGTCGGCGGACAGGCCGAGCCGCAGCGTGGACTCGCCGATCACCCGCCCCACGGTCCAGCGCGGGTCGAACGAGCTGAGCGGGTCCTGCGAGATGAGCTGCACGTGCCCGCGCCGGGGCCGTCGCGCCCGTTCGGGGAGCGGCACCCACGGCTCGTCGAGCACGCGCACCTCGCCGGCGTCGGGCTCCAGGAAACCCAGGACCAGGTTGACCACGGTGCTCTTGCCCGAGCCCGACTCCCCCACGATGCCGAGCGTCTCCCCCGCGCCGAGGCGGAACGACACGTCGTCCACGGCGAGGGTGCGGCCGTGCCGGCCGCCGCCGAACGACTTGGTCAGGCCGCGCGCCTCCAGGACGGTGCGCGCCGGGTCGGCGGTCCGCGCGGGCAGGGCCTCGCGCGCGACGACGGCGGCGCCGTCAGCAGCCGGACCGGCGTCAGGCCCGGCATCCGGCCCGACGTCGGGAACCGGCGCCAGCCGCCGCCCCCGCGAGGCCGCCGACGGGACGGCGTCCAGCAGCGCACGGGTGTACGCCTCGCGCGGGGAACGCAGCACGTCGCCCGCGGGCCCGGCCTCGACGACGACGCCGTCACGCATCACGAGCACGTGGTCGGCGATCCCGGCGACGACGGCGAGGTCGTGCGAGATGAGCAGCAGCCCCGAGCCCTGCGCCACCCGCTCGGCCAGGGTGTCCAGCACCTGGGCCTGCACGGTGACGTCGAGGGCGGTGGTGGGCTCGTCGGCGATGATCAGCCGCGGGTCGGCAGCGATGGCGGACGCGATGAGCGCGCGCTGCCGCAGGCCGCCGGAAAGCTGGTGCGGGTACTGCTCGACGCGCACCTCGGGCCGGGGCACGCCGACGGAGCCGAGCAGCTCGACCGCCCGCTCGCGCGCCGCGCCACGCGGCACCACGCGGTGGGTGTGCAGCACCTCGCCGATCTCCGCGCCGACGGTCCGCAGCGGGTCGAGGGAGACGAGCGCGTCCTGCAGCACCATGCCGATCCGGCCGCCGCGCACCTGCCGCCAGCGCCGCTCGGAGAACCCGGTCGCGTCCTCGCCGTCGATCTCCAGGCTGCGCGCCGTGACGTGCGAGCGGGGCCCGGCCAGGCCGAGCAGCGCCCGGGCCGTGACACTCTTGCCCGAGCCGGACTCGCCGACGATCGCCACGCACTCCCCGGGCCGCACCACGAAGGACACGCCGCGGACGGCCGCTGAACGCGGGTCGCGGCGGCCGGGGCCGGTGGCGAAGCCGACGGTGAGGTCCTCGACGGTGACCAGCGGGACGTTGCTCATGACTCCCTCCCGTCCGTGCGGGCCTGGAGCCAGCGCCCGAGCACGGTGAACGCGATGACGGTCCCGGTGATGAACACACCGGGAAAAACACCTGCCCACCAGGCCACGCGCAACACGTCGCGGGCCTCGGCGAGCATGACGCCCCACTCGGGGATGGGCGGCTGCGGCCCGAGCCCCAGGAAGCTGAGCCCGCTGACCGCCAGCACCGAGGTGCCGATGTCGATCGCGGCGAGCACCGGCACGGCCGTCAGCGCGTTGGGCAGCACGTGCTCGCGCAGCACCGCCCACCGGCCGCGGCCGTGCACGGCGGCGTGCGCCACGTAGTCGGCGCGCGTGACGACGAACGTCTGGCTGCGCACGACGCGCGCGTACAGCGGGATGCCCGCGATGCCGATCGCGACGGCGACGTTCCAGACCCCGGGGCCGGTGAAGGTGACCACGAGCATCGCCAGCAGGATGGCCGGGAACGACGAGAGCACGTCGAGCAGCCGGGTCAGGCCCTCGTCGAGCACGCGCCCGGCGCGGCCCTGGAGGAACGCCCCGGACAGGCCGGCGGCCACGCCCACCACGGTGCCGGCGACGACGGCGATGGCCGTCGCGGCCAGGCCGATCAGCACGGAGTAGCGCGCGCCGTGCACGACGCGCGTCCACACGTCCCGCCCGAGGCGGTCGGTGCCGAACGGGTGCTCGGCCGACGGCGGACGCAGGCCCGCGGCCGGGTCGCCCGTGAACGGGTCGAGCCGCGTGAACAGGCCGGGCGCGATCACCAGGAGGGCGAGGAAGGCGACGACGGCGGCCGCCGCGATCACCGCGGCCGGGGGCACGCGGCGGCGCGACCGCACGACGACGGGCCCCTCCGCGGTGGCCGCGCGCGGGCGACGAAGCAGGGTGGGGACGCTCATCGGGCACCTCGCAGCCGGGGGTCGACGACGGCGTAGAGCACGTCGAGCAGGGTGGACACGGCGACGTAGACCGCCGCCGCCAGCAGGACGACGCCGAGCACCACGGGCACGTCCTTGTTGGTCACGGCCAGCAGGGTGATCTGGCCCAGGCCGGGGCGGCCGAACACCTGCTCGGTGATGACGGCGCCGCCCAGCAGGCCGCCGACCAGGCTGCCCGCGACCGTCATGCCGGGCAGCAGCGCGTGCTTCAGGGCGTGCCGCCACACCACCAGCGACTCGCGCACGCCGCGGGCGCGCACCGTGATCGCGAACGGCTCCAGCACGGTGCGCTCCATGGACTCGCGCAGCACCTGGCTGAGCAGCCCCGCCGTCGGCAGCGCGAGCCCGACCGTGGGCAGCACGAGCGACTGCGCGCCGGTGCCGCCCGCCACGGGGAAGAGCCCGAGGCCGAACGAGAACACCATCAGCAGCAGGATGCCGGACCAGAACACGGGCACGGAGACGAGCACGAGCTCCGCCGTGGACAGCACGCCCCGCACCACGCGCGGGCGGCCGACCGTCGCGGTGGACAGCAGCACAGCGAGCGCCACGGCGACCACGCCCGCGGTCAGGGTCAGGATCACGGTGGAGCCGAGCTGGTCGCCGATGACGTCCAGCACGGGCTGCCGCTGCACGTAGGACGTGCCGAGGTCGCCCTGCGCGAGCCGCCCGAGGAAGTCGAGGTACTGCGCGAACGCGGGCCGGTCCAGCCCCCACTCGGCCACGAGCGCCTGGCGCAGCTCAGGGTCGGCGAGGTCGCCCGCCAGGATGTCGGCGACGGACCCCGGCACGAGCTGGAGCGTCCAGAACGCGACGGTGGCCGCGGCCCACAGCACCACGACGCCGGTCACCACCCGGGTGACGAGGCGCCGCAGCACCGGGTGCCGGCCCGCAGCGGGCGCGGCCGTCGGGCCGGCGCCCGGCCCGGCGGCCTCCTGCACCTCGACGGCGGCGCTCGTCACGGCTGGACCCACACGTCGTAGGAGCCGGCCGGGGAGTCGAGCTGCGGCTCGAAGGCCAGCCCGTGCACGGTGTCCTTGGCCGCGACCGTGTAGACCGGGTGGTAGAGCGGCACGTACCGCGCGTCGTCCACGACGGTCGCCTGGATCTCGTCGAGGGCCTCCTTGCGCGATGCCGGGTCCAGCGACGCGCGGCTGGCCGCCACCTCGTCGTCGAGCACCAGGTCCGCCTCGGCGGCCGTGTAGAGGAAGCCCTCGCTGGAGAAGATGCTGCGGAACAGGTTGGACGGGTCCGCCGTCGGCAGGGTGTTCGGGTAGACGGTCCACGTGCCCTTGGCCGTCTGGTCGCTGAACAAGGCGCCGGTGATGATCTGCACGTCCAGGTTCAGGCCGATGTTCTCCTTGAGCTGGGACTTGATGGCCTGCAGCAGCACGTCGCGCTCGTCGCGCACGTACGGCTCCGGGTAGCCGACCTCGATGGTGAGGCGCTCGCCGTCCTTGGTGCGGTATCCGTCGTCGTCGCGGTCGGTCCAGCCCGCCTCGTCGAGCAGCGCGTTGGCGCCGTCGACGTCGTTGCCCCACGAGCCCACGAGGTCCTCGTCGAAGTACGGGCTGTCCGGCCCGAGGCTGGAGTACGCCCGCTCGACCGTGCCGAGGTACTGGTTCTCGATCAGGGCGTCGAGGTCGAAGCCGTCGCGCAGGGCCTGGCGCACGCGCACGTCGTCGGCCGGGGCGATGCGGGTGTTGATGTTCAGGCTGAACGCGGTGCCCGTCGTCGGGCCGGTGAGGTACTGGAAGCCGGGCGCGTCCTGGAAAACGGTGGTGTCGGTGACCTGGACGTTCTCGATGACGTCGACCTGGCCGGCGGTCAGGGCGCCGGTGCGGACGGTCGCCTCGGGCAGGTACCGGTAGGTGACGTCGTCGAGGTAGGCGGCGCCGGTGTGCTCGGCGTAGCCGGGCGCCCAGTCGTAGTCGTCGCGCTTGTCGAAGCTGATCTCCTGCCCGGCGGTCCAGTCGGCCACGGTGAACGGGCCGGTGCCGACCAGCTCGTCGGTGGGCTGGCACAGGTCGCCGTCCGCCTTCAGGGAGGCGGGCGCCAGCACCGAGGCACCGATGGAGGCGACGGAGTCGAGGAACGCGGCGTCGGGCTGCGCGAGCGTGACCACGAGGGTGTGGTCGTCGGTGGCCTCGGCGTTGTCGTACGCCGCGAAGGCGGCGCGGCTGTTCAGCGTGGAGTCCTCGGCGGTGATGGCGTCGTAGTTCTGCTTGACGACGTCGGCCGTCAGATCCGTGCCGTCCGAGAAGGTGACGCCGTCGCGCAGGGTGAACGTGTAGACGGTCTCGTCGTCCGAGATCTCCCACTCCTCGGCGAGCCACGGCGTGTAGCTGCCGTCGGCCGCCTTGCCCACCAGCGACTCGGCGTAGTTGCGGATGATCGGGTACGAGTTCTGCTGGCCGGAGCGCTGCGGGTTGTAGCAGACGGGCTCGACGCTGACGCCCCAGGTCAGCGAGCCGCCGGCGACCGGGTCGCCGGCCGGCTCCGCTCCGCCGGTCGAGGCGGCGGAGCCCGTCGAGCAGGCGGCCAGGGTCAGGGCGAGGGCGGCGACGGCGACGGGAGCGGCGAGGCGGCGGGCGGCGGGCAGGCGCGGGGCGCGGGGAAAGGGCATGGCGGTGCTTCCTGTTCGTACGGCAGGGAAAGAGGGGGTCGGACGGCGGACGGCGCGGCGCCGTCAGGCGGTGGTGAGCTGCGCGGCGGGCTCGGTCGGGGCGGCGGCCCGGCGCAGCGCGGGCACGAGCCCGTCCGCGACCCAGCGCGTCTCCTCGAGGTTGGGGAAGCCGGAGACGATGAACTCCTCGACGCCGAGGCGGCGGTACTCGGCGAACCGGGCGGCGACGTCCTCGAAGGAGCCGACGAAGCCGAGCGCGGGGCCGCCGGCCACGAGGCCGAAGCCGCCCCAGATGCCGGGTGCGACCCACAAGCTCTCCGGGCGGGTGACGTCCGCCGCGGCCAGGTGCGCCTGGCCGCGCTGCTGGCCCACGGACTGGCGGGCGAGCAGCGACTCGCGCAGCCGGGCCTGCGTGGCCGGGTCCACGCCGTCGAGCAGCGCGAGGGCGGCCCGCTCGGCCTCCTCGTGCGTGTCCCGCACCAGGATCCAGGCGCGGACGCCGAACCGTGCCGTGCGCCCCTGGGCGGCCGCGAGCCCGCGGATCCACTCGATCTTCTCGGCGAGCTGGTCCAGCGGTTCGAGCCAGGACAGGTACACGTCGGCGTGCTGCGCGGCGACGTCGCCCGCGTACGACGACGACCCGCCGAACCACACCTCGGGGGTGGCCGGGATGCCGAGGCCGCGGCCGCCGGCCCGCTCCAGCCGGCCCTCGCGGACGGTGTAGTGCTTCCCGGCGCGGTCGACGGTCTCGCCGCGGAACAGCGCCCGGTAGATGTCGAGGAACTCGTCGGTGCGGGCGTACTGGTCGGCCTTGTCGCCGAGGTCGCCGTGCAGCCAGGCCTCGGCCCCGGGCTCGCCGGTGACCACGTTGAGCGCCAGCCGCCCGCCCGAGACCCGCTGGAGGGTGGCGGCGCGGTGCGCGGTGTAGGCGGGCGTGGTCGTGCGCGGGTGCAGCGCGACGAGGAACCGCAGGTCCCGGGTGACGGCCGCGAGCGCCGAGGCGACGACCCACGGGTCCTCGCAGTAGGAGCCGGTGGGCACCAGCACGGAGTCGAACCCGGCCTCCTCGACCGCGAGGGCGACCTGCGTGAGGTAGGACAGGGTGGGCGGGCGGAACGGCGAGCGCGGGGCCTCGCCGTCGACGCGGTGCACGTTGGTGCCGCCGCGCAGGACGTCGCGGGACTCCCCCGCGGTGGGCAGGTACCAGTGCAGGCGTGGGGTGCTGTCGCTCATCGTTCTTCCGTTCTCCGGGACGTGCCCGGTCCGCGCTTGCCGCACGACGCGCGTGCGGCCTGGTCGTCACCCGGAGCACCCCGCCGCGAAGGAGGGTTGCTGCCCGACCAGCCGGGGCTTGTCGTCGGGACTCATGACCACATGACCGTCGGCGTGCGCTGTGGCACGTCGACGGCCGGGAATGTAAGGACGGAACGGACCTTCGTCAACGATTCCGGCGGATGTCTCGGATGGTGGATCAGGTGCGGGTGCGCAGCCGGCCGAGAACGGTCCAGCCGATCATGCGGGCGAGCCGCACGGGTCCGTAGCGGACGCCGGCCGTGAACGGGGCCTCGCCGCGCAGCGAGACCTCGGCGCCGCCGTCGGCGTAGATGACCTGGCCGGTGATGAAACCGGCGTCGGGCGTCAGGAGCCAGGCGATGGTCGCGGCGACCGGTTCGACGGGGCCGGGCAGGCCGAGCGGCTGCGGCAGGGCGTCGCGCAGCACGCGGACGCTCGCGGGGTCGGCGAGCAGGGTGCGGCGGGCAGTCCCGGTCTCGACGATGCCCGGGGCGACGGCGTTCAGCGGGATGCCGGCGCCCGCCCACTCGTCGCGGACGGCGGTGCGGCGCAGCCACCGGTTCAGAGCGATCTTGGTCGAGCGGTAGACCACGCCGCCGCGTCCGCGCGCGGCCATCCGGTCGGCGACGGCCAGGGCGCGGGGCTCGTCGCCGGCGAGGCAGGCGTCGACCAGGTCGGCCTCCCCCGCGGAGAGCGAGGACGCGGAGCTGACGACGACGGCGCGCGGCGCGGGCCGGCGGGCCAGGTCGGCGCGCAGCGCGGTGAGCAGGGCGACGGTGCCGAAGTAGTTGAGGCCGACGGCGACGCGGCCCTCCGGGCTGCCGGCGACGAGCGCGACGCCGTCGAGGCCGTCGGGGGCCAGGACCCTCACCTGCTCGATCGCGGCGGCGCGGCCGGTGGCGGTGGTCAGGTCCGCGCGGACGTCGGCCGCCTCGGTGATCCCGCACCGCACGACGCGGGCGCCGTCGTCCGCGAGCCGGGCGGCGACCGCGGCGCCGATGCCGGAGTCGGTGCCGGTCACCACGTAGGTGCGGCCGGTGTGCTGGGTCATGGGTCTCTCCTCGGTCGCGGTTAAGTGCACTAGTGCATCAATACACTAGTGCACCGGTTCCGCTAGGCTGGGGCGATGACCAAGGAGCCCGGCATCCGCGAGCGCAAGCGCGCCGAGACCCGCCGCGCGCTGGTCGGCGCGGCCACGGAGCTGTTCCTCGACCGCGGGGTCGCCGCGACGTCGGTCGACGACATCGCGGCGCGGGCCGGCGTCGCGCGCCGCACCTTCTTCCTGCACTTCCCGGCCAAGGAGGACGTGCTCTTCCACTACCTGGAGGGCCACGTGCGGCGGGCGGTGCGGGCGCTCGACGACCTGCCGGACGGCGCCGGCACGGCCCAGGGCGTCGACGCCATCCTGGCGACGCTGGTCGACCTCTTCGACGACCCCGAGGCGCGCACGGACGAGCTCGCGGGCCTGCGGGCCGAGCTCGTCACCGCGTCGCACGGCCTGCCGGCGTCGCTGGTCGTGCGGCTGCAGCGGGCGCAGACGGACCTGGTCGGAGCCCTGCGCGAGCGGTTCCCTGACCCCGCCGGGTGGCCGACGATGTCGGCGCACCTCGGGGCCGGTATGGGCGCGGCGGCGGCCGCCGCGGTCGCCGTCGTCCGACCGGAGGACCGGGCCCGCGCGATCCGGGACGCCGTGGACCGCGCGGGCGCAGGGTTCAGGCCCGGGTGACCCTGGGCTCGTGGTCCGGTGACCCTCCCGGCCGCCGCCCCGCCCATGCCTTCGCCGGGTCCGGACGGCGGTACGGGCCCGCCGTGCTCGTCGTCTTGCCGAGCGCGACCAGGGACTCCGCGAGCCGCACCGCCCCGGCGACGCCGTCGAGCACGGGCACGCCGAGGCGCCGCTCCAGCGCGACGTCGAGGCCGGCGAAGCCCGCGCAGCCCAGCACCAGGGCGTCCGCTCCCCCGGCGACCAGCCGCGCGCCGGCGGACTCCAGCGCCGCCGCCGTCTGCTCGACGTCGGCCTCGATGTCGAGCACCGGCACGTCGGCGGCGACCACTCCCGCGCTCCGGCTGAGCACCCCGGCGTTGCGCAGCGAGTCCTCGATGCCGGGCACGGCGGTGGCGACCGTCGTCACGACGCCGAACCGGTGGGCGACGAGGCACGCGAGGAAGGCGGAGGCCTCGGTGATGTCGACGACCGGCACGTCGATCGCCTGCCGCATGCCCTCGCGGCCGTGCTCGCCGTACCCGGCCATGACGACGGCGTCGTACGGGTCCGGGTGGGCGAGCACGGCGTCCAGCACCGCGAGCGCCGTCACGTAGCTCTCGAAGTAGCCCTCGGCGGACGCCGGGCCCCAGGACGGCGTCAGGCCGACGACGGCGGTGCCGGGCGAGGCGGCGCCCGCCGCGACCGCCGCGATGGCGTCGGTCATGGCGGTCGTCGTGTTGCAGTTCACGACCAGGATCGTCGGGCCCGGCGGGCCCGCCGACGGCGCGCTCACACGAGCTCGCCGTCGGCGGCCACGACCCGGCCCGCGTGGATGACGGTGCGCCCGGGCAGGCGGTCCATGACCGCCGACGTCGGGGTCTCCCCGCGCAGCACCACCAGCTCGGCGGGGTCGCCGGGGGCGAGGCCGGGGCGGTGCCCGACGCCGGTGAGCCGCGGCGTCGTGCCGTCGATGACGGATGCCCCGCCCCAGGTGGCGACGGCGAGGCCGAGCTCGATGAGGTCGTCGCGCGACCAGCCCTGGGTGTACGCGAGCATCCAGGCGCGCTCCAGCATGTCGGCGTTGCCCCACGGGGACCAGTAGTCGCGCTGGCCGTCCATGCCGAGGCCCACGCGCACGCCCGCGGTGACCATCCGTTCGAGGGGCAGGTCCAGCCGCCCGCCGGGCGCGATGGTGGTGACGGCGACGTCCAGCTCGGCGAGCCCGTCGATCGCCCGCTCGACGCCCGGCAGCCCGGAGCCCAGCGCGAACGCGTGCGAGATGGACACCCGGCCCTGCATGCCGAGGGCGCGCACCCGCTCGGTGAGCAGGCTCATCGAGAAGAGGCCGAGCTCGCCCGGCTCGTGCAGGTGGAGGTCGATGCCCTTGCCGTGGCGCTCCGCGAGCCCGAACACCGTGTCGAGGTGGCGCCGCGGGTCGCGGTCGATCTCGCACGGGTCGATGCCGCCCACCAGGTCGCCGCCCGCCCGCAGCGCCTCGTCCATCAGCTCCGGCACGCCCGGTTCGAGGTGGATGCCAACCTGCGGGAAGACGACGATCTCGACCGACGCCGCGTCCCGGTGCGCCTCGCGCGCGGCGAGCACGCCCTCGAACTTCTCCAGCTTCGAGTCGGCGTCGACCTGGGCGTGCGAGCGCACGCGGGTGGCGCCCAGGGCGATCATCCGGCGGAGCGTCTCGGTGGCCCGGTCGGCCACGGGCGCCTCGGCCGTGCGCCAGCTCGCCCGGTCGTTCATGATCCGGTCCCACCGCGTGGGGCCGGCGGTCAGCGGGCGGAAGGGCAGGCCGAGGCGCGTGGAGTCGAGGTGCACGTGCACGTCGGAGAAGGACGGCACGAGGATGCCGTCGTCGCCCGCGACCTCGACCTCCCCCGCGGCGGCCTCGCCCGCCGGGACGACCTCGCGGACCACGGCGTCGTCGAGCACGACGTCGGAGGACGGGCCGCCCCAGGGGCGGACGGAACGGATGACGGTACGGGGCATGGCGGGCTCCTCCAGGTGGGACGCGGGCGACGGGCAGGTACGGCTACGGCGCGAAGGTGACGTCCTTCAGCACGTACTCGCCGTCCACGCGCGGCTCCCAGGTGATGTCGGGGCTCACCGCGTAGTCCGCCATCGGCGTGTAGAGCGGGATCAGGTAGGCGTTGTCCCAGTTCACCTGCGAAAGCTCGGCGAACACGGCCTCGCGCTCCGCGCCGTCGACCGTGCGCTGCTCCTCGACGAGCGCCTGCGTCTCGGGCGACGCCGCGTAGTCGTTCTGGCCGCCCGCGAAGAAGTTCGTGGCGGGCATGTCGGCGTCCATCGTCGTGGGCGCCCAGGTGTTCAGGAACAGGCCGTCCATGTCACGGTGCCGTAGATCTTGTTCGACAGGCTCGCCTGGTCCATGCCGACGAGCTCGACCTTGATGCCGACGGCGTCGAGGTAGCCGGCGACGGCCTGCGCCACCTCGGAGCTGAGCGGGATGCGGCCGTCGGTCGCGTACTCGAACGGGATGGCCTCGCCGTCGTACGAGGACTGCGCGAGCAGCTCCTTGGCGGCCGCGGGATCGAAGCCGGGCGCCTGCGCGTCGTCGGCGTAGCCGGTGACGTTCGGGGCGACCGGCTGGTCGTTCGCGACCGCCCGGCCGCCCAGCGCCTGCGCTACCAGCTCCTCCTTGTCGATCGCGAGCGAGATCGCGCGGCGCACCAGCGGGTCCTGGAGCGCGCCCTTGGTCGAGTTGGTGCCGAGGAAGATCACGCCGTTCGACTCCCGCGACGCGACCTCGGCGCCCGAGCCGTCCAGCGCCGAGACCTGGTTGGGCGAGACGAGCGCGACGTCGAGGCTGCCCGCGATGACTCCGTTCAGGCGCGCCTCCTCGTCCGCGACGGTCTGGAAGGTGAGCGTGTCCACCTCCGGGGCGCCGCCCCAGTAGTCGTCGTTGCCCTCCAGCACGTACTCGACGCCGCGCGTCCAGCTCACGTACGTGAACGGCCCCGAGCCCACCGGCGCCTCGACGAAGCCGTCCGGGCCCAGCTCCGTGTACACGGCCTCGGGCACGATCGACACCGAGGTGGTGATGGACGGCCACGGCGAGAAGGGCGAGCTCAGCGTGAACACGACGGTCGTGTCGTCCGTGGCCTCCGCCGACTCCAGCATGCCCATGTAGCCGCGGATGTCGGAGTCCTCCGTGGCGAGCACCTGGTTGTAGCTGAACGCAACGTCGGCCGCGGTCAGGGGCTCGCCGTCGTGGAAGACGACGTCGTCCCGCAGCGTGAAGGTCCACTCGGTGAAGTCCTCGTTCGAGGTCCACTCCGTGGCGACCGACGGCTCGATCTCGCCGTCGGCGTTCAGCGTGGTGAGCTGGTCGTAGAGGTTGTAGTAGTAGTTGAAGCCCGCGAGCGAGCCCTCCACGAGGGGGTCGGGCTGCCGCTCGGGCTCGGTGACGGCGCCGATCACGAGGTCGTGCGAGACGGCGGTGCTGCCGCTGGCGGCCGAGCAGGCGCTCAGCGCGAGGCCGGCCACGAGGGCGAGGCCGGCGGCGGCCACGGGTCGGGTGCGGTTGTCGGGCATGGTCTGTTCCTTAGGTTCGGGAGTCTGGGGCGGGGCGGTCAGGGGCGGGGCGGCGCGCCGGGGCGCAGGTACGGGTCGGGGTGCGGGATGGAGGCGAGGAGGTCCGCGGTGTACGGGTGCCGGGGCGCGTCGAAGATCTGGTCGCGGTCGCCGGTCTCGACGATGCGGCCCTGCCGCATCACCGCGACCCGGTCGGACAGGTGCCGGACGACGGCGAGGTCGTGGGCGATGAACAGGTACGACAGGCCGAGCCGCTGCTGCAGGTCCATGAGCAGGTTCACGACCTGCGCCTGCACCGAGACGTCGAGCGCGGAGACGGGCTCGTCGAGCACGAGGATCTCGGGGCGCAGCGCGAGCGCCCGGGCGATACCGATGCGCTGCCGCTGGCCGCCGGAGAACTGCGCGGGACGGCGCTGCTGCACGTCGGCGTCGAGGCCGACCTCGGCCAGCAGCTCGGCGACGCGGCCCGGCTCGTACCGCCCCGCGATGCGCAGCGGCTCCGCGACGATGTCGTGCACGCTCAGCCGCGGGTCGAGCGACGAGTACGGGTCCTGGAACACGAGCTGGATGCGGGTGAGCACCTTGCGGCGAGCCGCGGGCGAGAGCGACTGCATGCGCTGGCCGAGGATCGAGACGGAGCCCGACGCCGGGGTGTTGAGCCCGAACACGGTCCGCACGAGCGTGGACTTGCCGCAGCCCGACTCCCCCACCAGGCCGAGCGTCTCGCCCTTGCCGAGGGTCAGGCTCACGCCGTCGACGGCGTCCACCACGCTGCGGGCCCGCAGGCCGCGCCGGGACGTGAACCGGACGTGCAGGTCGTCGATCTCCAGCACGGCGCTCATGCGGTCACCGCCCGGGCGAACTCGCGGGTCCGGTCGGCGTGGTGGCACGCGGCCTCGTGCGTCGGGTCCGACGCGCCGCTGTCCGCCGTCGGCCGCAGCTCGGGCCGCTCCGTGCCGCAGAGCTCGGACCGCGCCGGGAGCTCGCAGCGGGTAGCGAACGCGCACCCGGGCGGGCGCCGGGTCGGCGCGGGCGGCGACCCGGGGATGGCGTAAGCCCGCGACCCGGCCCGCTCGGCCGACAGCAGGCTGCCGAGCAGCCCGGCGGTGTAGGGGTGACGCGCCTCGTCGAAGACGGTCCACACGGAGCCGCGCTCGACGATGCGGCCCGCGTACATGATGCAGATCTCGTCGGCGACCTGCGCCACGAGGCCGAGGTCGTGCGTGATGAGCACCATCGCGGCGCCCGACGTCGCCCGGGCGTCGGCGAGCACGTCCATGATCTGCGCCTGGATGGTCACGTCCAGCGCCGTCGTCGGCTCGTCGGCGACGAGCAGGGTGGGCCGGTTGGCCATGGCCATCGCGATGACGGCGCGCTGCCGCATGCCGCCCGACCACTGGTGCGGGTAGCCCCGGGCGCGCTCGGCGGGGTCGGCCACCCCGACCTCGGTCAGCAGCTCCTCGACCCGGGCCAGCACCTCGGCGCGCGGCGTGCGCGGGTGGTGGGCGCGGACGGCGCGCGCGATCTGCGCGCCGACGCGCTTGACCGGGTTGAGCGCCGTCATCGGGTCCTGGAAGACCATGGCGAGCTCGTTGCCGCGCAGCGCCCGCAGCTCGCGCTCGGGCAGCGTGAGCAGGTCGCGGCCCCGGAACCGCACGCTGCCGGAGAACACCTCCAGCCCCTCGGGCAGCAGGCCCAGCACGGCGGCCATGGTCAGGCTCTTGCCCGAGCCCGACTCGCCGACCAGGCAGAGCACCCGGCCCTCGTGCACGGTGAAGCCGACGCCGTCGACGAGGCGCACCTCGGCGCCGTCGGCGTCGCGGTACCCGACCGACAGGTCGTGGACGCGGAGCAGCACTGGCGTGGTCATCTGGTCCTCACTTCCGTCGCCGCGCCGTGCGCAGGTCGCGCTCGGCCGTGAACCGCTGGCTGATCAGGTTGGTGCCGATCACGACCAGGAAGATCGCGATACCCGGCACCACCGAGAGGTAGGGCGCCTGCCGGATGTACTTCTGGCCCTCGCTGATCAGCAGCCCCCAGCTCGGCACGGGCGGCTGCACCCCGAGGCCGAGGTAGTCGAACGAGCTGGTCAGCAGCAGCACCGCCCCGATGTCGCTGGACGCGAGGATGAGCATCTGCACCGCGACGCCCGGGGCGATGTGCCTGCTGATGGTCCAGGTGCCCGACGCGCCCTGGATGCGCGGGACCAGCACGAAGTCCCGGTCGCGCAGGGTCATGGCGGTGCCGCGCGCCACCCGGGCGTAGCCGACCCAGTACGTGGCCGCGAGGGTGCCGACCATGAGCCACACGCTCGGCCCGACGGCGGCGGACAGCGCGATGAGCACGAGGATCACGGGCATCGCGAGCTGCACGTCCGCCCAGCCCATCAGCACGTTGTCGAGGCGGCCGCCGTGGTAGCCGGCGAGCATCCCGACCACCATCCCGATGGCACTGTTCACCACGACCACCAGGGCCACGATCCCGAGCGAGACCAGCCCGCCGAGGGCCAGGCGGCTCGCGAGGTCGCGGCCGAGCATGTCGGTGCCCAGCGGGTGGGCGGCGTCGGCCAGGGGCGGGACGAACGCCCGAGACAGGTCCTGCGCGTACGGCGCGTAGAGCGGCAGGAACGGCGTGACCACGCAGAACAGGACGACGGCGGCCACGAGCGCGACGCCGGTCCGTTCCAGCGGGGAGAGGGACGTCGTCATGCGTGCCTCACTCTCGGGTCGATCACGGCGCTCGCGGCGTCGACCAGCAGGTTGGAAAGGATGAACAGGGCCGCGACGACGATCAGCCCCGACTGCACGACCGGGAAGTCCCGCGCGTAGACGGCGCTGAGCATGAGCTGGCCCATGCCGGGCCAGGCGAAGACGTTCTCGACGATCACGAGGCCGCCGAGGAACGACCCGAGGTTGATGGCCGCGATCGTGAGCACCGGCAGGGACGCGTTGGGCAGCAGCTCGCCCACCACGACGCGGAACCGGTTCTCGCCGCGGGCCACCGCGGTCCGGGCGTAGTCGAGCCGCCCCTGCTCGGACAGGGAGTTGTCGAGCAGACGCGTGTAGACGACGAACTGGCCCGTGGCGATCGTCAGGGCCGGCATGACGACGGCGAGCGGCTCCCGGTTGCCGAGCGACGGCAGCCAGCCGAGCGTCACCGAGAACACGAGCACGAGCAGCAGCCCGAAGAAGAAGTCGGGCACCGCCTGGCGCGCCGAGCCGAGGCCCAGGAACGTGGTGCGCAGCGTGCGGCTGCGCGTGAGGTGCGTGGTGATGGTGGCCGCGAACGCGAGCACCAGACCCAGCACCAGGCCGATCGCGCCCAGGCCGAGCGACGCCGGCAGCCGCTCCAGCACGAGGTCCATCGACGAGACGCCGGCCTGCCGGTACGAGTCGCCGAAGTCGCCGCCGAGGATGCCCCGCAGGTACTCGACGTACTGCACCGGCAGCGGCTGGTCGAAGCCGAGCCGGGTGTTCAGCTCGTCGATCTGCTCCCGGGTCGCGTTCTCGGTCAGGAGCAGCGCCGCGGGACTGCCGCTGAGGCGGCCGAGCAGGAAGGCCACGGTGACGACCACATAGATCGTCCCGAGCGCCTGCAGCGTACGGGTGACGAGAAATCTCGCCATGGAGCGCTCACCTCCTTCGAGGGTGTCCGAAGTGATCTGTATACAGATTGGGCCGAGTTTGTTTCATCTGCGTATCGGTCCGTTTCGGGTGAGTGAAACCTCCGGGCTCACCTTTGGGGGCTTGTGACCTGCGAGAATCCCTGGAATTATGCGAGACCTCCCGGCCTTTCGGCGCGGAGGACGACGGCTGCGCGGGCCCGGGAAAGGCGCCGGCGCGGATCGTCGCCAGCAGAGCTTTCGGCTATCTGGGATACAGAAACGAGTTCAGGAGGTCGGATGCCCACACGAGTGCTCACGTCGGAGCAGGTCGAGGAGCTGGTCGAGCCGGAGGGGCTCCTCGCGTCGCTCGACCAGGCGCACCGCTGGCTCGCGGCGGGCCTGGCGGCCCAGCCCGCCCCGCACGCCTTCCGCGCGCCGGGCGACCGCACCGCGGACGGGCCGGCCGTCGTGCCCATGGCGTCGTTCGCCCCCGGGCTCGGGCTGTTCGCGGTCAAGGTCCTCGCCGACCGTCCCCGCGACCGCGGCCTGGGGCTGCCGGCCCAGCGCTCGACCATCTCGGTCTACTCGGCCGAGACGGGCGAGTGCGTCGGCCTGCTCGACGGGCGCGCCGTCACCCGGCTGCGCACCGCCGCCGTCACCGCGCTCGCCACCCGCACCCTGGCGCGTCCCGGCGCGCGTCGCGTCGCCCTGCTCGGGGCGGGCGCGCTCGCCCGGGAGCACGCCCACGCGCTGGCCCACGTGCTCGACCTCGACGAGGTGCGCGTCTGGTCGCGCTCCCCGGAGCGGGGCCTCGCCCTCGCGGAGTCCCTGACGGCGGCCGGCCTGCCCGCCGTCGCGACCGTGGACGCCCGCGCCGCCGTCGCCGGGGCCGACGTCGTCTGCACGCTCACCCCCGCCGAGGCCCCCGTCCTGCGGGCGGACTGGCTCTCCCCCGGCACGCACGTCAACGCGGTCGGCTCGCCGCCACGGCCCGAGTTCTCCGAGGTGCCGCCCGAGGTGTTCGCGCGCGCCGCCGTCACCGTCGTCGACGCACGGGTCGTCGCGCTCGCCGACTCGGGCAACGTCCGCAACGCGATCGCCGCGGGCGCCCTGACGGCGGGCGACCTCGTCGAGCTGGGCGAGGTGCTCGTCGGCGACGCCGCGGGGCGCACGGACGCGGCCGACCTCACGGTGTTCAACTCCGTGGGGATCGGGCTGCAGGACCTCGCCGCCGCCGACCACGTGCTGCGGCGGGCGGCGGACGCCGAGGCTGGGACGATGGTGCGCACCCGGGCATGAGCCCGGCGCGCCCGTCCACCAGCAGAGCCCGTCCACCATCACTGTTCCCGAGGAGCCGCCCCGATGACCGAACCGCAGCCTGGGCTCGGCGAGCCGCTGTCGGCGCAGATGTACCAGACGCTGCGCCGCGGCATCATCCTGGGCGAGTACCCGCAGGGGTCGCCGCTCAAGGAGGCCCGCCTGGCCGACGAGCTCGCCGTCTCGCGCATCCCCATCCGCGCGGCGATCCCGCACCTGGAGAACGAGGGCTTCCTGACGACGGCGCCCCGGCGCAGCGCCCGCGTCACGACCTGGACGGGACGCGCCGTCAACGAGCTGTTCGACGTGCGGCTCTCCATCGAGTCGCTGGCCGCCCGGCAGGCCGCGACCGCGGTGCGCGAGGGCGCGAGCACCGACGCCCTGACCGCGTCCCTCGACCTGGCGCACGCCGCCGTCGCGAGCAGCGAGCGCCTCGCCATCGCGGAGGCGCACACGACGTACCACGAGCGCATCGTGGAGCTCGCCGGAAACGAGCTGCTCGCCTCGATCATGCGCGGCGTGCTGGGCCGCATGACCTGGCTGTTCTACCTCACCGCGGAGCGCGACCCCGCCGGCCAGTCGCACGAGCACGACGAGCTGGTCGAGGTCATCGGATCGGGCAACGACCGGCTGGCCGAGTCGATCGCGTTCGCCCACATCGAGAAGGGCCGGGCGCCGTCGCTGGAGATCCTCCTGCGCGCCGACTGACGCACCGGCCGAGGGCGAGCCACCTGGTCACGCCGGCGTCAGCAGGGGCCCGCTCCTGCGGGTCGCCCACCAGACGACCGCCGTGATCAGCACGACGGTGAGCGTGGGCACGAGCTGGTAGACCGCGCTGTCGACGTCCGCCCGGCTGGACAGGGCCCCGCCGAGGTCTATGCGCAGGTACGGGGCCATGGCCAGGGAGAGGGTGTTGAGCACGGCGTGCAGCACGACCGCGATCTCCAGGCCGCCCGTGCGCCAGGTGATGATCGCCAGCGAGCCGAACAGCACCAGGTACCAGGCGATGACGTAGGGGTCGGTCGCGCCGTGCGCGAGCGTGAACAGCACGGCGGTGACCACGGTCCCGGCGATCAGGCCGGCCCGCGAGCTGCGGGTCCAGCCGCCGACGACGCGGAAGATCAGGCCCCGCACGCCGTACTCCTCGCCCGCGGCCTGCAGCGGCGTGAGCAGCAGCGTGCCGAGCAGGATGGCGACGAGGTCGGTGTGCGACCAGGGGCTCTCCTCGACGGGCGTCAGGAAGCCGAGCACGATCACCAGGGCCCAGACCGGGGCGAGGACGAGCAGTGCCTTGCCGGCCACGTCGAACCGGAACCGGGAGGTCACGGAGTGCAGCGACGCCCCCGGCACGCCGTAGAGCAGGCGCTGGATGATCATGCTCCACGGGATCAGCAGGCCGAGCGAGATCATCGAGCCCGCGTGGTAGAGCGGCGTGTAGTCGGTGCCCTGCATGATCGGCGGGACGAGGCCCCGCTGGACGTCGAACGGCGCGAGCGCCCAGCCGACCGCCGTCGGGAAGAAGACGAACCCGGCCGCCAGGAGCAGGATCGCGAGGATCCCGCGCCCGACGCGGCGCTTCTCGCCGGCGAGCACCCGGTGGTACTCCACCCCGCCGGGGACCGACGGGTCGTTCCCCGGCGCGGCCGGGCTGAGGAGCCAGCCCGGCTGCGCCGCCGCCGTGCGGCTCATCGGACGGCCTGGAGCACGCCGCTGATGATCAGCGCGGTCAGCGTGGTCCAGGCGATGATCGCGATCGCCTGCCAGATCAGGATGCGGGCCTTGCCCACGCCGGAGGCGGCGAGCATGGTCGCGGTGAAGTGGGTGGGCAGCAGGAGCGGGCCGAGCATGCTCACGCCGGGCACGCCGTAGCGCTCGTAGGCGCGCTGGAACTTGGCCCGGCGGGCCGCCTTCCGCTCGCTCTCGGGCTCGGCCGGCGCCGAGCCGGAGGAGCCGCCGACCAGGACGGCGTCGCGGGCCTCGACCTTGGCGCGGCGGCGGGACACGACGGCGTTGCGGGCGCCGGTGCTGAGCAGCACGAGCACGGCAACGGTCACGAAGTTGCCGACCATGGCGGCGATCGCGGCGACGACCGGCGGGAGGCCGCCGAGGATGCCGATCGCGGCACCGCCCTCGCCCTCGATGAAGGGGATGGCGCCGGCGAGGGCGACGATCAGCGGCTGGAGGAGCTCGGGCACCTGCCCGAGCAGGTTCTGCAGGGTCTCGACGAGGTCCATGGTGTGGCTCCTGTGGTGGGGGTGCCGGAGTGGTTCCCCGGCGCTGCACCTAGTTCACCTCGCGGCGGCGCCGCCCAGAAGTGTCGTCCTGTCACTCGTGATCGGGACCGTCGCATGCCTGGACCATGACAAGTGTCATGCCCGTAACCTGTGCCGATGAGCATCCCGCCCGAACCCGTGAGCGCCGCCGCGGCGTCGGCGGAGGCCCGCGGCTCCCTGCGGCTGACCCGGAACATCACCGCGACCTGGTGGTACGTCTCGATCGCTGTCGTGGTCTTCCAGCTCATGGTCGTCGGCTTCCTCGTGAGCACGCTGATCGAGGTCGGGTTCGACGCGCTGACGACCGCTGCCGTCGGCGTCGGCGGGCTCCTGTGGTGGGCGGCGACGCTCGTCCCGCTGTTCGACTACCGGCACCGCACTGCCGACGCGCCGCTCGTGAACTGGCGGCGCCACCTCGTGCCGCTCGTCACCGCGGCGGCCTTCGGGCTCGGGGCCGGGCTGGCCACGGGCGCCTGGGTGATCGGCGTGCTGCCCCTGATCCAGATGGTCATGCTGCTGAACTGGCCGCCGGGGGTGCGCCTGCGCGTGGTGCTGGCCGCGACCGCCCTGCTCGTCGCGCTGGCCGTGATCGACATGCGCGTCACCCTCATCGAGGACCCGGCGGAGATCTGGGCCCAGTACTTCTTCCTCGCCGTCTTCCTGCCGATGATCACCGTCTCCTCGCTGTGGTCGTGGGACGTGCTGGCGGCGCTCGACCGGGCCCGCACCTCGGAGGCGCGGCTCGCGGCGACCCAGGAGCGGCTCCGGCTGGCGAACGACGTGCACGACCTGCAGGGACACCACCTCCAGGTCGTCGCCCTGCAGCTCGAGCTCGCCGAGCGCCTCATGCCGCGTGACGCGGCGGCCGGCATGGAGCAGCTCCGCGCGGCGCGCGCCAGCGTCGACGACGCCCGGCAGGGCACCCGCGACCTGGCCACGCGCTTCCGCTCGGTCCCGCTGCGCGACGAGCTCGCCAACGCGGTGGACCTGCTGCGCGCGGCGGGCACGGAGGCCGAGGCCACCGTGGCGACCGACGCGTCGCTGGCCCCGGCGTCCGCCCTGGGCCCCGTGATCCGGGAGACGACGACGAACGTGCTGCGCCACGGCGGCGGCCGCTGGGCGCGTCTGTCGCTGACCCGCGCGAACGGGTCGTGGCGGTACGAGATCTCGAACGACGCCGCGCCCGACGTGCCGGAGCCCACGGGCGCCACGGGCGGCGGTTCGGGCCTGAAGGGTCTCGCGGGGCGGGCCGCCGAGGCCGGCGGCGCCCTCGAGGTGCACCGCGAGGGCGAGACGTTCACCGTGGTCGTCACGGTCCCTGCCGACGAAGGTTTCGCTGGAGAAGAGGTTGCTGGATGATCCGTGTGCTGCTCGCCGACGACGAGGGCATGATCCGGTCGGCGCTGGCCGCGCTGCTGGGCCTGGAACCCGACATCGAGGTCGTGGCGGAGTGCGCCGACGGCGCCGAGGCGGTCGCCGCCGCCGAGCGCCTCAAGCCCGATGTGTGCCTGCTGGACCTGGAGATGCCGAAGCTCGACGGCGTCCAGGTCGCCGAGCGCCTGAACCGCACCCTGCCGACGCGGTGCGTGATCGTCACCCGCCACGCCCGCCCCGGGGTGCTGCGCCGGGCGCTGGCCTCGGGGGCCGCCGGGTTCCTGCCCAAGTCGCGGTCCGCGGACGAGGTCGCGGCGGTGATCCGGCGCGTCGCCGCGGGCGGGCGGTACGTGGACCCCGAGGTGGCGGCCGACGCACTGAGCGACGAGCGCTCGCCGCTGACCGACCGCGAGCTGGACGTGCTGCGGGCAGGCCGCCACGGCGAGACCACGAGCCAGATCGCCCGCACCCTGCTGCTCGCCCCGGGGACCGTCCGCAACCACGTCTCGACCGTGCTCGGCAAGCTCGCGGTCGAGACGCGGCAGCAGGCGGTGCTCCTCGCGGAGGAACGCGGCTGGATCTGATCAGGACACGTCGACCTCGGCGTCCTCAGCCGTCGCCGTCGAACAGACCGCCGTCGAGCAGCCAGTTGTAGCGCAGGCGCAGCGCGCGCTCGGTGCTCGCGACGAGGGTAGCGACCAGGATCCCGATGTTGAGCGCGGCCGGGAGCTGGACCGGGGACGTGAAGGTGCCGATGCGCTCGGCGACCGGCGGGATCTGGGTGACCTCCTCCACGATCTGCGGCACGCCGAGCACCAGCCCGACCACCAGGACGACGAGCGAGACGAGGCCGATCAGGCGGCCCGCGACGGGGTGCGAGCGGTCCAGGCGGGCCCGGCGCCCCTCGGCGGAGGCGGCGTCGGGCACGAGCTGGCGTTCCGTGCCGTCGGCGGCGACGTAGTGGCAGCGCTTGAGCCCGAAGCCGCTGTGCACCACCTCGATGTCGCCGCCCGGCACCGGGAACCGGGCCGGGAGCTTGGACCGGGCCTCGAGCCGGCCGTCCAGGTAGAGGCGGGCCCAGACGGTGCCGTTGTCGTCGCCGCCGTGCCGCACGTCCACCGACCAGGTCTGCGTGCGGCCGTCCTCGGCGGGGAGGGTCAGGTGCAGCAGCGAGCGGGTGAACGGCTGCCACCAGCGGAACCGCTGAAGGGGGCTGCCGTCGCCCGGCTGGACCCGCTCGGCGGCACGTCGTCGCTTCCAGTCCGAGAACACACCGGACACCGTAGCAACGGGCCCCTGCCGAGCGCCGCGAATCTCCGGCGTCGGCGCGGCGGGTGCGCTCAGCTCTTCAGGATCTCGCCGTCGCTCTCCAGGACGATCGGCACCCCGGCGGTCTTCCAGCGCAGCGGGACCACCTCGACGGGGGTGTCGCACGCCGTCAGGATGGCCCGGGGCGTGCGCCCCAGCCGGGCCGTGTGCCCACGGCCGCGGTGGTGCCGCGCGACCATCAGGACGTCCGCGTCGGCCGCGGCCTTGATCAACACCTGGTCGGGATTGCCCACGAGCACCGAGGTCTGCACGGCGACGCCCGGGTAGACGGCGGCCCAGTCCCGCACGACCGTCTCCAGCAGCCGGGTGGCCGTAGCGACCGACTCGGCGGTGTGGGAGTCGGTCAGGCCGAGGTCGGCGGCCATGTCCGGGACCTCGACGGCGTGCACCACCCGCACGGCGGCGTGCCGACAGGACGCCAGCGAGAGCGCGCGGGTCAGCAGCTCGCCGGCGCTGGTGAACGTCTTGATCCCGACGACGATGCGGTCGTTGCCACCGTCCCGCCACCGGGCGGGGACCACCGTCACGGGCACCGCGGCCCGCGCCGCGACCTCGGCGGTCGTCGCCCGCGCGACCAGGCGCTCCGCCCCGTGCCGGGTCTCGCGGCCGAGCACCAGCAGGCCGCCGGACGCGGACGCCTCGACGAGCTGGGCCACCCGCGGCCCGAGCGCGAGCACCGGCTCGATCTGCAGCTCCGGGGCGATGGCGCTGGCGGTCGCGGCCACCCGGGTGACCGTGCCGCGGCCGGACCGTTCGAGGTAGGCGACGTCGCCTGCCTCCGCGGGCCACAGCCCGCTCTCGGGCAGGGGCGCCGGCACCACGTGCACCATGCGTATCCCGGTCCGGCGCAGCCGGGCCTCGTTGATCGCGTACCGCACGGCCCCGGCGCTCCGCTCGCTGCCGTCCACGGCGACGACGACGGGGGCGCGCAGCTGGTCGGCGGTCATGGTCAGGCCTCGCCCAGTCTGCCCTGCGGGTACGGGCGGTGGTAGGCGTGCTGGTGCGCGGAGCGCACCTCCGGCCGGGTCGGGCGCCGCTCGGCGACCTGTGCGCCCAGGGCCTTGCCCCACCCGTAGGCGCGGTCGAGCTCACCGTCCGCGAGGGGTCCGGTCACGTCGCCGACCCGGAAGCTGGCGGGCGAGGCGACCAAGGGGAAGCCCAGCCGGTCCAGCCGACGGCTCGCCGCGCGGGCGGCGGAGCCGGAGAGGCGGGAGGTCGACCGCGTGTCGAACGCCGCGGCCGCGGTCTGCGTCGTCACCCCCGGCAGCCCCCCGATCCACTCCCGGATGCCCCGGTCGTGCGAGCCGACGATCGGTGCCCGTCCGGCGGCGTCCCGGCGGGTCGAGGGCCAGGACATGCTGAAGGCGTGGGTCGGTCCGCCCACGACCAGCATGGTCACGTCCGCCGGCACGGTGCGGGGCGCCGCCCCCACCTCGACGACGTCGGCATGCATGGACCCCTCGATACCCTCCGCGATCGCCCTCGCGACCGCCTCCGTGTTGCCGTACATGGACTCGTAGACCACCAGTGCACGCATCAGCGCACCTCCTAACAGGTTCTTCTTCCACGCTCCGCGCCCGCCGGGCCGGGCGTCAGGGCCGTCCGGCCCACGTCCGCGGGACCTTTGGCCCGTGCCCGGACCTGCCGGTCCGCGAAGACTTGGTCGATGGACGTCGTCGACGCACGCATGGAACGCATCCTGCGGGCCGCCGCGAGCGCCCCGAGCGTGTTCAACACCCAGCCGTGGCAGGCGCAGGTCGAGGGCCGCACCCTGACCCTCCGCGCGGACCCGGCGCGGCAGCTGCACCACTCCGACCCGCACGGGCGGGAGATGCTGATCAGCTGCGGGGCGTTCCTGTTCAACGCCCGGACGGCCGCCCGCCGGGAGTCGCTGACCCCGTTCGTGCGGGTGCTGCCCGACCCCGCCGACGAGCTGCTGGTGGCGACGATGCGCCTGGAGCCGGGTCCAGTGCCGAACACCGACGAGCTGGAGCTGTGCGTGGCGATCGGGCGCCGCACGACGTCGCGGGTCCCGTTCGACGACCAGCCCCTGTTCACGGACGTGCTGATGGCCATCCGGCAGGCCGCGCGCGACGAGTGCGCGGACCTGCGCCCGATCCAGCCGTCCGAGCCGGTGCGTGCGAAGGTCCTGGACCTGGTGCGGCGGGCGGAGGCCCTCGCGGCGGAGGACCCGGCGGCCCGGGGCGAGGAGCTGGCCTGGACCGCGACGGACGCGGACCGGGCGGACGGCGTCCCCGCGGCCCTTCTCGGGCCGAACCCCACGAACGACGGCGCGCCGGTGCGCCGGTTCCTCAGCAGCACGGGCAGCGCGCAGTTCGAGCAGCACTCGACGATGGCGCTGCTCACGACGGCCGACGACTCCCCGCGCGACTGGGTGGTCGCGGGCCAGGCGCTCGAGCGCGTGCTGCTGGTCGCGACCGCGTACTTCGTGCACGCGTCGTTCGCGACGACGGTGCTGGAGAACCCGACGACGCGGCACGACCTGCGCCGGGTGCTGTCACTGGACGCGGCGCCGCAGATGCTCATGCGGCTGGGCTACAGCGCGCTGCCCCCGCACACCCCGCGCCTGGCCGCCGAGCAGGCCGGGATCGGGCAGGCCGGGGTGGACGGGGCGACCGTCAGGAGCGGATGAACTCCAGCAGGTCCGCGTTGATGACGTCGGCGTGCGTGGTCGGCATGCCGTGCGGGAAGCCCGGGTACGTCTTCAGCGTCCCGTTGGGCAGCAGCTCCGCCGACAGCGGGCCCGCGTCGGCGTACGGGACGATCTGGTCGTCGTCGCCGTGCATCACCAGCACCGGCACGGTGATCTTGCGCAGGTCCTCGGTGAAGTCCGTCTCGGAGAACGCCGCGATGCCGTCGTAGTGCGCCTTGGCGCCGCCCTGCATGCCCTGGCGCCACCAGTTGCGCACCAGCGGCTCGCGCGTCTCGACGCCGGGCCGGTTGAACCCGTAGAACGGGCCGGCGGGCAGCGCCGTGTAGAACTCCGAGCGGCTCGCCTTGAGCTGGGCCCGCAGGTCGTCGAAGACGCTCTTCGGCAGCCCGCCGGGGTTGGCGTCGGTCTGGAGCATGAGCGGCGGCACGGCGGCGATGATCGCGGCCTTGGCCACGCGGTCCTCGCCGTGCCGGGCGATGTAGTGGACCACCTCGCCGCCGCCGGTGGAGTGGCCCACGTGGATCGCGTCCTGCAGGTCCAGGTGCGCGGTCAGCGCGGCCAGGTCGTCGGCGTAGTGGTCCATGTCGTGGCCGTCGGCCACCTGGGTCGACCGGCCGTGCCCGCGGCGGTCGTGGGCGATGACCCGGTAGCCCTCGTGGAGGAAGAACAGCATCTGGGCGTCCCAGTCGTCCGCCGACAGGGGCCAGCCGTGGCTGAACACGATCGGCTGCCCGCTCCCCCAGTCCTTGTAATAGATCTCGACGCCGTCATCAGTGACAATCTTCGGCACGTTTCCGTCTCCGTCCGCCGTCCGAGGAGCTGCCTCGGACGAGGCGAGCCCGGTGGGGGCCAGGACCGGCCCCGCCCTCAGCCAGCATCCATCGGGGCGGCGTCACCCGCAGTCCAGGATCGGCCTGTTCGCTGAGTTTCCCGGGTGATAAACGCGCCGGCGCCGGTGGGCGCCGTCAGTCCTGGATGAGCGCCACGACGTTGCCCGCCGGGTCGGTGATCCAGCCGATCGTCGGGCCCTGGGCGGGGTCGGTGCTGCGGGCCACACCGTGTTCGTCCTGGTCGAACCCGGGATAGCGGAGCAGCTTCACGCCCGCAGCCTCGAGCTCCATGATGGCGGCGTCGATGTCCGGTACGACCAGGTTCAGCACGGTGTACGACGCCGGGGCGTGCGCCTCGCCCTTGGGGTACACGAACACCGACGCGCCCCCGCTCAGCTCGATCTCGAGACCGCCCATGTCGTTGGTGCGCACGGGCAGGCCGAGGGTGTCCCGGTAGAAGCGCAGCGCGGGGTCGAGGTCGTCGACGGAGAAGCCGCTGAAGGTGCGGAGCGTGGTGACCATGGTGAGTTCCTTTTCCTCGGTGCTGTCCTACGGCTGACGCCGGTACGGCGTGGAACTCATCGGTGATCCGGTAGCCTCCGTGCCGTGCCCGTGATCTCCCTCCTCCGCTCGGCCGTCAGCGGCCCTCGGCGAGGCCTGATCGGGGCGCTGGCGATCCTCACCGTGATCGTCGGCGTGGTCACGATGCACTCGATGAGCGGGTCCCCGACCTCGCACGGGCACGCCGTGCCGCACGAGACCGCCGGGGTCGCGGTGGCGCAGGTCTCGACGGCGCAGGCCGACGCCGGGCACACCGGCACCGCGCCGGCCGCCGCCCACGTCCTGCTCCCGGCCCCCGTCTCGGACGACCACGCGGCCGACGAGGGCTCCTGCTGCGACGGGTGCGGCGGGCACGACGCCGCCATGGCGATGTGCCTCATGATCCTCGTCGCGCTCCTCGCCCTGGTCGCGCCCGCGCGGCGGCTCCTGTGGCGGGCCCCGCTGGCGCTCGCGATGTCCCTGACACCGGCGCTCGCCGTCGTCCGCGACCTCGCCGCGCCCAGCCTGCACGACCTCTGCATCTCCCGGACGTAGACCCGGGCCCCGGCGCGCACCGCGCGCCGGCCCGACGAGCACGCCGCGCCCCAGCGCGGTCGTGCCGGTGAGTGCTGTCCCGAGACGAAGCAGAGGAAAGACCCATGAAGCTCAAGCGCACCCTCATGTCCGCGTTCGCCCTGGCCGGGGCCCTGGCCCTGGCCGCCTGCTCGGGTTCCGGGGAACCCGAGCAGCACGCCGGGCACAACGACGCGGACGTCATGTTCGCGCAGATGATGATCCCGCACCACGAGCAGGCGGTGGAGATGGCCGACGTCGTCCTGGCGCGGCCCGACGCCGACCCGCGGGTCGCCGAGCTGGCCACGCAGATCAAGGCGGCGCAGGCCCCCGAGATCGAGGAGCTGGACGGCTGGCTCGACACGTGGGGCGCCGAGCGCACCGCGGAGCACGACGGCCATGCCGGGATGGACGGGATGATGTCCGAGGCGGACCTCGAGGCGCTCGGCGCCGCGGCCGGCGCGGAGGCGGACCGCCTGTTCCTGGAGCAGATGGTGGCGCACCACGAGGGCGCCGTGGAGATGGCGCAGGCCGAGGTCGAGTCCGGCGAGGACGCGGGCGCGGTCGAGATGGCGCAGACCATCGTCGACACGCAGGCGGCCGAGATCGAGACGATGGAAGAGCTCCTCGCCTCGATGTGACCGACCGGTGGTGCGCCGGCCTCCGCGCCGGCGCACCACCCCCTTCCGAAGGAGCGCGCACATGCGCAGAACGTTCGCCGCCCTGGTCATCACGCTGTTCAGCACCCTGGTGCTGGCCCTGTGCTGCGCGCCGCCGGCCGCCGCGCACACCCGCCTGGAGTCGTCGGCACCCGCCGCCGGGTCCACCTCGACGGCCCCGGTCACCGAGGTCAGGCTGCGGTTCACGCTGCCCGTGAGCCTGCTCGGCGACGGCGTGGTGGTCGAGGGGCCCGACGGCGCCGTCCCGGCCGACGTCGCCCCCGCCCAGGACGGCCTCGTGCTGGTCGCGACGCCGGCCGAGGCGCTGGCCCCCGGCCGGTACACCGTCACCTGGACCGCCGCTGCCCAGGACGGCCACCCGCTGGAGGGCACCTTCGGCTTCCGCGTGGCGGGCACGGGCGGGCAGGCCGACGACGAACCAACCGGCGACGAGCCCTCCGGCGAGTCTGACGCCGATACGGGCACCGGCCACGACATGTCCGGCATGGACCACGACATGGGCCACGACGCGGCCGCGATGGACACCCCCGCGGCCCGCGCGGCGACCGCCGTCACCCGGCTGGGCAGCGCCGCCGCCCTCTGGGGCGGGCTGGTCGCCGCCGGTGGGCTGGTGTTCGCGGGCGTGGTGCTGCGCGGGCGGGACGAGGCGGACGTGCCGATCGTGCTGCGGCTGGTCCGGTGGTCGGGCGTGCTGCTGCTCGGCGGACTCCTCGTGCGGGTCCTGGCGGGCGCGGTGCTCGTGGCGCACGGCGACCTCGCCGCGGCCGTCTCGCCGTCCGCGATCGGCGACTCGCTGACCGGCACGACGCGCTGGGACGTGGGGCTGCAGGCCGCCGGCGGGGTCGCGATCGCCGTCGGCGCCTGGCGCACCCTGCCCGGCTCGTGGGCGGCGGGGCTCGGCGCCGCGCTGGCCGGGGCCGGGCAGGTGCTGGGCGGCCACAGCAACACCGTCGAGCCGCGCTGGCTCGTGGTGACGGCGGACGTGGCGCACCTGGCGTCGGCCGCCACCTGGGTGGGCGGCGTCGTCGCGCTGGCGTACCTGCTGCGGATGCGGCGCAGGGAGGGGCGCGACCTCGACGCCGCCCTGCTGGGCGCCCGGTTCTCCGTGGTCGCCGCGGCGTCCGTCGCGGTCGTCGGCGTGGGCGGGGTGCTGCTCGCGGCCGGCATCCTGGACCGCCCGGCCCAGCTCTGGGAGAGCACCTGGGGGCTGCTCCTGCTCGCCAAGACCGGAGTGGTCGTGGTGGTCGCGGCCATCGGCACGCACAACCACCTCCGCGTCGTGCCCAGGCTCACGGCCCGACGCCGCGCGGTGGTGCGGCACGCCGGCCGGTCCCGTGCCGCGGGCGGTGAGCTGCGGCGCAGCACCGGCCGCGAGACCGCCCTGATGGTGGTGGTCGTGCTGCTCACCGCCTGGCTCGTGGCGGCGTCCACCCAGCCGAACGGGTGATCTCGCCCGGCGCCCGTATCAGCCCGGCCGCCGGCCCCTTCCGCACCAGTAGGAGCTCTCGCAGCGGGAGAGCGGCGGAAGAGGCGATGCTGCCATGTCCACGAACATCCCCTGGGCCGTGCGGACGGGCCCGCGCGGGCCCGTCCCCGTCTACGTGCTCCAGCTCGACCGGCGGGGCACCCTGACCTCGCCGGAGTCCCTCGCGGCGCTGGTCGCGGACGCGCGCGACGCCACCGACGTCGTCGTGATCTCCCACGGCTGGAACAACGACTGGCAGGCCGCCACCTCGCGGTACACCGACTTCTTCGACCACGTCGACGCCGTGCTGGGCGCGCGCCCGCCGGACCACCCGTTCCGGCCCGTCTACGTGGGCCTCTTCTGGCCCAGCGCCGCCCTGGTCCTACCGTGGGAGCGCGGCCCGGACATCGCGGGCGGCAGCGCGGACGGCGGCGGCGACGGCCTCGCCGGCGAGCTGGCCGCCGAGCTCGACGTGCTGGGCGACGACCTCGGCCCGGAGCTGGACGCCGAGCTGCGCGCCGCGCTGACCGGCCCCGTGGACGGCGCGGACCGGACCGACCTGGTCGCCGAGATCCTCGCGCACCTGCCCGCCTCAGACCCGGACGAGACCGGCGCGCCCGACCCCGGCCTGGACGGGCCCGCGCTGCGCGCCGTCTGGACCGACACGCTCGCGCGGGCCGAGCCGGCCCCGGCCCGTCCCGGCGGCATCATCCCCGACGACGACGGGGCGACGGCTCGTCCCCAGGTGGCGGGGTTCGACCCGCTGGAGCTGATCCGCTCCGGCATCCGCCTGGCCACGGTGCGCCAGATGAAGGACCGCGCCGGACGCGTCGGGGCCACCGGCGTCGCCGCCGTCCTGCGCAGGCTCGCGGACGAGACCCCGGCCCGCCTCCACCTGGTCGGCCACTCGTACGGCGGCCGGGTCGTCATGTCCGCCGTCTGCGCCGGCCCCGGGCCGAGCCGCCCCGTCGACTCGGTGCTGCTGCTCCAGCCGGCGCTGTCCGCCTGGGCGTTCGCGGCCGACGTCGACGGCCGGCCCGGCGGCTACCGCCCGGCCTTCGACCGCGTCCGCGGCCCGGTCGTCACGACCTGGTCCGCGCACGACCTGCCGCTCACGCGTGTGTTCCACCTCGCCCTGCGCCGGCGCGCCGACCTCGGCGAGGCCGAGATCGCCGGGCGCCCGCCGTCGCGCTTCGCCGCGCTCGGCGGCTTCGGCCCGCAGGGCGTGGGCGCGGAGGCGCTCGCCATCGACCGGATGCCCGACGTCGGCCAGCACTACCCGATCGGCGAGCACGCCGTCGACGGCAGGTACGAGGTGATCGGGGTCGACGGCACGTGGTGCATCCCGGGGCACGGCGACGTCCAGTCCGACCAGACCGCCTGGGCGCTGCTGAGCCAGGTCCACGCAGCCGCGCACGCCGACGGATGACAAGCGAACGAATGACCCGCGAACCGAGGAGGAGAGCCGCCGATGGCGAAGACCCTGCGGTCGGAGATCGACCTGCCGACGCTGCGCATCAGCGTGGACCTGGCCACGTCGGAGGCCGTGTTCGCGGTGGTCCGCGGCCGGGACCGGCCCACGGAGGCGGCCCGCTGCGCCCTGCGTGACCTGGGCCTGCCGCGCAGCACCACCGGTCACGTGGACGACCGGGCGCTGACCGTCCCGCCGGACGTCGTGGCCCGGGTGTCGCGCGCCGTCGCGGACGTCGGAGAGTCGCCGCTGCCCCCGCACAACGCGCTGTGGCTTGAGTTCCCGGTCCCCCGCGGCCTGGTGCACGTGCTCCCCTGGGAGCGGCTGCTCGTCGCGCTGGGCCGGCCCCTGTTCCGGCTGCCGTTCCACCCCGTGCGCCCGCAGAAGCCGGGTCTGCAGCTCGACGTCGCGATCTGCTCCAGCTCGCCCTTCCCCGCGGTCCGGTTCGACCCGGCGCGGGTGGTCGCCGAGCTCGCGCACCGGTACCTCGACAACCCCGGCCGGCACGTCACGGTGCACCTGTTCACCGACGCCGGCCGGTACGCCGCGACGTGCGAAGCGGTCCGGCCGCTGCTGGGCCACGGCGACGTCGTCGTGCACGTGCCGCCGGAGCCGGACGTCACGGCCCGGCGCGCGCTCGGACCGCACCCGACCGCCAACCCGTGGCTGACCTGGATCCTGGACGCGATGCGGGGCGGCCGGCTCGACGTCGTGCACTTCGCGGCGCACGGCTACCTGTCCGACGGACGGGGCGCGCTGGCCCTGGCCGGGTCGCCGGCGCTCGACGGCGGCCCCGCCAGGTTCGTCGAGTCGGCCGAGCTGATCGAGCTCCTCGCGCGCGTGGGCGCCGTGGGCCTGGCGCTCTCGGACCCGCCCGGCAGCGACAGCGCGGCCGGGCTGCGCGACCTCGCCGACCACGTCGCCCAGTCCCGGCCGGGCGTGGCCGCGGTGCACGACATCGAGGCCGACCCCGAGGCCGAGCAGCTCGGCCGGAGCCTGCACACTGTGCTCGCGCCGTCGGGCCCGCTGACGGCGCCCCTGCCGGCGATGACCGCCTGGGTGCACCCGCTGTTCGTCGAGGTCACCGGCGGCCCCGAGGCGCCCGCCGAGCCCATGACCTCGGACCTGCGCCGCCTCACCGACGGGCTGATGCTCCGCAAGGACGGCCGGTCGGCGTTCCTGCAGGAGGCGACGCGCAAGGCCGCCGTCGAGGTGGACGGCGACTCGTGGGTCGCCTCGGCGTCGCGCAGCATCGAGCAGCTCCAGATGAGCTGGCTGCCCTACGCCGTCGACACCCCCGTCGACAAGGCCGCCGTCGACGCGCTGAGCAACGTCTCCTCGCTGCTGGAGGAGCACGTGCACCGCGCGTACCCGGAGCCCGAGGAGCCCCCGCCGGCGCAGGAAGGTCCGTCATGAGCCGCGTCGTCTTCCAGCTCTCCGCCTTCGGCGAGGAGGGCGCCACCACCCCGCTGGTGCGGCTGGTCGAGCCCGTCGACGACCTCGCCCTGGACCGGACCTTCGACTGCCCGGACGACGCAGGGACCGACGCCGCCGCCGTCAACGCCCGCGAGGGCGACCGGCTGTACCGGGCCCTGGCCGCGCACGAGCAGCTCGGCGACCAGCTCGCCGTGGCCCTGCACAGCGCGGACCGGCGGTTCCCCGTCTACGCGGAGATCCTGCCGCGCAGCGGCGCGGACGCGCTGCCGTGGGAGACCCTCCGCTTCCCCGGCGACGGGCCCTACCTGGCGCTGGAGGACAAGTACGCGCTGGCCCGCGTGGTCCGCACGACGGCGCCCCGGGTGCCGCTGTACCAGCTCGAGCCGCCGCTGAAGATCCTGGCGGTCCTGTCGTGCCTGGGGCTGGGGGCGGCCGCCGAGCTGCGCGAGCTCCGGGCCGCCGCGCTCGACGCCGGACCCGGCATGGCGCGCCTCCTGGTCGTCCTCAGCGAGGAGGAGCTCGCGACCGGGCTGCAGGCGGAGATCGACGCCGGGACCGCCCCGGAGGTCGCCGGGGTGCACCTGGTGCCGCCCGACCACCACGAGCTGGTCAAGCTGGTGAACGACTTCAAGCCGCACGTGCTGCACCTGTTCTGCCACGGCTCCACGGTGCCCGTGCCGCACGTGCGGCTGGCGCTCAAGCAGGACTGGGCCGCCGCGGACCCCGGGATCGGCCTGGCCCTGGAGAAGGAGCAGTTCGCGAAGTTCACGTGGGACACGGACGGCGGGCCCTGGCTCGTGGTCCTCAACTGCTGCGAGGGCGCCGCCTCGTCGGGGGACGGGGCGACGTCCCTCGCTCGTGACCTGGTCACCAAGGGGGTGGCGCCGGCCGCCGTCGGCATGCGCGAGCCGATCCGGAGCGCGGTCGCGAGCACGCTGACGCAGGGCCTGTACGGCGCCCTGCTGGGCGAGCTGGCCGCCCGGAGCAAGGCGGGCGCGACGCTGTCCGCGCCGCTGGACTGGGCGGCCCTGACCGTGGCGGCGCGCAACCGGCTGGTCTCCGGGCTCGGCGCCGGGATGACGCCCGCCGAGGCCAGGGACCAGAGCCGGGAGTGGACCCTGCCCGCCCTCTACCTGCGCTGGGAGGACTTCCAGCTCCAGCTCGTCGCCCCGCGCGACCCGGGCGGCGCGCCCCGGACCGACCCGGAGCAGGCACGGGCCTGGCGCCTGGAGGTCGCGGCGCTGCAGAGCCTGCTCGCCGCGCTGCCGCCCGGCCAGGGCGAGGCCTTCCGCGTGGGCGCCGCCGCCCGGATCGCGGAGCTGGCCGCGCTGCTCGGCGTCACGCCCGAGGCCCTGGACGAGGCGCCGTGACCGCCGTCCCGGCCCAGGCCCCCGCCGTCGGCACCGGCTTCGAGGTGAGCAGCGACGCCTGGTCGGGCGCGGCGCCCGTCGCGGGGCGGTTCGTCGCGGACGTGCGGCCCTGGCTCACGCACGAGTTCACGGTCGCCGAGCGGACGGCGCGGCCCGCGCCCGCAGATCCCTGGGACTGGCGGCACCCCGACGTCGGCTGGGGGCTGGTGGCCCGGGAGCCCGACGGCGCCTCCCGGGACGACCTCGTGGCGCTCACCGACCTGCCCGCGGACATCCGCCGGCTCGTGGCGGCGCGTAACGGCCGGGTGTTCCGCTACCGGCCCGCCAGCGGGTACGCGCTGTGGACCCTGACCGACTACGCGGGCGACGCGCAGCCCTTCGTCCCGGCCGCGCCGGCGGGCGCCGACGCCGGCGAGCTGCCGGCCTTCCTGCTCATCTACGGCGGCCCCGCGCAGGTGCCGTGGCGGGTGCAGTACATCCTCAACCCGGTGCGGTACGTGGGCCGCCTCGACCTGGACGGCGACGGGCTGACCCGTTACGTCGACGCCCTGCTCGGCGAGTGGCAGGACTCCGCGGCGCAGTGGTCGCGGCCCGTCGTCTGGGCCGTGGACCACGCGACGGGCGAGATCACCACGCTCATGCGCGATGTCGTCGCCGCGCCGCTCGACGCCGACCTGCGCGCGGACGCCGAGCTGTCGCCGACGTTCGTCGACGGGCGGGCCGCGCCCGCCACGGTCGCCGCGCTGACCGAGGCGCTGGCCGAGGCCCGCCCCGCCGTCGTCGTCACGACGAGCCACGGCCAGACCGGGCCGCTCGGCGACCCGGAGCGCCTGCGCGCGGACCTCGGCAAGCCCGTCGACCACGACCACACGCTGCTCGACCCCGAGGCCCTGCTGAGCACCTGGCAGCCGGACGGCGCCGTCTGGTTCGCGCAGGCCTGCTGCTCCGCCGGGGCGGACAGCCCCTCGGCGTACGCCGGGCTGTTCGACGGCGACCTGGCGCGCACCTTCGACGGCGTCGCGACCCTGGGCGCCGTCACCTCGCCCCTGCCCCGGGCGCTGCTCGGGGCGCAGAAGCCGCTGCGCGCGTTCGTCGGGCACGTCGAGCCCACGTTCAACTGGACCCTGGCCTTCCCGCCCAACGCGCAGCCGCTGACCGCCCAGCTCCGCGAGGCGCTGTACGCGCGGCTGTTCCTGGGCCGGCCGGTCGGGTACGCGATGGAGCCGTACTACCGGCCCGTCGGCGCGCTGCTCCAGGGCTTCCAGCTCGCCGAGCAGGAGTTCCAGACCACGTTCGGGGAACGGGCGAAGCCTGCCCTCGACCTGATGGTCTACAGCCGGGTCACGGCCCACGACCGGGCCAGCACGGTGATCCTGGGCGACCCGACGGTCGCGATCCCCCTGCCGCCAGCGGCCGGGAACGGAGCTCAGACCCGGAACTCCACCCACAGCGGGTAGTGGTCGCTGAGCCGCCACGACACCTGGGTCTTGCTGAGGTCGCGCAGGGCGTGCGGCAGGAAGTCGAAGCCGCCGCCCCGACCCGTGTACGTGAGCCCGTCCAGGAGGGACGGCGCGCCGGGCCGCGCGGCGTCGCTGAACCACGCGATCTGGTCGTAGTGGTGGCGGTCCGGGTCGTCGTCGAAGATCGTGCGCGGCACCCCGTTCAGCTCCGCGGGCGGCCACAGGCCCGTCGAGACGAAGGCCTCGAACAGCAGGTCGTCGAGCCGGTCGAGGTTGAAGTCGCCCAGTACCAGGAGGTTGCGATTCCAGTCGTCCGGGCGGTCGGCCCAGCCCCGCATCCACGTGGCGAAGGCGGTCAGCTCGCCGACCCGGTCGGCGGGCGCCTCGCCCCACAGCACGTGCACGGTGGTCAGGATCAGCTCGGTCGCGGCGCGCACGAAGCCCGCGGCGTACGGGGTGCGGGCGAACTGCTCGACGTCGCCCCGCGCACCCGCGGGCAGCACCAGCTCGCCGACCAGCCCGGACGGCTGCACCCGCTCGGCGTCGTACACGAACGCGAGGCGCTCGCCGTTGCCGGGCCCGCCCTCGGTGACGTCGGACGCGATCACCCGGTACCGCGGGCCCAGCAGGCTCAGGAGCGCGAACAGTGCCGTGGTGTCGCGCCGGGTCTCCTGGACGGCCGTGACGTCGAACCGCGCGACCACCTCGGCGATGCAGGCGAGCGCGTGCCAGTCGCGCCGGGGGGTGTCGTGCTGCGTGGACCGCCACTTGTACGTGAGGCCGCCGAACGCGCGCAGGTTCCACGTGCCGACCAGCAGGTTGTCGGCCGCCTTGGCGGGGAGCTGGTCCGCGAGCGCGGCGCGCACCCGCTCGACGTCGTCGGTCACGGCGCCGGGGACAGGACCGGGCGGCGGGGCGATGGTCGTGGTCATGGCACGTCACCTGCACAGCGGATCGGGAGCTACCGATACCTGGGAAGAGGATCACCAGGACTCGGTTGATACCGCCACGCACGGCTGAAACAGGTCATATCACAACCACGCTTTCATGCTTCCGCATCCAGGAGTGAGACTGCTGTCAGCCGGCGACCGCCGGGCAACGTGTGCGCAGGGGGCAGGTTCGCGTGACGTCCATGAGTGCCATCTGTATCGACGAGCTGGTAGCCGTACCCGACGCCGGGGGTGTGCCCGCCGTGCAGCCGGAGTGCGGGTCGACCCGAGCGGCGATCCCCGGCTACCTCGACCGCCGCCTCGACGCGCGCCGCAAGCGCCGCTTCGAGGCGCACATCGACCGGTGCGCCGGGTGCATCCGTGCGTTCATCGACGTGCGCCAGGTCGGCTGGGCGCAGCGGGGCGCGAGCCGCCCGCAGCGGGGCGTCCGCCGCTGGCCGTGACGTCCGTGGCTTCCGTGACTTCACGGGCGGCGCGCGCCGCGCGGGCGGCGAGGCCGGCGAACGCGGCGCGCAGGTCCGGCGGGCCGACGACCTCGACGTCGGCGTCGAACCGGGCCAGGTCGGCGGCCAGGGCCGCCCAGGACCACGCCCCGGTGCGCAGCCGGGTGCGGCCGGCGCCGAACTCCTCGGCGATCCCGTCGCCGGCGAACGGCGCGACCCGGGCGAGGGGCACGTCCAGGATCACCTCGCCGGTGCACGGCCAGGGGTCGGCGGGCGCGGCGTCGGCGCCGGGGTCGGCGCCCCGGAACCGGGCCGCCAGGAACGCGCCGACGTCGCCGCCCGGCACCTCCCGGGGCGTGAACCGCGGGCCGTTCGGCACGCGGAGCGTCATCCGGTCCACCCGGTAGGTGCGCCACTCCCCCGCCTCCGGCGCCCAGCCGACGACGTACCAGCGCCGCGCGCGGACCACGAGGTGGTGCGGCTGAACCCGCCGGGGCGGCCGCGGCCCCGTGTCAGGCTGCCCGGGCGTCGCGTAGTCGAACCGCACCTCCTCGCGCGCGCGGACGGCTGCGCTCAGCGCGAGCAGCACGTCGGTGTCGACCTGGGCGCCGCTGCCACCCGGCCCGGTCTCCGCCGCGGCGACCTCCAGGGCGTCGACCCGCTGCCGCAGCCGGGAGGGCAGCACCTGGCGCACGGTCGTCAGGGCGCGGGCGGCGGCCTCCTCGATGCCCGCCCCCGTCACGACGGCGAGCCGCAGCGCCACGGTGAGCGCGACGGCCTGCTCGTCGTCGAACAGCAGGGGCGGCAGGTCGCTGCCCGCCTCCAGCCGGTACCCGCCGTCGGGCCCGCGGGACGTCCGCACGGGGTAGCCGAGCTCGCGCAGGCGGTCGACGTCGCGGCGCACCGTGCGGTCGGTGACGCCGAGCCGGCGCGCGAGCTGTTCGGCGGGCCAGTCGCGCCGGACCTGGAGCAGCGAGAGCAGGGACAGCAGGCGGGCGGACGTGGTCGCGGCGTCGGCGGTGGGCATGCCTCCCACGATGGCACGAGTACCGGACGTTCCCTGTCCGGTACGCCCGGCAGAGTGACGGGTGTCGCCGGAAACCTCCGGCGGCGACCCCACCCGCGAAGGACCACCACACCATGTCGATCAACACCGTCGCCCACCTGAACTTCCGCGGCCAGGCCCGCGCGGCCCTGGAGTTCTACCAGTCGGTCTTCGGCGGGCAGCTCCTCGTGACCACCTACGGCGACTTCGGCATGCCGGCCGGGCTGCCCGACGCCGGCAAGGTCGTCTTCGGCCACGTCGTGGCCGACAACGGCTTCCGGGTCATGGCCTACGACGTGCCCGGCGCCGAGCCGCTCCCCGCGGCCGACGCACCGACCACCCGCCGGGAGAACGGCACGACCATCACCTCGGAGCCGTTCTTCCTGTCCGTGCGCGGCGAGACCGTCGAGGAGGTCGGCGCCCTCTGGGCGGCGCTGGCGGACGGCGCCACCGTCGTCGAGCCGTTCGGCCCGGCGCAGTGGGCGCCCGCGTTCGGGATGCTCACCGACCGCTTCGGCGTCACCTGGGTGCTCGACGTCGCTGCCGAGTACGTCCCTGCCTGACGTCGCCGGCGCGGCCCGGGCTCCGCGAGAACGCGGAGCCCGGGCCCGACGCACACCATCAATGCTGCGACAAGATGAACACCAGATGAACTATGAGGGAACATCGCCTGGATTTCAGTCAAAAACACAGATCACGACCAGGTTCGCCTCGCATGATCGAGGCCGTGACCGAAACGCTCCTGCTCGCGCTCGTCGTCGTGACCGCGCTCGCCTTCGACTTCACGAACGGTTTTCACGACACGGGCAACGCGATGGCCACCTCCATCGCCACGCGCGCCCTCAAGCCCAAGGCAGCCGTGGCGCTGTCCGCCGTCCTCAACCTCGTCGGCGCGTTCCTGTCGCTCGCCGTCGCCGCGACGATTGCCAAGGGCATCGTCGACGCGGAGGTGATCACCCTTCCCGTCGTGCTCGCCGGCCTGGTGGGCGGCATCGTCTGGAACCTGCTGACGTGGTTGCTCGGCATCCCGTCCAGCTCCTCGCATGCGCTGGTCGGCGGCATGGTCGGCGCCGTCCTCGCCGCCGTCGGCACGTCGGGCGTGCTGTGGACCGGCGTGGTGTCCAAGGTGCTCGTGCCCGCGCTGCTCGCCCCGCTCATCGCGATCGCCGTCGCGGGCCTCGGCACCTGGTGCGTCGCCAAGCTGACGCGCGGCGTGCCGCAGGACCTGACCAACCGCGGCTTCCGCTGGGGCCAGATCGGCTCCGCCTCGCTCGTCTCGCTCGCGCACGGCACCAACGACGCGCAGAAGTCAATGGGCATCATCCTGCTCGCGCTCATCGCGGGCGGCGCCGTGCCCGCCGACTCCGGCGTGCCGCTCTGGGTGATCCTGAGCTGCGCCATCGCCATGGCCGTCGGCACCTACCTGGGCGGCTGGCGGGTCATCCGAACGCTCGGCAAGGGCCTCGTCGAGATCGACACCCGCCAGGGCATGGCCGCCGAGACCTCCTCGGCCGCCGTCATCCTGCTGTCCAGCCACTTCGGGTTCTCGCTGTCGACGACGCACGTCGCCACCGGCTCGGTGCTCGGCTCCGGCGTCGGCATGCCGGGCGCGAAGGTGCGCTGGAGCGTCGCCGGCCGCATGTTCGTCGCCTGGGGCCTGACCCTGCCGGCCGCGGGCCTGGTCGGCGCGCTGTGCCACTGGCTGGAGTCCGCCATCGGCGGCACCGCGGGCACCCTCGCCGTCTTCGGGGTGCTGGTGGCCTCGTCGGCGGCCATCTGGATCGCGTCGCGGCGCACACCGGTCGACCACACCAACGTCAACGAGGAGTGGGACGAGGACAAGGGCGCGAACATCGAGCCCGTCGCCGCCACCACCGGCGAGGCGGGCGGCGAGCGCGTCGGCCCCGTGCCCGCCCTCGCGACGGCCTCGTCCGTCGGCCCGGCCATCGAGTCCGTGGGGACGGTCGGCGCCCCGGGCGCCGGCACCTCGCCGAAGGGAGACAACTGATGAGCGAGTTCATCGAGTGGGGCGCACTGGGCCAGGTCCTCGTGGCCGGCGTGCTCGTCGGCGCCGGCATCCCCGCGCTGTTCGCGCTGGGGCTGCGCCTGCTGGCCGGCTCCGCGCAGGACCGCGAGGACGCGGCCAGGGCGGCGCAGGCGCGGACGACGGAGGACGGCCGCCCCGTCGCCGTCGCCATCCCGCGCCCCGGTCCCGCACGGATGGCCGGAGCGGTCCTGTGCCTGGCCCTCGTCGTCGCGGCGGTCGCCACGGGGCTGTTCGTCGTCGTCTCCGGCGGGCACTGACGCCGGGCACATAGGCGACGCACAGGTTCGGCCCAGGGAGCCCCCCGGAACGGGGGGCACCCTGGAGGCATGACCACAGCACCCGCGCCCGCCGGCCGGCAGCGCCTGACCCGGTCGGACGGGTCGCCCGTCCGGGTGCTCGTCGTCGACGACGAGCCCAACCTCACCGAGCTGCTCACCTCCGCGCTGCGGCTGGAGGGCATGGACGTCACCGCCGCCCCCGACGGCGCCTCCGCGATCCGCCGGGTGCGGGAGTCGACGCCGGACATCGTCGTGCTCGACGTCATGCTCCCCGACATGGACGGGCTCACCGTGCTGCGCCGCCTGCGCGAGCACGAGGCCCGGGTGCCCGTGCTGTTCCTGACCGCGCGCGACGCCGTCGAGGACCGCGTCTCCGGGCTCACCGCCGGCGGCGACGACTACGTGACCAAGCCGTTCAGCCTGGAGGAGGTCGTGGCCCGGCTGCGCGGCCTGCTCCGGCGCCGCGGCACGGCAGGCCCGGACGAGGACGCCGTCCTCGCCGTCGGCGACCTCCGCCTCGACGAGGACGCCCACGAGGTCCGGCGCGCGGGCGAGGAGATCCACCTGACGGCGACCGAGTTCGAGCTGCTGCGCTACCTCATGCGCAACCCGCGGCGCGTGCTGTCCAAGGCGCAGATCCTCGACCGCGTCTGGAACTACGACTTCGGCGGGCAGGCGAACATCGTCGAGCTGTACGTGTCCTACCTGCGCCGCAAGATCGACCGGGGGCGCGAGCCCATGATCCACACGCTGCGCGGCGTCGGCTACGTGCTGCGGCCACCCAAGGGGACGGGCGAGACCCGTGCCTGAGATCCCCGTGCCCACCGCACCCACGCCGCCCGCGCGCGCCGCGCGCCGCCCCACCGCGCTGCGGCGGCGGCTCGTGCTCGTGCTCGCCGCGGTCGTCCTCGTGGTCACGGTGGGCCTCGGCGTCGCGTCGACGGCGGTGCTGCGCTCGCAGCTCCTGAGCCAGGCCGACCACGAGCTGGAGCAGGCGAGCCAGCGCCTCACGCAGGGCCCCCAAGTCCCCACCCTCCCCATGCCCGCGCCGGCCGGCGCCACCGGCACGGAGATCCGCTCCGCGTTCCCGCCCGGCCTGGGCCCCGGCAGCGTCGTCGTGCGCTACGTCGACGGCGAGCCCGTGCTCGCCGACCACGTCACCACGTCGCTGGAGCGGGAGGCGCTCGACGACACCCAGGTCACCGAGCTCCTCGCCGTGCCCGACGACGGCCAGGTCCACGACGTCCGGCTCACCGGCCTCGGCTCCTTTCGCGCGGTGCACACGACCACCGACGACGGTCAGCCGACGGTCGTGGCGGCCGGCACGGAGACCGTCGACGCGACCGTGCACCGCTACGTCCTGGTCGAGATCGCGCTCGGCGGCGCCGCGCTGCTCGCCGCCGTCGTCGTGGGCGCCTGGCTCGTGCGCCGCTCCCTGCGCCCGCTCGACGGCGTCACCGCCGCCGCCAGCCGCGTCTCCGAGCTGGAGCTCTCCCAGGGCGCGATCGCCACCATCCCCCGCGTGCCCGCCGACCTGACCGACGAGCGCACCGAGGTCGGCCAGGTCGGCGCCGCGCTCAACCGCATGCTGCAGAACGTCGAGGTCTCGCTCCAGGCCCGGCACGACTCCGAGACCCAGGTGCGCAGCTTCGTCGCCGACGCCAGCCACGAGCTCCGCACGCCCCTGGCCTCGATCCGCGGGTACGCCGAGCTCGTGCACCGCACCCCCGAGGACGTGCCGCCCACCACCGCGCGCTCCCTGGACCGCATCGAGTCCGAGGCCATCCGCATGACCGGCCTCGTCGAGGACCTGCTGCTCCTGGCGCGGCTCGACGCCGGACGGCAGCTCGACCGGGCACCCGTCGACCTGGCGGCGCTCGCCGTCGACGGCGTGATGGACGCGCACGCGGCCGGCCCGGACCGCACCTGGACCCTGGAGCTGCCGGACGCCGACGACGAGGCTCCCGACGGCGCGCCCGTCGTGACCGGCGACGAGGCCAGCCTGCGGCAGGTCGTGGCCAACCTGCTCGCCAACGCGCGCACCCACACCCCGCCCGGGACCAGGGTGCACGTGCGGCTCGCGTCCGACGGCGACGCCGTCGTCCTGGAGGTCACCGACGACGGCCCGGGCATCCCCGCGGCGCTGCGCCCCACGCTGTTCCGCCGGTTCACGCGCGGCGACGCGGCCCGCAACCGCAACGGCGGGTCGACCGGCCTGGGCCTGGCGATCGCCGAGGCCATCGTCACCGAGCACGGCGGCACGCTCGCCGTCCGGTCGACCACCGCGGACGAGGACGGCCCGCCCGGCACCACGTTCACCGTGCGGCTGCCGCGCGCCGTGCCGGAGGTCCGGCAGCAGGACCTCAGCCGCCCGACGGGCCAGTCGTCCGGTCGGCGAGGATCTGCCGCGTGAGCTGGTCCACGAGCTGGGTGACCTCCGGCTCGTCGCCGCCGGGCCACTCGGCCACGTAGCGCCGCAGCCGCTCCCGCTCGGCCTCCCGGATCTGCTCGGCGACCACGTCCCCGGCGGGCAGCGCCCGGACCGTGTCGCCGTCGACCGTCACGAGCCCGCGGGTCACGAGCGAGTCCGCGACGGCGCGCACGGTGCCCTCGGCGCGCCCCGCGTGCTCGGCCATGAGGGGCACCTCCCGGGTGCGCTTGAGCGAGACCCGCGTGAGCATCCACGCCTGGCCGGGCGACAGGCCGACGTCCTGCGCCACGAGGTCGTAGACCCGCAGCGGGTCGCGCCGGCCGACCCGGCGCCACAGGATCATGCGCAGCTCCTCCAGCGAGGTGCGCGACGACGGGAGCGCGAAGGTGGCGCCGGTCGCGTGCCCGGCCTCGGCGTCGCCGCCGCGCGTCGCGGTGCGCAGCTCGACCTCGGGCAGCAGCCACGTCAGCAGGAACGCGAGCGCGGCCACGGGCACCGCGCCGAGGAACACGAGGTGCAGGGAGGTGGTGTAGGCGTCCAGGAACCAGGTCTGCACGTCGGGCGGGCACTGCGCGAGCCCCTGCGTGGACGCCGTCAGCGCGGCCGGGCCGCAGACGCCCTGCGCGGCGTCGGGCACGGAGGTCGCGGCCTCGGCCGCGAGCCGGTTGGCGAAGATCGTACCGAACACCGCGACGCCCACGGACGAGCCGATGGTGCGGAAGTACGTGGTGCCCGACGTCGCCGTGCCGAGGTCGCGGTAGCTCACGGCGTTCTGGACGGCGATGACGAGCACCTGCGTGACCATGCCGAGCCCCGCGCCGAAGACGAACATGCTCAGGCCGGCCTGGAGCGTCGTCGTGCCCTGGTCCATCAGCGAGAGCAGGAAGAGGCCCACCGTGGTGACCGCCGTGCCGGCGATCGGGAAGACCTTGTAGCGCCCCGTGCGCGAGATGAGCTGCCCGGAGCCGATGGAGGTGATGAGCAGGCCGAGCATCATCGGCGTCATCTCCAGCCCGGACTCGGTGGGTGTCGAGCCCTTGACCGTCTGCAGGTAGAGCGGCAGGTAGGTGATGGCGCCGAACATCGCGAAGCCGACGGCGAACCCGATCACGGCCGAGACGGAGAACACCCGGTTGCGGAACAGGTGCAGCGGCAGCACGGGCTCGGGGGCGCGCCGCTCGACCGCGACGAACGCGACCAGCCCGCCGACCGCGAGCGCGATCATGGCGTAGACGGGGGCGGAGCTCCACTCCCAGGTGGTGCCGCCCAGGCTGGTGAGCAGCACGATCGCGGTGGAGATCGTGGCGAGCAGGATGATGCCGGCGTAGTCGATGCGGGGCCGGGCCGCCGTGGTGATGCGGGGCAGCACCGAGGCGACGACGACCAGCGCGATGATCCCGACGGGGATGTTGACGTAGAAGACCCAGCGCCAGTCGAGGTTGTCGACGAAGAACCCGCCGAGCAGCGGCCCGGCGACCGACGAGACACCGAAGACGGCGCCGAACAGGCCCTGGTACCGGCCGCGGTCCCGGGGCGGAACGACGTCGCCGATGATCGCCTGCGACAGCACCATGAGCCCGCCGCCGCCCACGCCCTGCACGGCGCGCCAGGCGATGAGCTGGCCCATGGTCTGCGACGTGCCGGACAGGATCGAGCCGACGAGGAAGATCAGGATGCAGGCGATGAACAGCGTCTTGCGCCCGAAGAGGTCACCGAGCTTGCCCCAGAGCACCGTGGTGGCGGTGCTCGCCAGCATGTAGGACGTCACGACCCAGGACAGGTGCTCCGCGCCACCCAGGTCGGAGACGATCGTGGGCAGCGCCGTGGCGACGATGGTCTGGTCCAGGGCGGCGAGCAGCATCGCGAGCATGAGCCCGCCGAAGATCGCCCAGACCCTGGCCTGCGGCAGGGTCTGCGGTTCCGCCTCTGCGCTCGGTGCGGTCATGCGATGCCTCCCGGGTCCGGTGGACGGCGAGGCCTGCGCGGCCGTGCGTGTGCCCCCCGGAGGCAGACTGTCATGGCCCGTCCGGGTCGGCGCGCGCAGGCGCCGTCGGGCCTCAGCCCCCGATCCGGACCGCCGCCCGGTACCCGGCGTCCTCCATCCGGGACATGGCGTCGAGGGCGGCGTCGGCCACGGGGAGCAGGTGCGCGTCGACCCAGGTCTCCCCCGCGGCCGTGCCGACCCACGGGTCCTCCAGCACGACGGCGCCGGGCACCGTGGCGTGGCACAGCACCCAGTGCGGCACGTCGAATCCGAGCATCGCCTTCAGGGAGACGAGGAGCAGCACGCGCTCGCCGCCGGCCAGGGCGGCGCGCAGGCCGGGCACGGTCAGGTGCCGGCCGTCGACCGGCAGGCCCGCCTCGGCCGCCTCCTCGCGGGAGAGCTCCTGGAGCAGGGCGCGCCAGTCCCGGTCGCCCTCGGGGTAGGAGTCGAGGATGACCGGCCCGTCGGTGTCGAGCGAGACCGTGACGGCCGACCCCGGCCAGCGCCGGTGCACGGCGAGGCCGAGCCGCACCGGGTCGCACGCGGGGAAGTTCGTGGCCTCGCGCCACAGCGACAGCTCCAGCCGCCGGTCGACGTCCTCCGGGCGGACGGCGCCGAGCTGTGCCTGGGCCATCACCGCGCCGGCCGCCCCGCAGGTGAAGTGGGTGCTCTGCTGGTAATGGGCGGGCTCACCAACCTGGTCGCGGTAGGGGCCGTCGTCGCCGGCGCCGTCGCCCAGCCAGCGCACGTACCCGGTCGCCGGCTGGGCGGCGTCGGGCACGAGGGGCGCGCGGAGCGGGGCGAAGCCCGCCTCCGCGGCGGCCTCCCCCGCCGTCCACCCCTCCCACTTCACCTGGGCGAGGCCCCGGCCGTGCGCGTGGCCGACGACGGCGCGCGCCGCCGCGACGGCGTCCCCCACCGCGTCCACGATCTTGACGTAGGCGGTGCCGGGACGGGCGGTCACGAGGGCGGCGCCCGTGCCGTCGTCGAGCACGACGAGCCGCGGGTCCTGCACCGACCGGTCGGCGGAGCGCCACCGGGCGAGCACGGCGTCCGGCACGATCCGGGCCGGCCCGGCGGGCAGCGCCGCGGGGTCCCAGGGGACGACGACGTGCCCGCCCGTCCGGTCAGTCACCGGTGAGCGCGTCCGCGAAGGCGTCGACGGCCTGCTGCGTGGAGCGGGGCCCGCCCGCGCCCCAGACCAGCGGGAACTCGTACGCGCGGCCCTCCTCGACGGCGGGGAGCGAGGTCCAGAGCTCGCTCTCGTCGAGCGCGTCCACGTAGCCGGTGGTGTCGCCGTTGGAGAAGAAGAGGTTGGCGTCGCCCACGGCGGTGAGCCCCTCGACGTCGGTCTGGGCGAGGCCGTACTCGGCGTTCAGGCCGCCCGTGCCGTGGGAGTCGTTCACCTCGGTGCTCCAGGCCGGGGTGAGGCCCAGCTCCTTGCCGAGCTCGGTGAACAGCGCGCCCTCCGTGTAGGGGCGCAGGCTCAGGTTGCCGCCCTGGAGCCAACCGTCGAAGAACAGGAAGTCGGTGGTCGGCAGGTCGAGGTCGGCGACCTCGGCCTTGCGCTCGGCGAGGTGGGCGTCGAACTCCGCGAGCACCTGCTCGGCGCGCTCGGTGCGGCCGGTCGCCTCCGCGACCAGCGAGAAGACGTCCTTCATGTTGCCCAGCGGGTCCTCGGGGTCGTTGCCGCGCGCGACCAGCACGGGGACGCCCTGCTTCTCGAACTGCGCGATGGCCTCGTCGCCGGCGCTGAAGCCCTCGATGATGACGAGGTCCGGGTCGGCGGCGAACAGGGCGGTGGCGTCGGGCTCCTCGCGGGTACCGACGTCGGCCACCCCGTCGGGGAGCTTCTCCGCCGAGACCCAGGTCGAGTAGCCCGCGGGGTCGGCGACGGCGACCGGCGTGACGCACAGCGTCAGCGCGTCCTCGACCTCCTGCCACTCCAGCACGGCGATGCGCTCGGCGGGCTGGTCCAGCTCGACGGTGCGGCCGACGCCGTCCACGAGGGACACCGGCCCGGTCGAGGTCTCGGTCGTGTCGTCGGCGCAGCTCCCGGAGGCGGGCGCCGAGGGCTCGGGGGCGGACGCGTCCACCGCCGTCGTCCCGCATCCGGTGACGGCGAGCGCCAGCGCGAACACGGCGGCTCCGACGGCGGCGGGGCTTCTCCTGGGCACGACCATGGGACTTTCCTCTTTCTGCTTGCGGAGCGGGACGGGGCATGGCGCCCGACGCGGCTGTGCCGGCGTGCCCGCTGAGGTGAGCCTAAGTAAGGCTTACCTTCGTCCGCAATGCCGTAGACCCGACAGCAGATCAGGGTTTCCGGCCAGCAGTGTCCGAGGAGGAGGCGCGTTCGGCGGCGAAGGCGCCCGGCGTCGTCCCCATGACGCGCCGGAAGGCGTCGATGAACGTGCCCGGATGCGCGTAGCCCAGGTCCTCGGACACGTCCTGCACGCTGCCGCCCGCGCCGAGCAGCTCCAGCGACCGGTGCACCCGCACGGCCCGCCGCCACTGCGCGAACGACAGCCCGGTCGCCGCCCGGAACACTCGTGTGATCGTCCGCGCGCTCGTCCCCGACGCCCGCGCCCACTCCTCCAGCGACCGCTCGTCCGCGGGGTCGGCCAGGAGGGCCTCGACGATCGTGTCGACCCGGTCGTCGGCGGGCAGCCGCACGGCGAGCTGCCGCTTGGACGGCTCCAGCACGTCGAAGACCACCGCCTCCGCCCGGGCCCGGGCCGCGGGGTCGAGGTCCCGGCGCGCCAGGCGGATCAGCAGGGCCTGCAGCACGGGCCCCATCGCCACGACGGTCGGGCCGCCGAGGACGGGCGGGGCGTGCTCGGGGGTGTGCTCGGGCGCGAAGAACGCGTCGTACAGCTCCACCCCCGCCGTCAGCCGGCCGGCGTGCTCCTGCCCCGCCGGCACCCACAGGCCGAAGCCCTCCGAGACGGTGAACACCTGGCCGCCCACCCGCGCCGTCAGGGTGCCGTGGCGCACCCAGACCAGCTCGTGCGCGGGGTGGACGTGCGGCTCCCACTCCGTGGCCGTGTCGACGACGTGCGACTCGGCCACGATCGTGAACGCCGCGGGGGCGTCCGCCGGGACCGGGTAGGTGCGGCCGACCGACGCCGCCGGATCGCGGCGCCAGGAGCCGCGCGCGTCGCCGGTGTCGGCGGTGTCGCGGGTGGAGGGGGCCATGCGTACGGAGTCTAGGTTCCGGGCTCGACGGCCATGCCCCGCCAGGCGACGCGGATGCCCTCGCGGCAGCGGGCCAGCGCCTCCGGGTCGTCGAGGGTCACGCCGCGCACCACGAACTGGTAGTAGAAGACGCCGTTGACCAGGTCGATGCAGGCGTCGAGGTCGAGGTCGGGCCGCAGCACGCCCCGCTCGATGCCGGCCCGCAGCACCGCGACCATGCCGCCGCGGCGCCGCGAGACGTGCGACCGCCAGTAGGCCTGCGCGAGCTTGCGGTCCGTCATCGCCAGGCGCATCCGCAGCCGGAACCGCTCCTCGGAGTACGCCTCCCGCGTCGTGGCCGGCGCCGTGGTGTAGGCGTCGAGCACGTTCTGCAGCAGGTCGCCGTCGAGCGGGATGGTGTGCGGCGCGCGGCCCCGGTCCAGGGCCGTCGCGACGAGGTCGGTCATGCTCGGCCAGCGCCGGTAGATCGCCGCGCGGCTCACGCCGCTGAGCTCGACGACCCGGCTCACCGTGATCTCCTCGCCGCGGTCCAGGAGCTCGACGGCGGCGTCGACGATCCGCTCGTCGTGCCCCTGGGCCCGTGGGCGGCCGGGGCCGCGCGCCGGGCCGTCCGTCACGCGGCCGGGCGCAGGGCGCGGGCGCGGAGCTGGGCGACCAGCCCGTCGGTGAGCCCGGCCGCGCGCAGGGGCGCCAGCGGGTCGCCGTGCCGCTCGGTGAGCGCCGCGAACAGCTCGCGCATCGGCTCCGCCGAGAACTCCGTGCTGACGGCGGCCAGCGCCGCCTCGTCCAGCTCGATGCCGAACCGGCTCATCAGCGGCCGCATGACGGGCGAGATGCGCGCCATGATGGCCGCGGAGTTCTCGCCGGTGCGTACGTAGTCGGTGACGATGTCGTCCTGGTCGGCGCCGAGCGCGAGCAGCAGGGACGCGGCGAGCACGCCCGTGCGGTCCTGGCCGGCGGCGCAGTGGAACGCGACGGCGCCCGGCGCGTGGGCGATGATCGCCAGCGCCGTCACGATCTGCGGGGCGGCACCCTCGTACATCCGCAGGTACATGCGGCCGAACTTGGTCTGGTCCATCATCTCGGCGACCGCGGCGGGGTGCGCACCGGCGGTGCCGGCTGATTGGTCAGCTGCCTGGCCGATGTCCGCCAGCAGCGGCACGTGGTGGTAGCTGACGTTCGAGTGCGTGCCGAGCGGGCCGCGGCCGGTCACGCCGAGCTCGTCGGTGGAGCGCAGGTCGATGATCGCCCGCACCCCGCCGTCGACCAGGCCGCGGGCGACGTCGTCGGTCACGAGGGCGAGGTCATCGGCGCGCAGGGCGAAGCCCGGGCGGACGACGCCGCCGTCGACGGGGATGCCGCCCAGGTCGCGGAGGTTGACGGGGGCGCTCAGCGTGAGCGCGGGGATGCTGGTCATGTGATCTTCCTTCGGATGACGGCGCTGGCCTGGTCGATGACCGTGACCAGCACGATGATGCAGATGACGATCGCGCTGAGGTGACCGTAGTCGTACATGCGCATGGCGGTGGTGAGCTCCAGCCCGATGCCGCCGGCGCCGACCATGCCCAGGATGGTCGCGCCGCGCACGTTGCCCTCGAAGAGCAGCAGCGTGTACGACACGAGCAGCGGCCCCGCCTGGGGCAGCACCCCGTACTGGACCACCTGGCGGCGGGAGGCGCCGACGGCCTGCATCGCGGTCACCGGACCGGCGTCGACCGCCTCCATGGCCTCCGCGAAGACCTTGCCGATCGACCCGATCGAGCCGACCGTCATCGCGAGGATGCCGGCGAACGGGCCCAGCCCCACGGCGGAGACGAACATGAGGGCGAAGACGAGGTCGGGCAGCGACCGGATGACGTTCATGACCCACCGGGTCGGGTAGTACAGCCAGCGGGGCGCGATGTTCGACGCCGCGCCGAAGGCGGCGACCAGCGACAGGACCGCGCCGAGCACGGTGCCGACGATCGCCATCTGCAGCGTCTCGACCAGCAGCTCGACGATGGTGCCGAACTTGTCCCAGGTGGGCGGGAACAGCCGCAGCAGGAAGTCACCCATGTTGACGGTGCCCTCACCGAGCTTGGCGAAGTCGAACTCCGCGCCGACGAACGACCACACCAGCAGGACGCCGACGACGGGCAGGCCGAGCAGGAACCGCGCACGGGGCACGTTGACGGCGCGCTCGAGACGGGCGCGGGTGCGCGGGTCAGGCGTGATCGTCGACACGGTCGGCCTTCCGGGGGTGGGTGTCGTCGTGGGCGCCGTCGGGCGTCTCGTCGTGCGCGTAGAGCACGTCGAGCGCCGCGGCGTCGAGCCGGTCCGTAGGAGCGGAGACGAGGACCTCGCCGTGCCGCAGGCCGACGATGCGGTCGGAGTGCTCCAGCGCGAGCGGCAGCACGTGCAGGCTCACGAGCACCGGTATCCCGTCCTGGCGGGCGATGTCGTGCAGGAGCTCCAGGACGGCGTGCGACATCCTCGGGTCGAGCGACGCGACGGGCTCGTCCGCGAGGACGATCCGGGGGTTCTGCATGAGGGCGCGGGCGATGGCGACGCGCTGCTGCTGCCCGCCCGAGAGGGACCGGGCCTGGTCGGTGGCCTTGTGGGCGATGCCGACCCGGTCGAGCAGCTCCATGGCGCGCCGGCGGTGGGCGCTGCTGAAGCCGCCGGCCAGGTTGATCGGCCCGGCGTCGTGCAGGGAGCCGGTGAGCACGTTGGTGAGCACGCTGAGCCGGCCGACCAGGTTGAACTGCTGGAACACCTGGCCGACCGACGCGCGCACGTCGCGCAGCCGGCGCCGCGGGAGGTTCGTCATGTCGTGGCCGACGACGTGCACGGAACCGCCGTTGATCGGCGCGAAGCCGGTGAGGCTGCGCATCAGGGTCGACTTCCCGGAGCCGGACGAGCCCAGGAGGGCAACCATCTCGCCCGGGAACAGGTCGAGGTCGACGCCGTCGAGCACGAGCGGGCCGTCGCCGTAGGCGACCCGGAGGTCGCGCACCGAGACGAGTGCGGGGCCGGTCACGGTCAGCCCAGGTCCGAGATGTCGACGTCGGCGATCGCCGCGATGTCGACGAACGGCTGGAAGATCGACGGGTCCGGGTCGACGATCGGCTCGGTGCCCTGCATCGCCTCGAACATCGCGCCGAGGGACTCGGCGTTCTCCTCGACGAACACCTTCGGCAGGGCTTCCTTGAGCAGCTCGCGCTTGTCGTCGGCGAGCTCCTGGTCGGCGAGCACGGTGACCGCGACGGGCATCGAGGCGCTCTCGCCGATCGAGCGGGTCTCGCCCTTCTCGAACGGGAACATCGGGTCGCCGAGGCCCGCCATGGACGGGAAGATCGTCGACGTGCAGGCGACGTCGGCCTGGCCCTCCTTGAGGGCGGTGAAGCTCATGTCGTGCCCGCCGCTGAACATCGGCGTGTAGTCGGCGTCCTTCTCCAGGCCGGCGTCGTGCAGCATGGCGACCGGCATGAAGTAGCCGGAGCTGGAGGCGGGGTCCGCGAAGGCGACGACGGTCTCAGGCGTGACGTCGTCGAGCGACTCCAGGGGCGAGCCGTCGAGCACGAGGCACGTCGAGACCGGGTCGTCGTTGCCCGGCCAGGCGACCAGGGAGTCGACCTCGCCGGTGTTGACCGCGAGCGCGGACGGGAACCCGCTCATGAACCCGATGTCGACGTGGTGGTTGCGCAGGGCCTCGACGACCGCCGTGTAGTCGGGCACGTCGACGATCTCGACCTCGCGGCCGGTCTCGGCCTCGACCAGGCCGGCAAAGGCCTCGATGGGGTTCTCGGCGCCGGGGTCCTCGCCGAGCGGGGTGGTGGCGAAGGTGATGGGGGCGTCCGGGTCCGACGCCGCGGCGTCGGCGGCGCCGGCCGACGCGGAGCAGCCGGCGAGCAGGACGGTACCGAGGGCGAGCAGGCCCAGAGCCGGGAGGGCGCGAGGGCGCATCGGCGTTCCTTTCGGGAGAGCCGGGCGGTGCCCGGCGGGATATCGCGACTGGCGATATCGATATGGAACCCCGAGGAGATGGCCGCGAATTACGAGACCGCGGTCCTGTAACGGAAGCACGGATGAAGATCGGGTGACCGGGCGGCGCCGGGACCGGAACCGGAACCTGGACCTGGACCTGGACCTGGAGCGAGGCGGAGCGGGGCCGGGCCGCGGCCGGAAGAGCGCTCGACCCTTCCTTCAGGAGAACGTGGGAGCTGGAGCCTGAATCGGGACCGATGCCGGAGGGCGGCGCCGCAGCTTGACCGCAGCGCCGAGCGGGAGCCGGACCCGGTCCCGGTCTGGTGCCGGCCCCGGTGCAGGTGCAGGTGCTCTCCTCGATCAGAACGGTGGTGCCCCCGGGTCGGACGGGTCGGGGGCGACTGCCGTCGGTGTGGCCGGGGCGTAGGCGCGGGGCAGGCGGCGTCCGGTGAGGGCACGCATCGTCAGGTCGTTGCTCGTGCCCGGGTCGACCTGCTCCAGGTCGACCCGGGTGTCCAGCACCGTCGGCGGCCGGGTGTGCGTCCTGCCCGTGGGCGTGGTCCAGGTCGTGATCCCGGTGACCGGGTCGCGTTCGACGCCCCAGCCAGCATGGGTCTTGAACAGGTGGTGTCGACGACAGAGCGCGTGCAGGTTCCCCGCGTTCGTCTGTCCGGGCACGTTCCTGCCCGTGGCCCCGGCCCGCTCTCTCCACTGGTGGTCGAAGGGTTCGATGTGGTCCAGGTCGCACGTCGTCGCCGGGGTGTCGCACCCGATGAACGTGCAGGTCCCGTCCCTGGCCTCCACCGCCGCCCGGAGCACCTTGCCCGGTGTGTACGACTGGGACGAGTAGTCGACCAGGACCCCCGTGACCGGGTCCGTGAGCAGCCGCCGCCAGGTGGCGTCCTCGGCGAGGAGCCGCGCGACGTCTGCCGGGACCGGTCCGAACCCGTCCAGCTCAGCGGGCGCGTCGTCCAGACCCAGAAGCGTGCTCGCCGGGACGGTGACGCGGACGACCGGCCGGGTGGGCACCACCCGCACGACCGTCTCGTGCACGACGGGCGCCCGCCCACCGCAGGCGCAGACAGCGTCGGCCGCAGCGCTGGTAGCGGTGTCAGCGCCCGTGCTGTTCTCGGTGCTAGTGCTGATGTCGGCGCTCGTGCCGATGTCAGTGCCTGTGCCGATGTCAGTGCCCGTGGCGCTCGCGCCGGTGGTGCCGACCCGCGTGCTCGCCGTCGTACCCGTCATGTCGGACGTCGAGCCGCTGTCGGCCGACGCCGACCCTGGAGCTCCCGTGCCCACGGAGCTCGCCGCGCGCACGTTTGTCCCCGGGGCCCCCTCGGTCACGGTGGCCGCGAAGCGGTCCGCTGGCAGCAGCCGGCCCGTCACAATGCCGGTCAGGCAGTCCGCCCGGAGCTGGCCGAGGGTGCGCTCCTCGCCGGCGGTGTACCGGAGCTGGTGCGCCATGTCGTCGACGACGCCCCACACGGCCGCCGCGTCCACGGCGGGCAGGTACGCCGACAGCCAGCCCATGTCGTTCTCGGCCCGATCGAGCTGGACGTTGCGGTCCAGAGCCGCCGCCCGCGCGGTCTCCTCGGCGCCGTGCCGGGCCTTCGCGAAGGCCAGCAGCTTGCTCCGGAGCCAGCGCCACGTCCGGGACGGAGCCTGCGGCAGGTATCGGGCGATCGCCTCGGCCCGCTCGGCCACCGTGAGCTGCGCGGCGGAGCGCAGCAGGGTGTGCGCCTTGCGCACGTCGATCCGCCCCGAGACGAGAGCACTGATCACCGTGGGGTGCTGGGCACCGGACTCGGCCCGGACCACTACCTCGGACCCCTCGGCCTGCGTGATCGCGAGCTCGGCCGTGACCTGCCCGACCAGCGAGTCGTGGGCCAGCGGGTGGGTCTCCCGCGCGGCCCGCTCCGCCACGGCCTGCGCCTGCACGCCCGCCGCCCACGACTGCAGCCGGGCGCACGCGCCCACCAGCTCCCCCAGTACGTCGTCGGACAACGCGGCGAGCGCCGCCGACCCGGCCTCAGCTCCAGCCGGGAGATCGACTGCCGAACCGGCCGTCGGCACCGCAGCGGGTTCAGCGGCAGGCACGGCGTCGGGTCCGACAGCAAGTCCGACAGCGGTCCCGACAACAGGTCCGGTGCCCGCGGCCTCGCACGGCGCGGCACCCAGCCCGGTGTACTCGGCGACCACTCGTGCCAGCTCCGCGCCGGGCGCGCCGGCCAGCGCCTCCCGCAGCACCTCGACGGGCCACAGCGCCACCGGGCCGGACGACGCCGTACCGTCCGACAGACGACTCGACTCCGGTCGCGACGGAGCGCTCCGCAGGTACTGCTCGTCCCGCTCGGCGAACAGCGCCTCACCTTCGGCGAACAGTGCGGGCGAGCCAGGCGTCGTCGGGCATGCTGCCGGCCGCGGGATCCTCGGCAGGAGGGGACGCCTCATGGAGCACTCCCGCCAGGAGAGGCACCACGCACATGGGGTCGTCGGCCAGCGCGGCGGAAACGCCCTTCCGCTCGGACACCTCGCCCGGCCCTCGACCGGTCAAGAACGACACGGTCGCCAAGCCTCCACCGCCGTCGGCCCGCTGCTTGCCCATGCTGCCACCTCCCCCGATACCCGGAAAACAATCAAAATTAAACCATGCACATCATTCCTGCGGACGTTTGTTCGATCCTACGTGGAGCCACTGACGGCCGCTCGTTGTTCTGCCTGCCGCGTAAACGGCGCCCTTCGGCGCGCACAGGGAGCGTCGGACCGATAGTCATATTGCGGGGTCAGGACGACCAAGTCAGGGCGGCGGCGACCCCGACGGCACAGGGTCGGGCTCTCCCACGAGCACCGTCACCGTGACGCCCAGGCGCAGCACGGTTCGTGCGGGCGGCGCGGTGCCGACGACCGGGGTCCGCGGCGACGTCCCCGCGATGTCCGGCACCACTTCGAAACCGGCGGACTCCAGCTCGGCCAGCGCGGCGCCCAGCGTCATGTCGGCCACGGCGGGCACCGCGTTCCGGCCGCTCGCCACGGTGACCGCCACCGCGGCGCCGGACTCCACGATCCGGCCGGGCGCGGGATGCTGTTCGAGCACCGTCCCGGCGAGTTCGGCCGAGTCCTCGCGGGTCACGTCACCGAGCGTCAGCCCGACGGCGCGCAGCGCCTCCTGCGCCTCCGTGAGCGTGCCCGTCAGCACGGGCACCGCGGAACGGTCCGCCGACGGCGGTCGAGCCGTCGCCGTCGGCGTCCCGGAGGAGGTCGCCGACGGTGACGCACTCGGGGCCTGCGATGCGGCGCCACTGCTCGGCGAACCCGACGGCGAGGCAGACTGCGACGCGGTCGACGCCGAAGGTGACGGGCTCGCCGTCGACATCGGTGCCGGCGTGAGCGACACGGAACCGCCGGCACTCGGCGAGTCCCCCGCTCCGGCCTGCGGCAGACCGGGGGCCGCGACTGCCGCCCACACCGCCAACCCCGCCAGGAGCAGGGCGAGCGCCACCGCGCCGACGCCGGCGGCGCCGGCCCGGCGCGCGACGACCGGTGCCGCCCCGGGCCCGTCCTCGACCGGCGCGAGGTACGCGAGGTCGGCGGTCCGGCGCGGTCCGTCGCCGCTGCCGGGGCCCGGGTCACCGTCGGGGCGCAGCTCGCCCGGGATGTCTCCCGCAGTGCGCTCCTCGTTGCTGTCCCCCGGCCCGGTCTGTTCGCCCGGGCCCGCGCCCCGCGCCGAGGTGGTCAGACGTTCCTCGTCCGGAAACGTCCCGGCCCCGTTGATACCGCCCGCGCCCGCTCCGGCACCCAAGGTCGGGACGGCTCCCGACGACGCCACCACACCCGAGGTCGCCCCTACTCCCGAGGCCGTCGCCACGCCCGCACCACCAACCCCGCCGATACCCGCACCCAGTCCAGGCCCCGCAGCCACACCCAAACCCACACCAGCACCAGCACCAGCACCAGCACCAGCACCAGCACCAGCGAACCCGACCGACCCCGCGTCCGCCGTCGTCCCGGCTATCGCGGCCGTCCCGGTCGCCCCCGCCGTCCAGGCCGTCCGGCCGATCGCCTCCGCGAGCGCCGTGCGCATCTCGGCGGCGTCCCGAAACCGGCGGACCGGTGTCTTGTTCATGGCGCGCGTCACGACGCGGTCCAGGGCCCGGGCCGCGGGGGCCAGCGCGGACGGCACGGGAGGCGGCGCCGAGACGTGCGCGCTGAGCACCTGGGCGTCGGTGTCACGCGGGAAGGGCGGGCGCCCGGTGAGCAGGTAGTAGAGGAGCGCTCCCGCCTGGTAGACGTCGCCGGCCACGCGGACCGGCCGCCCCTGGGCCTGCTCGGGCGACATGAACTGGGGGTTGCCCACGACGGTTCGCGCGCCGTCCGCGCCCGGTGCGCTCGGCCGGCCGACGCCGGGCCCCGCCCGGCCGGAGACGACGGTGCGCCCCGGTCCGTGCGCCGCGCCGAGCACGGCCGTCACGGCGGACCCGTCGGAGCCGGGTCCGGTCCGCAGCACGTTCTCGCCCACGCGGAGCACGTCGTGCCCGACGACGCCACGCCCGACGGCGCCGTTCCCGACCGTGCCGTTCCCGACGGTGCCGTCCCCTTCGCCACGCCCAACGGTGCCGTTCCCGACGACGGCACGGCCCACGGCGGTCCGCCCCGCGGCGTCGGCCAGGCCGAAGTCGACGAGCCGCACGTGCTCCGCCCGCAGCACCTCGCCGGGGGCCGCACCGTGGAGCAGCACGTTCGCCGGGGACACGTCGCGGTGCACCAGCCCCGCGGCGTGCGCGACGCCGAGCGCGGCCAGCACACCGTCGAGCACCGCGGCGGCCTCGGCCGAGGGCAGCGGGCCGCCGTCGGCGACCCGTTCGCCGACGCTGCCGCCGTCCACCAGGTCCAGGGCGATCCAGGCGAGCACGGTCCCGGCGTCGTCGTGGACGCCGGAGCGCCGCACCGCCCCGATGTTCGGGTGGCGCAGCTCCTGGGCGGCCCGGGCCTCGGCCAGGAACGCGTCGCGGGCGGCGGCGTCGGCGCTCAGGTGCGGGTGCAGGATCTTGACCGCGACCGGGGCCCCGGCAGCACCAGCAGCACCAGCAGCACCAGCAGCGCCAGCAGCGCCAGCACCAGCCAGGTCCTCCGCCGCGAACACCGACGCCGTCCCGCCCACGCCGAGCAGGTCGCCGAGCTCGTACCGTCCGCCGAACGGCACGCCCGACGGCGACCCGTCCGTCACCCGAACCGGCCGTTCACGTAGTCGTAGGTGCGCTCGTCCTGCGGCTCGGAGAACATGGCCTCCGTGTCGCCGTGCTCCACGATCGCGCCGGGCGTGCCCTGGGCCGCGAGGAAGAACGCGCACTGCTGGGACACGCGCTGCGCCTGCTGCATGTTGTGGGTGACGATCACGATCGTCACCTCCTTCTGCAGCTCCACCATGGTCTCCTCGATGACGCGCGTGGAGGTGGGGTCCAGCGCCGAGCAGGGCTCGTCCATGAGCAGCACCTTGGGACGCACGGCCAGGGACCGGGCGATGCACAGGCGCTGCTGCTGGCCACCGGACAGGCCGCCGCCGGGCTGGGCGAGCCGGTCCTTGACCTCCCGCCAGAGGCCGGCCGAGGTGAGCGAGCGCTCCACCAGCTCGTCCTTCTCGTCCCGCGACGCGCGCACACCGGTGAGCTTGAGCCCGGCCACGACGTTGTCGTAGATCGACATCGCGGGGAACGGGTTCGGCTTCTGGAAGACCATGCCGATGTCCTTGCGGGCGTCCTGGATCTTCTTCCGGCGGTCGTAGATGTCCTCGCCGTCCAGGCGCACCTCGCCGGCCAGCGCGGCGATCGGCACGAGCTCGTGCATGCGGTTGAGGATGCGCAGGAACGTCGACTTGCCGCAGCCCGACGGCCCGATGAGCGCCGTCACCTGGCCGGCCGGCATGGTCAGCGACACGCGCTCCAGCACCTTGTGCGACCCGAACCACGCGGACACGTTCCGCGCGTCGAGCACCGACAGGGCGGCCTCCGGCCGCGGGACGGCGGGGGCCGGCGCCCCGGGCGGGGCCTCGGGTCCGACGGCGGGGCCCACGCCGGGGCCGACGCCAGGGCCGACGGCGGGCAGCGTGATGGTCCGTCCGACGTCGGCGGGCGCGGGGTCCGTGACGGTACCGGCGGCGGCACTCGCGGTGCCGGCAGCACCTCCGGTCCCGCCGGTCTGGTTCTCCGTGGTCATGACTGGTCCTCTCAGAGCAGGTTCGGCAGCGCGTCCATGACGATGTCGGCGCAGGTCACACCGAGCGCGAGCAGCAAGGGGACGCCGATCAGCCAGGCGTGCCACCGCCCCCACGACGTCCACAGCCACCACAGGGCGACGCCCGCGGCCACGAAGAGCACGAGCACGAAGAACGCGGTGAACCAGGCGCCGTCGTCGCCCGCCATCTCCCGTTCCTCGGTGGGCAGCGCGGGCTCGGCGAGCACCTTCGTGGGGGTCTCCTGCACGTCGGAGACGAGCTGCGCGTCCACGTGCAGCACGCCGGACGGGAACAGCTCGAGCCCGTCGGCGGTCATCAGCTCCAGACGCCCCTGCCCGACGGCGAGCGGCTCGGGCAGCGGGTCGCCCGCGCGGCGCAGGCCGAAGACCTGGAAGGTGTGCGTGCCCTGGCCGGTGGTCACGCGGATCTCGTCGCCGGGCACGAGCCGGTCCAGGGCGCCGAACGGCCCGCCGTAGGTGAGCTGGCGGCCCAGGACCACGGCGGTCCCGGCCTGTCCCGGCAGCACGGAGTCGCGCCGGTGCCCGGGGCCCGACCGGAGCACCCGCGAGGTGGAGCTCTCCGCCACCACCTCGGAGACGCCCAGCGCAGGGATCTCCAGGAGCGCGACCGGCGTGCCCGCCGGGACCAGGTCCCCGTTCAGGTCGAGCTGGCCCACCGGCGTCTCGGCCTTGGCCAGCGACGTCCGCAGCTCGTCGTACGCCAGCACCTGGGCCCGGTGGTGCTGCGCCGCCGAGAACAGCGCCACGTGCGCCACGAACGCGAGCAGCAGCATCGACACCGTGAGGATCGCGGCCCCCGCCCACCAGCGGGTGTCGCGCGGGACGGGCTGCCGGGGCGTCGCCGCGGCCACGGCCGCCGCGAGGCGGGCGGTACGACGCCGGGCGCCCCACGTGGTGGGCCCGACGGTGTTGGGCACGGCGTAGGGGTTCGACGGGTCGGCGGGCGCCGGGTTCGGGTTGTCCGGCAGCCCCTGGGCGTCCTGGTCCTTGGTGTCGGTCACGGGGTTGCTCATCAGGCCGCCACCCCCGCGCTCCCGGCCACCGGCAGGCCGGCGCCGGGCGCCCGCATCAGCCGCACCACGTACCAGCCGCCCACCCCGGCGCCGGCCGCCCCGAGGCCGCCGCCGGTCCACCAGGCCCAGGCCGGGATGCCGCCGCCGGCCTGCGAGCCGGGCGCCGCCACCAGTACCTGGGCCACCGCGACCTGCCCGCACCAGCCCGTGAACTGCACCGCGCGCGGGCCGGCGGCCACCTCGTCCGGGAGGGTGACGGCGGCCTCGACCACGCCGCGGCCGTCCGCGCGCGTCGACTCCACCCGCTGCGGCGCGGTGAACAGCACGACCTGCACCCGCTCGCCGTCCTCGAAGCCCTTCGCGCGCACCACCACCTCCTCGCCCGGGAGGCGGACGTCGTCGTCGAGCGTCGCCGGGTCGCCGTCGGCCGCGGGCTCGGTCGGCACGACGGGCTCGGCGGGCACGCACTTCCCGGACGGGCCGGGCGTGCTCGGGTCGTCGTCCGCGGGATCGCCACCGCCCCCGCCCGAGCCGCCTCCGCCCGCACCCCCGGCACCACCTCCACCGCCGACGCCGCCCCCGGCGCCCCCGCCCCCACCCGCGCCGTTCCCGTCGCTCGCACCGGGCCGGGTCGGGTCCCCGGAGGGGTCGCCCGGGTCGTCCGTCGGCTCCCCGGTCGGGTCCTCCGTCGGCTCCTCGGTCGGCTCCTCCGTCGGGTCGACGTCGGGGATGGTCACGCTGATCCCGGTGTCCTCGCCCTCGTCGGCGTACCCCGCGCTGACCGGGCCGAGCACCAGCGCGGCGGCACCCAGCAGGACGACGGCGAGCAGCACGCGAGCCGCGCTCATCGCAGGGCCTCGCTCTCACGGTGTACGTCGCCGGGCGCCCCGGGCGCGCCCGCAGCCGGCCCCGCCAGCGCCTCGGCCCGGACCCGCTCGGTGTACGCGGCGAGGTCCTCGGCCAGCAGCCGCCGGGACCGGCGGCGCCACACCACGACCGCCCAGACACCCCCGGCCACGAGCAGCACGATCGCGGCGGTCGGCCACGGCACGGCCCAGGCCTGCGCCGACGCGCGCGCCGGGGCGGGCAGCACGTCGTCGGGCCCCGAGCCGGTGCGCTCGACGGCGACGGGCGTCACGGTGACGTCGGCGAAGAGGAGCAGCGCGGGCACCACCCCGGGCACCTCGGCGACGACGTGCGCCGTGCCGCCGGGCACCAGGTTCCGCACCGGCTCGACGTCGACCGCGCCGAGGTCGATGCCGAACGGCCCGCTCACCCGGACCTCGGGCTCGCCGGAGATGCGCGTGTTGCCGGTGTTGGTCAGGTCGAACCCGGCGGTCGCGGTGCCGGCCCCGAAGGGGTTGGCCACGCCGTCGAACCCGGCGACCGTCCCGGTCACGGTGAGCTCGGGCTGCACCGGCCCGTCGACGCGCAGGTAGATCCGCGTGCCGACGCGCTGCTCCACCTGCACGGCCGAGCCGTCGCCGTCCGCCGCGCGCGAGCGGAAGGAGGCGACGATGCCGGCGGCGTGGTCGCCGGGCGTCGCGTCGTGCGGCACCGTGATGGTGAAGGGCACGTCGGCGCGGGCGCCGGGCTCCAGCTCGACGACGGCGCCGACACCGGCCGCGCAGGTCGCCTCGGCGTCGTCCCCCGAGTCGGGGCAGACGGCGGGGCCGGAGTCCACCGCGGTCCAGGACCCGAGGCCGGTCGAGGCCTGGTCGGCGGCGACCAGCGTGAACGCGCCGGTCCGGTAGTCCGTGGTCGCGTCCGAGGCGTAGACCCGGAAGGTCGCCGGGCGGTCCGAGAAGTTGGACACCGACACCCAGTCGCTCACGGTCGTGCCGGGCTCGACGTCGTAGGTGAGCTCGGTGCGCCCGTCCGGCCCCTCCGGGCCGGCGGGCTGGACGCTCCACGTCACCTCGCGGTCGTCGACGGCGAGGACCGGCACCGCGGGCACCGGCACCGCGTGCGCGGACGCGACCGGGCCGGCGAGGGCGGCGAGCACCCCGGCGGCGAGCACGCCGCGCGCGAGAGGTCTTGGGACGGTCATCGTGAGGTTCTCCAGACCCGGTCGCGGCCCCTGCCGGACCGCGGGATGCATGCCGGCGCCGCTGCTCCGCGCGGTGCCGGTCCCGACACCCGAATCATCGTGACGGGCGCTCGGGTCGGGCAAACATCGGGGAGGCGGAGAGCACGTTGCGGCCCGGCGACGCCGAGGTGGACACCAGGTAGACGCCGCTCCCCCGGCCGCAGATTCAGCGCTCTGACCTGCGGTTTTACGGGGAACGGCGGCCCGTCGCCGGGCGGCTCGTCGCAGGTGTCGGGCAGCAGGCCCGCCCAAGAACCACCCAAAGGGAGGGGCGCTCGACCGGATCACGGCGTCGATTCGGTCAGGCGGTACAAGCGACCGGCCAGCGCATCAAGCTCGGCGTTCGCCCGGCGATCCTCGTCAGCGGACCCGGCCCTGAGATAGATGTCCATCAGCCCTCCCATACCCAGCACGATCCGATGCAGGTCGCGGACCGCGGACAGGCGGTCGTGCTCGGAGCCGTGCCGAAGCACGCTCGCCCGCTGCTCGAGCCAGGCCGCACCGGAAGCGTTCCCGTGCCGTCCGAGGAGGTCCACGAGCGAGGTGACGACGTCGATGATCTCGGGCACGTGGGCCGACGCATCGCCCGAAGGCCCAGGTGCGTCCATCGCGGGATCTGCTCTCTCTTGTCGGAGTGCCCGGCCCTTCGGGGCCGGACGGCGGAGGCCCGCCCCGTGGTCCCGGCCCGCTGGGTGCGGGCCGGGACCACGGGGCGAGCCGTTCGAGGTGAGACCGTCAGCAGCTCACGCGGACCTTGTTCGACGTGGAGGCCGCGTGCTGGGCGTCGCCCGTGTACTGCGCGCGGAAGGTGTACGACTTCCACGGCTTGAGGCCGGTCACCCGGACGGACGCGACGCCGTCGGACACCGTGCCGGTGCCGACGACCTTGCCCGTGGCGACGTCGGTGAACTTGACGGCGCCCGTGGCCGAGGCCGGGCCGACCTCGGCGGTCAGCGTGGCCGAGGTGCCGCGGACCTTGGCCGCCAGGGTGGTGGTCGTGGCCTCCTTCACGTGCTCCCAGGTGCCCGTGTTGGTCGCGTCGTTCCAGGCCAGGCGGACGTCGACCGAGAAGTACCGCGAGGCCCCCACGCCGTCACCGGCGGGCGGGAACGTGTCGCCCGGCACGTCGCCCGGGTCGCAGGTGATGACGTAGGTGGCGACGCCGCTGTGCCCGTCGAACTGGGCGGCGGGGAAGCCGAAGGCCGCCCAGCGGGACGCCGAGGTGCCGGTCCGCAGGATCGGGGCCCCGTCGAGGCCGGAGCCCTCGATCGTGGAGTCGGCCAGCTTGACCAGGGCGGGCAGGCCGGTGTTGGTGCCGGACACGGCCGTCGGCCAGGTGCCGTCCGGCCAGACGAAGAGCACGCGGGACGAGCCGCGGTACCCCTCGGGGCACCCCGCCTCGGTCGCGAGGGACTGGGGGCCGCCGGCGGCGGAGATCTCGCCGGCGGTCGTGTCGAGGGTGATACCACCCAGGCGGTTGTCGGGGTCGAGCACCGGGTGCACGGCCTGTGCGGCGGGGGCGGCCACGGCGGCCCCGAGGACGAGGGTCAGCGCGGCCGCGAGGCCCGCGGCCACGCGGCTGACGGTGGAGCGAGACATGAATCCTGCCTTTGTCGTAGAATTCACCCCAAAGGTCACAGCGACCTGTGCCCTGACGGGCACCGCCCCTCACCCGGGTCGCACCCCGGGTGAGGGGCATCCTCGTGCGGGCGGGGACGGTACCCGCACGGGAATCCTTGGGCCCGCGGCCCGGTCAGATGAGGGTCAGCGTGAGGGTCGCGGCGTAGTTACCGGCGGGCGTGCTGGCAGGTGCCCGGAGCGTGACCCCCGCGCCGACGCGCGTCTCGGTCTGCGCCACGCCCGCGGGCGCCTGGGCGAGCGGCTTGTCGGACGAGAGCCCGCCGCCCGTGCCCGGCGCGACGTCGGCGCCCGCCGTGCCCGCGTTGCCGGTCCCGACCAGCTCCGGCTCCCAGCCGAGCGCCGACCCGGCGATGATGGCGTCGCCGGGGCCGTCGAAGTCGGACGTGCGGCCGTTGAGCGTCCACTGCTCGCGCTCGGACCGGGTGTCGGTGACCCGCACCTCGGACAGCGTGCCGGTGGCGACGAACTCCTCGCCCTCCAGCGCGGCGTCGGCCAGGGCGACACCGCCCGGCGTGACCGTGAACCGCAGCCCCTGAGCCGACGCCGGGATGGTCACCGTGACCTCCGTGTCCTGCGGCGGGACGGGCTCGCCGACCGTCGTCACCACGGCGTCGTTCGACGTCGAGGCGTCGTGCAGGGCGTCGCCCGCGTACTGCGCGCGGAACGTGTACCTGGTGTCGGCCTCCAGGTCGGAGACGTTCACCCACGCCGTGCCGTCCTCCAGCGTGTCCGTGCCCACGGTCGCGCCCGTGCCCACGTCCGTGAAGGTCACCTCGCCGGTCGCGGCACCGGGGGCGACGGCGGCGGTGAGCCGCACCGAGCCGTCGTTACCGGCGGTCGGGGTCAGCGTCGTGGTGGTGTCCACCTTCTCGACGGGGCCGTCGGGGACGACTTCCCAGGTACCGACGTTGGTCTGGTCGTCCCAGATGATCCGCACGTCGGTGGAGAAGTACTTCGCGTCGCCGACGCCCTCGGCGGCGGGCGGGAGGCTGCCGTCAGGAGCCTGTCCCGGGTAGCAGGTGATCACGTACGACGCGACGCCGCTGCGCCGGTCGAAGTTGTTGCCGACGAAGCCGGCCCCGTTCCACCGGGACGCGAACCGGCCCTCGGCCTCGTTCGGTGCCGCGTTCCGGCGATCGATCGGTGCGCCGTCGAGGCCGCTCCCGGCGACCGCCTCGATGTAGGCGTACGCCGGGGACTGCGACGCGTTCGTAGTCGTCCAGGTGCCGTCCGACCAGACGAACAGCACGCGCGACGATCCACGGAACCCCGCAGGGCAGCCGCTCTCGGTGGTCAGGCGCTGCGGGCCGCCCAGCCAGGTGATCTCGCCCTGGCTCACGTCGAAGGTGATGGACCCGAGGCGGTCGGCCGGGTCCAGGCCCGGGGCCAGTGCCTCGGCGGTCGTGGCCGTCAGGCCGGACAGGACCACCGCGACGGCGGTGGCCAGGGCTGTGCCCGCGCGGCGGGCCGTGTTCTCTCGCATCGTCATTCCTTGTCGTCAGTCGGGCTGGCTGGTCCGGTGCGCACGGCGACCGGGGCGTCGCCCCGACGAGGCCGGCTCGTCGGGGCGACGCGTGGAACGGTCGGGTCCGTCCGCACGACGGCGGGCAGACCCGGTCAGCCGGAGCTGACGAGTTCCGTCAGTTGCTGCGGAGGGACGTGGTGTCGCCGGCGCGGTACGTCACGCCGTTGATCGGGACGCCGTTGACGCCGGTCTCGCGGTTGATGAGCGAACCGAAGCCGAAGTCCTCGATCGTGAAGCTGTCCTCGTCGGAGACCGCCGAGTAGACGGCGCCGCCGGCACCGACGAACGCGGACGCGAGGTTCGCGTTCGTGGAGATCTCGGCGAACTGCACCACGGTGAACACCGGGCGGGCGATCGGGAACGCGGTGTTCAGCGTCCCGTCCGTGTTGACCGGCTCGACGGCGGAGCCGCCGCTGGTGACGGCGTGCAGCACCGCACCGTGGCGGCGGTCCTGCACGTCCACGCCGTAGAGGGTCGTCAGGGCGTCGGCGTTGCCCTGCGCCACGTGCTGCGCGATCGAGAACGGCACGATGGAGCCGGGCACGGCCGCGAGAGCGGCGCCGTCGTGCTCCTGGACGGAGCCGCCGGTGTAGGTCCACGCCACGGCCGAGCCGAGCGTGGTCTCGCTGAGACCGAGCTGACCGATGAAGAACGAGCGCGTGCCCGAGCCGGTCTGCGGGAGGAACGGCACGATGTCCGCGTTCGTGTTGCTCTGCAGGCCGATCGTGTAGGTCTGGCCGTTGCTGAGCGCCACGTTCTGGCCGTTCGACGCGCTGTAGATCGCCGTCAGGTCGGCCTTGGTCAGGCCGTCGGGCACACCGGCGGTGGCCGAGGCGTAGGTGACGGCGTCCACGGCGAGCGGGATGTACGAGTAGGCCCCGTTGGCCGCGGGCGTCGAGGGGGCGCTGGAGGAACGGGCGAACGTGATGTCGCTCGGGCTCAGCGTGACACCCTGCCACTGACCGCTCGTCTTGGCCGCCTTGAGCGCGTTGACGCCGTTGCCGGAACCGTTCGGCCGGACGAAGGTCGCCCCACCGGTGCGGGTCTGGATCGTCGCGGAACCCGTCGCGTCCCACGAGCCGAGAACGAGCTGGCCACCGTTGGTGACCACGGCCGCGAGGCCGTTGTTCAGGTCCTGGGTCGTGTCGGAACCGACACCGTCGACCGGACGCGCCCGGTCGATCTGGCCGGTGGCGGGGTTGATCGGGTCAGCCGAGGCGCCGAGCGCCCCGCCCAGGAGAAGCGCAGCGGTCGCCGCGCCGGCGAGCAGCGCACGGGCCCCTCGCAGGTGGTGCATGGACATGGCATGCCTTTCCATCTAGGGTCTCCCCCCAAAGGTCGCGTGCGACCGTGTGTCCTTGCGGACACGGCCCCTCACCCTGGTTTTCGCGCCCCGGGTGGGGGGCCTTCCACGTGCGGGCGGGGGTGGTGCCCGCACGGAAACCTGTGTGGAGTTGTGCTCGCCGTCGAGCGGTCCGGGGATCAGCCCGTCAGCTCGCGGCGGCGCATGAGGAACGGCGCGCCGACCATGCCGGCCAGCCCCGCCACGAGGGTGCCGCCCAGCGCCACCGACGCCGACAGCGGCGCCGTGTCCTCGGTCGCGGCGGCCTCGTTCCGGGTCGTGGAGCCGTCGCCCGGCCCGGCGCTCGCTCCGGGGTCGGACGACGGTCCGCCGTCCGCGGGGTCGTCGCCGTCGACGGGGACCGGCACGGTGGCGCCGGTGTCGTCCGGGTCGCCGGTCCCGCCGTCGTCGTCCGGGCCGCCGGGCCCGCCGGCCGGGTCGTCGCCGCCCGGGGGCGCGTCGTCCTCCTCCGGCGGGTTGCGCAGCAGGTCGGCGAGCGCGTGCGCGCGGTCGACCTGGTCCGCGGTGAGCGGCACGTAGCCCTCGGGCAGCCCGCCCCGCGCGCCGGTGTGCACGTTCCCGTCGCCCGCGGCGTGGTCGAGCAGTCCGGCGTAGTCGGTCCGCGCGTCGGCGGTGAGGGTCTCCGACCCCAGGTTCACGACGCCGTACAGCGTGGTGGACAGCGGGTACGCGCCGGCCGGCAGCGCGCCGGGGTCGTTCACCGCGACGCCCGTGCGCCGGTCGACCCGCTGGGCCTTGACCGCCGCCGCGACCGTCGTGTCGTCGTAGGCGACGAACTCGCGGGCGGACTCCACGCTGCCGGCGTCGGTGACCTCGGGAAGCGGCAGCGCCAGCCGGGCGGTGTTCAGGCCGTACAGCTCCGCGGCGGGGGCCGTCACCGGGCCCAGCGCCAGGCGGCCCAGCGTGCTCCCGGCCAGGTCCGGCGCGCCGACCGACCAGACACCGGTGGTGCCCACCCCGACGAACACGTTGGGGTCCCAGGAGAAGGTCAGCCGGCGGTCCGACCGGAGCACCCGCGCGGCGTTCGTGTCGAAGGAGCCCGAGTACGGGGAGTAGGCCGTCGAGTCGAGCTGGAGGCCGCGGTTCTCGGCGTCCGCCACGCTCTTGCTCGGCGCCACCGAGCGGTCCGCCTTGGGGAACGTGTCCAGCGGCGCGCCCAGCAGGTCGGTGCCGCCGCCGGCCGCGTCGGGGTGGTCCGGCGGCAGGTAGTAGCGGTTCACGGTGTTGTCCCAGGGGTCCGGGGTCCCGCGCAGGAACTCGACGGCGTCGGCGTCGGCCAGCACGTACTCCCACAGCAGCCGGATGGCGTCGTCGCCCTGCGGCCCGACCACCAGCCAGACGGCGCGGCCGCTGACGGGGTGGAGCTCGGGGTTGCCGAGCGCCTGCCACTCCTCGTCGTCGGCGATCGTGTCGCTGCCGAGGAACTCGTACGACTCGCCGACGATCGACGACCCCCACGCACCCGCGACCTGCGGCACGTCATAGCGGAACGACTGGGTGAGCAGCTTCGCGACCAGGCGCGGCGTCAGCCGGACGTCGGTGTACACCGGTCCGGCGGAGTTCTCCGCGATGTTCCGGGGGCCGTCCGCGACGAACCCGATCGCGACCGACGTGTTGGCCAGGGGCGCGTACCGCAGGTCCGCGTCGTCCAGCAGCTCCGGGTCGGCGGGGCCGATCGTGTCCGGGGTCAGCGGCTCCGACACGGCGGCCAGGTCGGCCTGACCCGTGAGGAGCTGGGAGCGCGCCAGGTCACCGGAGTTCGTGGTCAGGCTGAACGTCGCGCCGTCGTCCCCCGCGCACAGCGCCGGCTGCCACGACGACGACGCCTCGGCGAACAGCTCGCTGCCCACGACGCGCCGCTCGGCGGAGCCGGGCGGGCAGGACTGGTACGGGTTGTCGAAGTCCAGGGGCACGACCACCCGGTTGGCCCAGAAGGTGCAGCGCGCGGCGACCGGCGAACCCTTCTGCTCGAACGAGACCTCGCCGAACGCGCCCGGCGAGAGCACGTCCATGCAGGGCGTGCCGTCGGCGAGCGAGCCCGAGTGCGTGCCGCGCGGCACCACCACGAGCCAGCAGCGCTCGCCGGCCGCCTCCGGGTCGCCGCACCCGAGGTAGGGCTGCGCGGCGCTGGTCTGCACGACGAAGCTGGCCTTCGCGGTCCCGTCCGCCGCGACGGGCACGATCGGCAGCTCGTTCGACGTCGACGCCACGTAGAAGGCGCCGACCCCCGCGTTCGCGCCCGCGCCGTCCGGCGGCACCACCGGGGCGCTGACGTCGCCGCCGACGCTGCGGAACACCGTGCCGTCCCGGCCCGCCGTCCAGCTCGTGACCTGCCCGAGCAGCTCGGACGCCTTGGACGTGCTCCCGCCGACGTCGTTGGCGGAGTAGCCGCCCCACTGGCACGTCTCCGCGAAGTCCGCGGCGTTCGGGTCCGCGCCCCAGCACTGCATCACCTGCAGGAAGTTGTTGGCCCCGTTCGGCTGCCCGCGCAGCACGGTGGGGCTCATCCCGGACGCGGTGACCGTCACGGCCTGGTCGGTCAGGTGCTCGGTCTGCGACACCGTGACCTCGAGGTTCTTGAAGTCCGCCCAGTGCCCGGACCCGTCGGCGTCGTCGGCCAGGCCCGAGCGGTCGGGCTGGAACCGCTGCAGGTCACCGTTGCCGCCGGCCCACCGCACCGTCACGGCCGAGTCGGTCCCCTCGCCCGCCGCGCGGGCGCCCGACGGCGCGTACAGCGCCACGAGCCCGCCGGCCGAGGCCAGCGCGACGACCGCGCCGAGTGCGCTGATCGTGCGGCTGCGGAGCTTCATCGAGGTTCTCCGTTCGACTCGTGCCCTGACGCCGGAATCATTGCGGGGACGCCGCGGGAAAGGCAACCGGCGAAACGGTGGACGGCCCGTGGAGAAAGGCCGACACCGCGGCGGACGGAAGATGAACGACACGTTTCAGGGGCACCGGGACCGGTGCGGCAACTGGTCTTTTCCCGCGGACCCGGGCCGCGGCGACACGCCGGGCCCCCGGAGCATCCGCCCTGCACACCACCCGAAAGGAGGGGGCCGGGCCCCTCCGTTCGCAGGGGGGTCCCGACGGCGCGCCGAGCAACCCGGCACCCGTCGGGAGGAATTACTTTCACCCTTTTCCACGAAACAGCCGGATGCATTTATCGCACCATTCCCTGAACAGCCGCAGCGGGCCCCGCAAATGCGCGGGGAAAAGGCGTCCGGGATCACGACCCGGCACCCCCAGGAGCGGGAACAGGGAGGCCCCTGCGGGCACGCCGGCCGACGAGCGGCGGCAGCACCGCGACGAGGACCATCACGGCGCCCAGGGCGACCATCACGAGCCGCGGCCAGAGCCCGCCGTCGGCCACGGGGAGCGACTGCGGCGTCGCCGCCACCAGCACGGGCTCCGCGCCGTCGGCCACCACCTCGGCGTCGCCGCCGCCGTCCGTCGCGGGGCCCTCCGTCGCGCCGCCCGGGCCGCCGTCGTCGTCCGGCCCGCCGGACCCGCCGTCGTCCCCCGGGCCCGCGTCCCCCTGACCGCCGCCGCCCGCTCCCCCGGCGCCGGGCCCGCCCGGGCCGCCGCCGTCGTCCTCGCCGTCCCCGCCACCGCCCGACGGCGCGGTCGGCGTGTCCTTGGACCCGCCCGTTCCCGTGCTGCACTGCGTCGGGCCCTGCTTGTCGCAGGCGGGCGGGTAGGGCGCCTCCTCGGCCAGCCGGTTGGTGCCGTCGGGCGAGAACGTCGGGTTGTTGCAGTCGTTGATCCCCTTGATCACGGGGTCGCCGCCGGGGATCTTCTGGATCTGCGTCTGCCCGGCCTTGACCAGGTTGATCGGGAGCGGCGAGTAGCCCAGCGTGTCGGCCTGCTGCTGCCCCTCGCACAGGAAGTACGCGCCGAAGTCGGCGAGGGTCAGGCCCTTGTCCAGGGAGAACCCGGCGTCCTGCGACGTGGGCAGGATGATGTACGAGTAGCTGGACAGCGGGTACACGCGCCGGTCGGAGAACGAGTAGACGTCCCGCAGGTTCTGCGTGAGGTAGTCCGGCGAGCTCCGGTCCTCGTTGATCCGCGCCTTGAGGAGCGCCACGGCGACGTTCGCCGCCGTCGGCTCCGTGTAGTAGCCCGCCCGGTTCAGCATCTTGGCCACCGGGAAGCCGGCGTTGAGCGCGTAGGAGTACTCCACGAACGTGATCGCCCCCACCGCGTGCGACTGCGCCACGTACCCGGCGACGCCGTTCGACCCGGCGCGCGACACGAAGCCCGAGCCCGGCGCCACCGGGTAGTTCGACGTCACGCCGCAGTGCCCGTTGATCAGCGGGCGGTTCACCTTGCCGCAGTACGCGTCCCAGGCCCGGCTCTGCTCCTGGCGCATCCAGATGGAGAACTGGGCGGTGGCGCCCGAGCCGTCGGAGCGCACGACCGGCACGATCGGGATGCCCGGCAGGGCGAGCTGCGGGTTGTCCTTCTTGATCTTCGGGTCGTCCCAGCGGGTGACGGTCCCGGTGAAGATCGCCGCGATCGTGGCGCCCGAGAGCCGCAGGTTCGTGACGCGCTTGCCGCCGACCTGCAGGTTGTACATGAACGCCGTGCCGCCCGCGACGATCGGCATGTAGGCGAACGCGCGGGCCGGGCGCGCGTCGCCCTCGTTGGAGTTGGCGATCGCGTACGGGATCTCGCTGACGCCGAAGTCCGCCGTCCCGTTCGCGAAGCTGTTGCGGCCCTGGGTGGAGCCCGACTCGGAGTAGGTGATCTTCCACTGGTAGTTGGACCAGACGTTGCGGATCCACTGCTGCAGCGCGTTGGCCGACCAGGTGGAGCCCGCGCCGTTGATCGGCGCGTGCACCTTGCCGACGGCGGCGGGGGCCACGTCCCGGGGCAGGTCCCGCTGGGCGGCCTGCGCGGGCACGACGGCGCCCGCGACCACGAGCAGCACGCCGAGCCCGGCGATCAGGGCGCGGACGCGCAGCCCGCCGCGCGCGGAGGTGGCGGTCATCGCTCTGCCTTCTTCTCGTCGGTCCCTGCGGCGTCGTCCGGCGAGCCGCCGGACGGTGGTGGTGCGGCGTCCCGGAACCGGGCAGCGACCCGGGCCGAGGCACGCTGTGCCCGGCGGGCGCCGGCCGGGCTCAGGACGCCCGCGCCCTTGCCCCCGATCAGGCGCGCGAGCAGGAAGAGCACGAACACGAGCACCATGAGCACCGCCGCCGCGCCGAACCCGCGGGCGATCTGCGAGGGCTCGGGGCTCTTGACGAGCGTGAAGGTGGCCAGCGGCAGCGAGACCATCGGCCCGTCGAACGGGTTCCAGTTGTAGTAGGTCGTGTACCCGGCGACGAGCAGGATGGGGCTGGTCTCCCCGATGCCGCGCGCGGTGCCCAGCACGATCGCCGTCATGAGGCCCGACTTGCTGGTGGGCAGCACCACGTTCCAGATGGTGCTCCAGTGGCTGGCGCCCATCGCGAACGACGCCTCCTTGAGCGTCGCCGGGACGAGGCGGAGCACGACGTCGGCCGACCGGATGATGATCGGCAGGATCATGATCGTGATCGCCAGCGACGCCGCGAAGCCGGACTTGGGCGCGCCGAGGATCAGGATGTACGTGGCGAGGATGAACAGCCCGCACAGGATGGACGGCAGGGCGGTCATCGCCTCGGTCACGGTGCGCACGATGCGCGTGAACGGGCTGGGGAACTCCGCCAGGCACACGGCGGTCAGCAGGCCCAGCGGGATCGAGATGAGCAGGGCGAACGAGATCATGACCAGGGTGCCGACGGCGGCGTGCGCCATGCCGCCGACGGTCAGCGGGTCCAGGGGTCCGGCCATCGACAGGTCCTGCGTCCAGAAGTTGACCTGCGTGAACGCCGGCCGGCCCTCCGACAGGGCGAAGACCACGACCACCACCAGCGCGAGCAGCAGCACGACGGCGCCCGAGTGGACGATCACGCCCGCCACGCGGTCCTTGATGGTGATGCGGTCGTCGTCGAAGCCGATCAGCACCACGAAGAAGCCGAGGAACAGCAGGTAGGCGATCAGCACGAACGGCAGGGCGCCCCGGAACGGCAGCACCTGGGTGAACAGCCACGCCGTCGCCGCGATGCCGGCCGCGGCCGCGCCGACCACCCGCAGCACGTCCTCGCGGCGCAGGCCGGACAGCTCGCGGCGTACCTCGGGGCCCGCGGGCGTGATGCGGCCGTCGCGGCCGGGCAGGTGGGTCCGGGTGAACCGGCCGGGCCGGTCGGCGCGGCGGGCGCCGTGGGCGGTGTCGGTGACAGTCATGGTGTCCTCAGCTCGCAGCGCCCGAGCGGGAACGCTGGATGATGAATCCGGCGGCGAAGTTGATCAGCATCGTGATCAGGAACAGGACCAGTCCCGCGGCCATCAGGGCGGAGACCTCGAAGTCGTTGGCCTCGCCGTGCTTGAGCGCGATCAGCGAGCTGATCGAGTTGGTCCCCGTGCTCAGCACCTGCCAGTTGATGACGAACAGCGGGCTGATCACCAGGTAGACGGCGATGGTCTCCCCCAGCGCCCGGCCCAGGCCGAGCATGGTGCCGCCGATGATCCCGCCGGTCCCGAACGGGTAGACGACGTTGCGGATCACGCCCCACTTGCTGGCGCCCAGCGCGAGCGCCCCCTCGCGTTCCCCCACGGGCGCCTGGTCGAACACCTCGCGCATGATCGCCGCCGAGATCGGCGCGACCATCATCGAGACGATCAGGCCCGCAAGGATCGCCGACGCCGTGAACACCGTCGGCGTGGCGAGCGGGTCGTCGGGGTCGAACTGGGACACCGCGAAGACCGGAATCCAGCCGAAGTACGTGGAGACCCACTCGGCGACGGGCAGCAGGTTGCCCTCCAGCCAGTAGGCGCCCCACAGGCCGTAGACGACGCTCGGGATCGCCGCCATCAGGTCGATCACGCCGATCAGGAACCGCTTGATCCCCGCGGGCGCGTACTCGGTGATGTACGTGGCGGTGACGAGCGCGAGCGGCACGGCCACGCTGATGGCGGTCAGGCCGATGACGACGGTCCCGAACAGCACGGCCGCGATGCCGAACCGACCCGAGTTCGGCTCCCAGTCCTGCTCGGTGACGAAGTCCCAGCCGGCGACGTCGATCGCCTGGGCGCCCCGCCACAGCAGGAACACGCCGACGAGCGTCATGATCAGGAGCACCAGCGTGCCGCCGGAGTGGGCCGCCGCGCGGAACGTGAGGTCCTGCCAGCCGCGCCGGCTGACCAGCGGGCGGGTCGGGTCCACGAGCGCGTCGCGCGGGGCGGGCGACGTCTCCAGGCCGAGCTCGCGCAGCTCGGTGCGCTGCCGCTCCAGCTCGGCGACCGCGGCGTCCCGCGGGGCGGCCTGGTCGCTCTCAGGTCGGGGGCGTTCGCGGTGCTCGGGCACCGGTTCGCCGGGGTCGGGGCTCATCGTGAGGTCTCCTGTCGGGCTCCCGGCACGGACGGTGGCATCATCGTCAGGCGCCCGTCCGGCGGGCAAACAACGCGGACGCGGCGAACAGGTTGACGGACGGCGAGGTCGAGATGGACGCGAGGTGGACGACGGCGGAGCCGGCGGACGGCATCGGCGACAACCCGCGGTTCGCGGCGTCCCCGGCCGAGGTGCGGCGGGCCGCGCGCGCCGCCCGGCGCGGCCGGCGGGGCGCCAAGGACCACCCGAAAGGAGGGGCCCTCACGCTCCGCCTGACCCGCTGGGTGGGGCGCGACGTCGTCCTCGTCGCCTTCGTCGCCAACATCGCCGCCTACCTCGGCGCGCTCGCGCTGCTCGACGGGACCGGCGCCGTGCACACGGCGCAGACCGAGGACTGGCGCGTGGCCGCCGTCGTGCTACTGGTCTCCTTCCAGGCGCTGTGGCTGCACTGGGTCCAGCGGCAGGCGTTCGGCACGCTGTGCGCCTCCCTGGTGCTCTGGTTCGGCGCGCTGCTGATCGGCGGCGCGGACCCGCTCCTGCTGCAGCCGGGCGTGCTGCTCGCCGTGTTCTGCTACGCCGCGGGACGGCCCGGCCGGTGGCGCGGTGCCGCCGTCGTGCTGTTCGTCGTCGCGACGGCCGGGGTGCTGCTGGCGGACGAGGCGCTGCACCCGACGCCCGGCGCGCCGGGCTGGCGGGACCCGGCCATGGTGGTGGCCCTCGTGCTGGAGGCCGTCGGCGTCGTCGCGGTGCCCGCCCTGCTGGGGGCCTGGTACGCGCAGCTGCGCGACCGCGCCGAACGCATCGCCGCGCTGGCGCACGAGATCGCCGGCCGGGAGGCGCACCGCACCGCCGACGCCGTCACCGCCACGCGGCGCACGCTGGCGCAGGAGCTGCACGACACGTCGTCGGCCCACCTGGCCGCGATCCTCACGCTGAGCACCGCGGCCGAGGCCGGCGCGGCGGCGGGCGGCACGCCCGACCCGCGGCTGATCGCGCAGATCCGGGACGAGGGGGAACACCTCTACCAGGGGTTCGAGCGGATGGTCTCCCGCATGCGGCACGACGACCGCACCCTGGCGGAGACCCATCAGCCCGGCCCGGCGGCGGGCCAGCACACCGTGGCGCAGATCGCCGAGTTGGCCGCCGGGCACCAGCGGGTCGCCGAGGTGCCCGTGACCCTGCGGCACGACCCCGGCCTCGCCGAGATCGACCAGCGCCTCGGCCCCCTGCGCAGCCACACCGCCTACCGGGTGGTGCAGGAGGCGCTGAGCAACGCGCGCAAGCACGCCGCCGGCACCGGCGTGACCGTCGTCCTGGAGGACGACGGCAGGAGCCTGCTGCTGCGCGTCGAGAACGAGAGTTCACCCGAGCCGGGGCCGCCGAACCGTGGTGGCGCCGTGGTCGGACCGCATAGCCTGAGCCTCGGTTACGGGATCGAGGGCATGCGTGACCGGCTCGCCGCCGTGGGCGGCAGCCTGCGCACCGGCCCTCGGCACGGCGGAGGATGGGCCGTGCAGGCTCTCCTGCCCCATCCCCCGCACCGGACCGGCACCACCGACGGCAGGCACGCTACGGAGGGGTGACCCCGTGATCACGACGCTGGTGGTCGACGACGCCGGGAGCGTCCGCCGGTCGCTGCGGCTCCTGCTCGACACCACGCCCGACATCCGCGTGGCCGGCGAGGCGAGCAACGGCGTCGACGCCGTCCGCCTGGCCCGCGCGCTGCGGCCCGACGTCGTGCTCATGGACCTGCGCATGCCGGGCGGCGGCGGGCTGGACGCCATCGCCGCGTTGAGCGGTCCCGGCGTCGAGCGGCCCGTCCCCGTCCTGGTGTTCACCACGTTCCACCTGGACGAGTACATCTACGGGGCGTTCGAGCGCGGCGCCGTCGGCTACCTGCTGAAGAAGAACCCCGGCGACATCCCGGCGGCCGTCCGCGCCGCGGTCAACGCCAGCGCGCTCCAGTCGCCCGCGGTGCGCGAGCGGCTGATCGCCGAGTACGCCCGCAGCAGCGGCCCGGCGGGCGCCGCCCCGGCGGACAGCATCGCCGGGCTGCTCACCGACCGGGAGCTGGAGGTGGTCGCCGCCCTGGCCGAGGGGCTGAGCAACAAGCTCATCGCGGCCCGCCTCAACCTCGGCGAGAACACCGTGAAGTGGCACATCGGCAACATGCTCGACAAGACCGGCACCCGCGACCGCACCCAGCTCGCGATCTGGGCGTACCAGCACGGGCTCAACCCCTGACGGGGTGCCGCACCCGCCACACCAGCTTGCGCAGCTCGTCGAACCACAGCACCGACGACGCCATCCCGACCGCCACGGCCCAGTGCGCCAGGTCGAGGCTCGCGGTGCCGAAGGCCACCTGGAGGAACGGCACCTGCACGACGGCCACCTGGAGCAGCACGCCGAGCACGATCGCGCCCCAGAGCCACCGGTTCACGAACATGCGGTGGAACGCGCTCGTGGTCTCGGAGCGGGAGTTGAGCACGTTGAAGAGCTGGGCCAGCACGAGCGTGGTGAACCCGGCGGTGCGGGCCACGGTCAGGTCGTCGCCGCCCTCGACCAGGCCGCCCGGCAGGAAGATGTCGATGGTCAGCAGGGTCGCCACGCCCATGACCAGGCCGATGCTCAGCACCCCGCGCCACATCCGCGCGTCGATGATCCGCTCGTGCGGGCCGCGCGGGGGCCGGGCCATGACGTCGTCGGTCTCCGGGTCCACGCCCATCGCCAGGGCCGGCCCGGAGTCGGTGACCAGGTTGATCCACAGGATCTGCGTGGCCAGCAGCGGGACGACGACGGCCTCCCCGCCGGACGCGCCCTCCAGGCCCAGGACCCCGGCGAACACGACGCCGAACAGCACCGTGCACACCTCGCCCATGTTCGAGGAGAGCAGGTAGCGCAGGAACTTCTTGATGTTGTCGAAGATGATCCGGCCCTGGCGGACCGCCGCGACGATCGTGGCGAAGTTGTCGTCGCCGAGGATCATCTTGGCCGACTCCTTGGTCACCTCGGTCCCCGTGACGCCCATCGCGACGCCGATGTCGGCGGTCTTCAGCGCGGGCGCGTCGTTCACGCCGTCGCCGGTCATCGCCACCACGTGCCCGTCGGCCTGGAGCGCGTCGACGATCTGCAGCTTGTTCTGCGGCGCGACGCGCGCGTAGACCGAGACGGTGCGGGTGGTCTCGCGCAGCCGGGCGGCGTCCAGGCGGTCCAGCTCCGTCCCGGTGACGGCCCGGGCGCCCGGCTCCACGATGCCCAGGTCGCTCGCGATCCGGGTGGCCGTGATCGGGTGGTCGCCGGTGATCATCATGATGCGGATGCCGGCCCGGTGGGCCTCGGCCACGGCGTCGGCGACCTCGGGCCGGGGCGGGTCGATGATGCCGACCACGCCCAGGTAGACCAGGTCGGACTCGTGCTCCTCCAGGGCCTCGGTGCCCAGGTCCTCCGGGACCCGCCGGTACGCCACGCCGAGCGTGCGGTACGCCTGCCGGGACAGCCGCTCGACGTCGGCGAGCGCCGCCGCCCGTCGGTCGTCGTCGAGCGGGACGACGTCGTCGCCGACCTGGAGGTCGGTGCAGCGCGGCAGGAGCACGTCGGGGGCGCCCTTGGTGACCAGGGCCCAGGCGCCCTCGCCGGGCGGGTCGACGAGCGCGGACATGAGCTTGCGCTCGGAGGTGAAGGGCACCTCGCCGCGGCGCTCGAACCCGGAGACGCGGTCCACGGTGCCGGCGAGCTTGTGCGCGGCGACGAGGAAGGCGGCCTCGGTGGGGTCGCCCTGGACGGTCCAGCCGCCGTCGGCGTTCCCGTCGGGCGACCCGCCGTCCGCCCGCGTGAGCTGGGCGTCGTTGGCCAGCGACCCGCCGCCGAGCACCATGCTCGCCTCCCGGGCCAGCCGCTCGTCGTCCAGGGGCGCCCCGCCACCAGCCCCGCCACCACCGGCCCCACCAAGCAACGCCTCCCCCTCCGGCCGGTACCCCACGCCGGTCAGCGTGACCTCGCCCGACGCCGTGACGACCCGCTGGACGGTCATCTCGTTCTTGGTCAGGGTGCCGGTCTTGTCCGACGCGATGACGGACGCGGAGCCCAGCGTCTCGGCGGAGTGCAACTTCTTGACGACGGCGTTGCGGCGGGCCATGGCCTGCACGCCGACGGCGAGGACCACCGACAGGATGGCGGGCAGCCCCTCGGGGACGGCGGCGACGGCGAGGGAGACGCCGAGCAGCAGCACGGTGACGAGGTCGGCCGGGGTGCTCACCTCGTTGACGACGGCGGCCAGCACCATCACGACCACGGCGATGCCGATCACCGTCAGCCCGAGCACGCGGCTGACGTGCGCGATCTCGCGCTGCAGCGGCGTGACCTCCTCCTCCGTGGAGTCGAGCAGCCGCGCGATGGCGCCCATCTGGGTGTCCATCCCGGTCGCGACGACGACGGCGCGCCCCACGCCCTGCGCCACGGCGGTGCCCTTGAACACCATGTCGAACCGGTCGCCGAGCGGCGCGGGGGCCGCGAGCACGGCGGCGTCCTTGAGCACCGCCTCGCTCTCGCCCGTGAGCGAGGACTCCTGCACGCGCAGGGTGGTCGCGCTCAGCAGGCGGGCGTCGGCGCCGACGGCGTCCCCCTCGGCCAGCACGAGCACGTCGCCGCGCACGAGCTCGGCCGAGCGCACCGTGACGCGGCGCCCGTCGCGCAGCACGGTGGACATCGCCTCGGTCATGGAGCGCAGTGCCGCGACGGCGCTCTCGGCCTTGCTCTCCTGGACGAGGCCGAGCACCGCGTTGAGGACCACGATCGCGGCGATGACGACGGCGTCCACGGGCACGCCGTGCGCGTCCTCGACCCACCACACGGCGAGCGAGATGGCGACCGCCACCAGCAGCAGCGCGACGAGCGGGTCCTGGAACTGGTCCAGCACCTTGCGCCACAGCGGCACGGGCGGCCGCGAGCGCAGCTCGTTGGGTCCGTCGGCGGCCAGGCGCCGCGCGGCCTCGGCGGCGGTCAGCCCGGTGGCGGGGTCGACGCCGAGGTCGCGGGCGACGTCGTCCGCCGCCCGCACCGACGGGTCCGGTGCGGGCAGCGGGACGTACGACGACGGGATGCCCGGCTGCGGTGAGGCCACAGTCGATCATCCACCGAAGGTGTCCGGGACGCGCGCCCCGTCACCCGCCGTTCGACTGGCGCACGCCCTCGGCCAGGGCGTCGAACCGGTAGACGAACCCGCCCGCCGGACCGCTGACGGTGACGTAGGCGTCGGTGGTGCCCGGCCGGATCGCGACGTTGGTCGCGGACAGCAGGCCCTGGTGCCCGTCGGGCACGGAGACGGTGGTCAGGTGCGTGCCGTCGGGGCCGTAGACGCGGATCTCCGGTATGCCGTGCATCCCCTGGTAGAGGTTGCCCGCGGCGTCGACGGCGTTCGAGTCGGTCTGCGCGAGGCCGCCGTCGACCTGGATCGCCGTGTGCCCCGCCGTCACCGCCGTGCCCGTCTCGTCGAGCACGAGCCGGTCGATCCGGTTGGCGTCGAGCAGGCTGACCCAGAGCGCGCCGCCGTCGAGGTCGAACGAGATGCCGTTCGGGTTGGGCAGGTTCGCGGCCAGCACGGTGGGCCGGCCGGTGTGGCGGTCGAACCGCAGCACCCGGCCGTCCGCCGTGCCCGCGGGGTAGGCGACGGGCGACGAGTCCGTCACGTAGAGGTGGCCGTCGTCGTCGAACGTCAGGTCGTCCAGGTGCATGGCCCGGCCCTTGACCTGTCCGTCGGCGACAACGCGCGGGTCGGTGCCGTCCGGGGTGATGGAGACGATGCGGCCGCCGGCGTAGTCGGTGAGGTACAGGCGGCCGTCGTAGGGGCTGACCTGGGCGGACGTGTAGGCGCCCACCTCGTCCGTGTAGACGGCGTCGACCTCGCGCGTGCCGACGTCGACGGCCAGGACCTTGGGCTCTCCGGTGGGCGCGGTGACGTCGACCAGGTGGAGCCGGCCGTCGTCCAGGAACACGGGGCCCTCCAGCAGGGTCATCCCCGTCTCCTCGTGCACGGAGGTGACCTTCAGGACGCGCTCGGCGGTGACCCGCTGCGCGGTGCCGGCGGGCATATCGTTCGACGCCGCCGGGCCGGCCGCGCACCCGGCCGGCGCGAGCGCGAGCACGAGCGCCCCGGCCGCCAGGGCCACGGACCGGCGGCTCATCGCCCGGCCTCCCCCGCCGGCGCCGCCTCCGGCAGCACCAGCACCTCGCTCATGTCGCCCTCGCGCCACTGCGCGAGCAGGCGGTGGAAGGCGACCGGCCCGGGGCTGTACGACGTCGGCGCGCCGCCCTTCCGCGTGCCCTCGCCGTTGTAGTACCCGGGCGTGCACTCCGCGAGGAACGCCGAGCTGTCCTGCCCCTCGCCCACCGTCGCGATGGTCGCCGCCCAGGCGTCCTGCGCCTCCTCCGTCGGCTCGACGTACCGCGCTCCCGCCTTCCCGGCCCGCTCGACGACGGCGGCGATGTGCCCCGCCTGCTCCTGCAGGATGTGCACGAAGTTCACCGAGTTGGCGTTCTGCATGCCGCCCAGGTGGAACAGGTTCGGGAACCCGTGGGTGTAGAAGCCGTGCAGCGTGCGCGGGCCGCGCGCCCACGCCCCGAGCAGCGAGGTGCCACCCCGGCCCTGGACGGGCAGCGTGCCGGACACCACGCCCGAGACCCCGACCTCGAAGCCCGTGGCGAGGACGACGCAGTCCACCTCGTACTCGTCGTCGCCCACCACCACGCCGTGCTCCGTCATCCGGGTCACGCCGCCGTGGTCGGCGGTGTCCACGAGCGTCACGTTCGGCAGGTTGAAAGACTGCAGGTACTGGTCGCTGAAGCCCGGCCGCTTGCACATGTACCGGTACCAGGGCTTGAGCGCCTCGGCCGTGGCGGGGTCGTCGACCACCTCGTCGACCCGCGCCCGGATCTGGTTCATCTTGACGAAGTCCGCGAGCTCGTCGAGCCGCTCCCGCTCGGCCGGGTCGAGCGTCGTGTCCACGGCGCCGGTGATCATCTGGCGCTGGAGCCGCGCCGTGCCGGTCCAGCCGTCCTGGGTCAGGTCCTCGGCGACGTCCTCCCCCGCCAGGACCGCGAGGAAGTTCTCCATCCGCTCGCGCTGCCAGCCGGGCCGCAGCGACGCCGCCCACTCCGGGTCGGTGGGCCGGTTGTCGCGCACGTCCACCGACGACGGCGTGCGTTGCAGCACGTACAGGTGCGCGGCGTCGCGGGCGAGGTGCGGGATCGCCTGCAGCCCGGTGGCCCCCGTGCCGATGACGGCCACGCGCTTGTCGGCGAGCCCCGTCAGGCCGCCGTCCGCCGTGCCGCCCGTGTACCCGTAGTCCCAGCGGCTGGTGTGGAAGGTGTGGCCGCGGAAGTCCTCGATGCCGGGGATGCCGGGCAGCTTGGCCTGCGAGAGCGTGCCCGAGGACACCACGACGTACCGGGCCCGCATCGTGTCGCCGCGGTCCGTGGTCACCCGCCACTCGTCGGCGGCCTCGTCCCAGGTCAGGTCGGTGACCCGCGTGTGGAAGACGGCGTCCCGGTACAGCCCGTAGTGCTCCGCGATCCGGACGGCGTGCTGCCGGATCTCCTCGCCCGGCGCGTACCGCCACCGCGGCACGTAGCCGGTCTCCTCCAGCAGCGGCATGTAGACGTACGACTCGATGTCGCAGTGGATGCCCGGGTACCGGTTCCAGTACCAGGTGCCGCCGAAGTCGCCCGCCTCGTCCATCATCCGCACCGACTCGACGCCGGCCTCGCGCAGCCGGGCGCCGGTGAGCAGGCCGCCGAACCCGCCGCCCACCACGAGCACCTCGACCCGGTCCGTCAGCGGCTCCCGCTCGACGCGCTCCGTGTACGGGTCCGTCGCGTAGTAGCCGAACTCCCCCGCGGCCCGCCGGTACTGCGCCGTGCCGTCCGGCCGGACGCGGCGGTCGCGCTCGCGGCGGTATCTCTCGCGCAGGGCGTCCGGGTCGAGCGTGTCGGTGCTGGTCAGATGAGACAAGGCAGACCTCTCGTCAGCGGTTCGGCGGGTGTTCCCCGCCGAGGACATGAAAACGTACATCCATGTACGTTTTCAACCCCTGCCCGTGTGGCGCCCCGCACGAGGGCCGCTACCCTCGCCCCATGCCCGCAGAACGCACGCGACGCGACGCAGCGCGCAACCGGGACCTGCTCGTGGCCGCGGCCCGCCGCGCCTTCGCCGCCCACGGGCCCGACGTGCCGCTGGAGGACATCGCGAGCGAGGCCGGCGTCAGCCGCACCACGCTGCACCGCCACTTCGCCAACCGGGAGGCGCTCGCCTCGGCCGTGCTGGAGCAGAACGTCGCCGACATCGAGGCCCGGGCCGCCGGCCTGGCCGACGCCGACGACGGCGCCGAGCGGCTGTTCCACTACCTGCTGGACGTGCAGTTCGAGGCCCCGTGGCTCGGGCGCGTCGTGGCGGACGGCCGCATGCCCGGCACGGCGGACCTGGGCACCCGGACGGCGGCTGCGCTCGACCCGCTGCTGGACCGGGCCCGGGAACGCGGCCGGGTGCACCCCGGCGTCACCACCGACGACGTGCTGTTGACCCTGCCGATGGTGATGGCCGTCCAGGCGGCCACGGCGGCCACCGCGGGCGGCGGCACGCCGTCCCGCGTGGGCGCGACACGCGCCCTGCTGCACCGGGGTGTGTTCACCACCGAGCCGCCGACGGCGCCGTCGGCGGGGTGAGCGTCACCCGGACGGGTACGCGCGCGGGAACCAGCCGTGCACCACGCTGCGCCACGCGTCGTGGAAGGACCGGCCGACGCGCCACTCGTGCCAGGTCAGGGCGAGGATCAGGACGTCCAGGACGACCAGCGCCACGACGCCGATGCCGGGGCTGAGCACCATCTGGACGAGCTGCACGACCAGGAGCACGCTCAGCGCACCCACGGCCCACGGGTAGACCCGGCGCGAGCCCGCGAGGAGCGCGGCGACGATCACCACCTTGACCACGCCGTGCAGCAGCAGGAAGAGGCCGCCCGCGACGGCGGCGCCGTGGTCCAGCGCGGCCGCCTGGTGCAGCAGCAGGTTGGCGACGAGGTCGTGCGGGTCCTCCCGCAGCTCCTCCGCGACGACGGACCGGGTCAGCGCGAGGATGCCCTGCTGGTGCAGCACGAGCAGCGCGATGCCGGCCACCAGCTCGACCAGGCCGTCCAGGCCCTTGACCAGCACGCCCAGCACGAAGGCGGTCTCGACCAGCAGACGGCGCCGCACGATCAGACGCCCGCGCCCGGGTACCGCGGTGGTGACTCCATGTGCACCACTCTGGTACCCGGGGCGGGCGCCGTCATCCAGAAGGACGTATCCGGAAGGACCTGTCCAGAAGGACGTGGATCTAGAAGGACGCGGAGTGACCCGCGGGCTTCCGGTGCGGCCAGAGCGCGATGGCCAGACCGGCCCCGACGCTCAGGAGGTGCAGCACGTTGTCGGCCGCGTTGATGTTCAGGACGTTGATGTCCGGGTTGTTGACCGCGATCAGGCCGTACACGAACGTCGCGCCGTACCCGGCCACCAGCAGCCAGCCGAACGTCCGTGCGTGGCCGATCGTGGACCACAGGACGATGCCGAGGATCCCGATCAGGATGTGCACGATGTTGTGCAGCGGGTTGATCGCGAACCCGAGCAGCGTCTGGTCGTGGTCGTGCTCGGCGAAGCCGCTGAACCCCGTGACGAGGAACCCGACGGCTCCGACGAGCAGGTAGACCACACCGATGATGAGTGCGAGCCACTGGGACACCCCGCGGGTGCGCGTCGACTGCGTGGACTGCGTCATGGCGTTTCTCCGTTCTTCTCGGCGTTCACGCAGGTAGTTCGGAGCCGCACCAAGTCCGGATGGGGGTGGTTTACGACGACTTTCGCGCACCACCGTCCGGCCTCCCGTGGCGAGTCGGCGCCACCGGGGTGAAGGTGAGGACGCAGGGTCACCTACCGAAGGAGAGACGTCATGGGGCTCGACGACAAGCTCAAGAACGCCGCCGAGGACGCGACCGGCAAGGCCAAGGAGGCCGCGGGCCGCGCCACCGACAACGAGGAGCTGGAGGCCGAGGGCAAGTCCGACCAGGCCAAGGCCTCGATGAAGAAGGCCGGCGAGAACATCAAGGACGTCTTCAAGAAGAACGACTGAGCCGGGGCGGCGGCTCGGCGGGGCCCTCAGGCCTCCTCGACGAGCCCCGCCTCGTACGCGAGGATCGCCGCCTGCACCCGGTTGCGCACCCCGAGCCGCGACAGGATCGTGCTGACGTGCGCCTTGACGGTGCCCTCGGAGAGGTGCAGGCGGTCCGCGACGGCCTGGTTGGCCAGTCCCTGGCCGACCAGGCCGAGCACCTCCGTCTCGCGCGGGGTCAGCACGCTCACCCGGTCGCCCGCCGCTCGCCGCCGGGCCGGCCGCCCGCCACGGAACCCCGTGATCATCCGGTGCGCGATCCGCGGTGAGAGGTAGGCCGCTCCCCCGGCGACCGCGTGCACGGCGATGATCAGCTCGCGCGGGTCGGCGGCCTTCAGCAGGAACCCGGCGGCGCCCTCGTCCAGCGCACGGGCGACGTAGTCGTCCTCGTCGAACGTGGTCAGCACGACGACCGCGACCTCCGGGACCGCGCGGCGCAGCTCGGCGGCCGCCTCGAGCCCGTCCATGACCGGCATGCGGACGTCGAGCAGGACGACGTCGGGGCGGTGCCGCCGGGCGAGCTCGACCGCCTCCGTGCCGTCCCCGGCCTCCGCGACGACCTCGATGCCGGCGTCGCTGCCGAGGATGGCCGCGACACCGACCCGGAGCATGGCGTCGTCGTCGGCCAGTAGGACGCGGATCACGCGACCTCCCGGGCCGCCGGGATGCGGGCGCGCACGGCGAAGCCGTCGCCCGTCGGTCCCGCACCGAACGTCCCGCCCACGAGCCGGACCCGCTCGGCGAGGCCGAGCAGGCCGCTGCCGCCGCTCGCCCGTTCCGGGCCCGGGCGCACTGCAGCCCCGGTGTTCGTCACCTCGACCAGCACGTCCTCCCCGGCCCGGCGCACGCGCACGGTGACGGCGGCTCCCGGCGCGTACCGGGCCGCGTTGGTGAGCGCCTCCTGCACCACGCGGTGCGCGGCCTGGTCCGCGAGGCTCCCCGCGAGGTCGGACGTCTCGTCCGGCGCCCCGTCCAGCCGCACGGCCAGCCCGGCCGACGCCGCCCGCGCGACCAGCGCCGCGATGCTCTCGTGGGGCGGGGCGAGCGACCCGTCACCAGCAGGCCCGTCCCGGAGCGCACCGAGGGCCGCGCGGAGCCGGTCGGTGGCCTCCGTCGCGGTGACCCGGATCCCGGCGACCGCGGCACGGTCCGCGTGCCGATCGTCGGGAGCCAGCCCGGCCGACACCTCCAGCGCCCCGGCCCGCACCGCGATGAGCGCGAGGTCGTGCCCCACCAGGTCGTGCAGCTCGGTCGCGATCCGGGCCCGTTCCTCGGCCCGGGCGCTGCGGGCGACCAGCTCCTGCTCGCGCTCGAGCCGGGCCACCCGCTCGGCCGCGAGCCGGCCCAGCTCGGCCTGCTGACGACGGTTGCGCCCGGCCAGCCACGGCGCGACGACGAAGACGGCCAGCAGCATCGCCCCGGTGGCGGCCGTGCCGACGTCCACGAGCACGAGCGCCGCCGCCAGGGCCGCCGCGCCGACCAGCAGCCTGCCCGCGCCGCGTGCCCGCAGATGCCTGCCGTGCAGGTAGGCGAGCGGCGCGAGCACGGGGAAGACGAGCTGCCGCCAGAGCGGGAGCGCGTCGGCCCCGATACTGTTCAGCACCGCCAGCGCCGCGAGGGCCGCCAGGGCGACGCCGCCGGCGACCCCTCGGCGGTCGGGGCGGTGCTCGGTCACGTCGCCGACCCTACCCGGCCCCGCCGGAGCAGCGCCCGGAGCCGGGCACCGAGGACACCGAGCCCCGCCAGCGCCGCCACCAGCAGCATCAGCACCGCGGGCAGCGCGAAGTACGTCAGCGAGGGCCACGGGAAGGTGCGGCCGCCGGTGAGGAAGGCGCCGAGCTGCGGCAGGAGCGCGAGGACCACGGCCGGGAGAACCAGCCAGACCAGCCGGAGCCCGGTGCGCCACCGTGCTCGCCCCGCCCGGCGGGCGGCCCAGCGCGGAGCCCGCAGCACGCCGGCGACACCGAGCGCGGCGGAGACGAGCAGCAGGCCCGCGAGCCCGAGGTCGAGGGTCCGGGTCCCGGCCGAGGGCTCGGGGGTCTCGCCGCGGGTCAGCGCGACCAGCCCGTCCAGCGCGGTCCGGGTGACGTCGGTGAGCCCCCCGCCGTTGGTCAGCACGGCGATGCCGTACCCGGTCGCGGGATCGATCCACTCGACCGCCCGGTAGGTCATGACGAAGCCGGAGTGCCAGCGGGTCCCGTCGTCCTTGGTCTGCCAGCCGAGCCCGTAGTCCCCGACGCCCGACGGCGCGTGCATCGCGTCGAGGCCCGCGGACGAGACGAGCTGGTGGCCGTTCCCCGTCTGGCTGATCAGCCACCGCCCCATGTCGGCGGCGCTGGTGATGACGCCGGCGCTGCCGGTGTCGTCGAACCACCGGGGCTCCGCGCGCGGGACCCACCAGCCGAACAGGGAGTTGTACCCGTCGGCCGGCCGGACGACGTCGTCGCGGGTGGCGCTGGCGGACATCCCGAGCGGCTCGAACACACGCTCGGTCAGGAAGTCGCCGAACTCCTGGCCGGAGGCCACCTCGACGAGCCGGGCGGCGATGTCGAAGTTGACGTTGCAGTAGTGGTACGCCGTTCCGGGGTCCGTGGCGAGGGTGTCGTCGTGCAGACGGGCGACGTAGTCGGTACGGGACGTCGCCTCGGCCAGGTCGGCGACGTCGACGGTGGTGTCGGCGAGCCCGGAGGTCTGGTCGAGGAGCTGGCGGACGGTGATCCGGTCGACCCGGGGGTCCGCCATCCGCAGCTCGGGGAGCTGGTCGGTGACCGTGCCGTCGAGGTCGATCCGCCCGTCCTCGGCCAGGATCGTCACGGCCATGGCGGTGAACGACTTGCTCACGGAGGCGATCCGCATGGGGGTCCCGGCGGTGACCGGCTCGCCCGTCGAGTCGTGCCCGTACCCGGCGGCGTGGACCACCTCGTCGCCGTGCGTCACCACGGCGGACAGGCCGGGCACCCCCGAGGCCTCGTGGAGGTCGGCGAGATAGGTGTCGATCGCCTCGGGGGTGGGGGCGGGCGGGGACGCCGCCGCGGCGTGGGCGGCGGGCCCGGCGCACAGGCCGGCGCCCGCCGTCGCGACCACGAGCAGCACAGCGGCGATGTGCCTGGTCAGGCGGGTGTGTTCCATGTGCTGCACGCTATGGAGCGGCGGCGACCCGGCACATCGGTCAGGTGTCCGGACCACCCCTGACGAAAGTCATAGGGCGGCCAGCGTCGCCCGCGCCCCGACCCGGTGCAGGGAGTCGAGCGCGTCGAGGTAGGGCTCGACGAAGCGCGGCTCCTCCACGAGCGACCCGAACAGCATGGGGCTGCGCAGGAACGCGAGCGGGTCGGTGCGCTGCGAGCGGGCGAGCGGGACCAGCCGGTCGGCGAGCCGGTCGACCACCTCGATCGGCTCGCCCTGCTCGTCGACCCCCTCGGCGTACCGCGCCCAGCTCGCGACGACCGCCGCCGACCGGGTGACCTCGCCGCCCGTGCGGAGCTGGTCGCGCACCAGCGGGACCAGGAACTTGGGGATGCGGTCCGACGTCTCGGAGCCGAGCCGGGCGAGCGTGTCTCGCACCTCCGGGTTGCCGAAGCGCTCCATCAGGGTCGCCTTGTACTCCTCCAGGTCGACGCCGGGCACCGGCGCCAGGGTCGGCGTCGCCTCGCGGTCCATGAAGTCGCGCACGAACCGCGCCAGGTCGGGGTCCGCCATCGCCTCGTGCGCATAGCGGTGGCCGGCCAGCCGGCCGAGGTAGGCCATGGCCTGGTGGCTGGCGTTCAGGAGCCGCAGCTTCATCAGCTCGTACGGCTCGACGTCGGCCACGAGCTGGACGCCCGCGTGCTCCAGCGGGGGCCGGCCGAGCGGGAACCGGTCCTCCAGCACCCACTGGAAGAACGGCTCGGCCACCACGGGCCAGCGGTCCTGGACACCGAAGCGCTCGGCCACCAGGGCCCGGTCCGCCTCGGTGGTGACGGGCGTGATGCGGTCGACCATCGAGCTCGGGAACGCGACGGCGTCGTGCACCCACCGGCCCAGCTCCGGGTCGCGCAGCCCGGCGAAGGCCGCGAAGACGGCGCGCGCCATCTCGCCGTTGCCCTGCACGTTGTCGCAGGACATGACGGTGAACGGCGGCAGGCCGCGCGTCCGCCGTCGGGCCAGGGCCTCGACGACGAACCCGAACACGGTGGTGGGTACCGCCCCGGGCCGGGCGTCGGCGACGACGTCGGGCGCGCTCGTGTCGAACGCGCCGGTGACCTGGTCGAAGTTGTAGCCGCCCTCGGTGATGGTGAGCGACACGATGCGGGTGTCCGGGTGGGCCATGCGCTCCAGCACGGCCTCCGGGTCGTCCGGCGCGAACAGGTACTCCACGATGCTGCCGACGACCCGGGCGTCGAGCCCGCCGTCGGCGTGCTTGGTCACCAGCGTGTACAGGCCGTCCTGGGGCCGCAGTGCGTCGCGCATCGCGGCGTCGCCGGGCAGCAGGCCGACGCCGCAGATGCCCCACTCGCGCGCCTCGCCGCGGCGCAGCAGCTCGTCGACCGCGAGCGCCTGGTGCGCGCGGTGGAAGCCGCCGACGCCGAGGTGCACGATGCCGGTGCGGATGCCCGCGCGGTCGTACGGCGGGGCGGCGAGGTCGAGCATCGTCACTTGATCGCCCCCATCGCGAGGCCGCGCACGAGCTGCTTCTGGGCGATCCACCCGGCGAGCACCACCGGCACGATCGCGACGGTCGCCGCCGCGGACAGGACGGCGAGGAACTGGCCGCGGCCGTCGACGAAGCTGGTGAGGAACGGCGGGGTGGGGCGCGCCACCTGGGCGGTGAGGAGGTTGGCGAGGAAGAACTCGTTCCACGCGAAGATGAAGCAGATCAGGCCGGCCGCGGCGACGCCGGGCAGCACGATCGGCAGCACGACGCGGAAGATCTCGGTGCCGAGGCGGGCGCCGTCGAGCTGCGCGGCCTCGATGACCTCGCGTGGTACCTCGGCGAGGAACGACCGCATCATCCAGACGGCGATGGGCAGGTTGACGCCCACGTAGAGGATGGTCAGCCAGGTGATGTTGTCGAGCCCGCCCACGGACTGGAGCAGCAGGTAGACCGGGATGATCGAGGCGGCCACGGGCATGAAGCGGGTCGAGATGAAGAAGAACAGGGCGTCGCGCACGTTGGTGACCGGCCGGATGCTCAGCGCGTAGGCGGCGGGGATCGCCAGGGCGAGCACCAGCAGCGTGGACCCGAGGCTCGCGCTGAACGAGTTGATCAGGTACGGGAGCATGTCGCGCGCGAAGACGGCGTCGAACCGGTCGAGCGTGAAGTCGGGGGTGAAGGTGGGCGGCATGGTGGCGGCCTGGTGCTCGGGCTTGAACGCCGTGAACACCATCCACGCCACGGGGAAGAAGAACATGAGCACGAGCACCCAGGTAGCCGCGGTGATCAGGGCCCCTCGAAGGCGCGAGGTGGTCATCGGTCGATCCCTTCCTTGGAGAAGACCTTGAAGAGGGTGCGCAGCGCCACGGAGGCGACGACGATCGTGACGAGCACGGTCATCACGCCGTACGCGGCGGCCTCGCCGACCTCCAGGCCGACGAACGCCCGCTCGTAGAGCAGGTAGGACAGGGTCTTGGTGCCGCCCGTTCCGCGCGTCATGATCGCGATCGGGTCGAAGACCTGGAGCAGCATGATCGAGGCCAGCAGCACGGCGATCTCGACGTACTGCCGCAGGTGGGGCAGCGTGATCTCGCCGAAGGTGCGCAGGGCGCCCGCGCCGTCGACGGCGGCGGCCTCCAGCACGTCCTTGTCCTGGGCCTGCAGGCCGGCGAGCAGGATGAGCATGACGAACGGCGTGTACTGCCAGGTCAGCACCAGGATGATGGTGACCATCGGCAGCTCGGTGTTCCACGCCACGGGCGGCAGGCCGAGCAGCCCGAGGCCCCAGTTGGCCATCCCGGTGGACGCGTCGAGGATCGACCACTTCCAGACCAGGGCCGCCGCGGCGGGCATGACGAGGAACGGCGTGATCATCAGGGTGCGGGCCAGCCCGCGGCCCACGAACTTGCGGTCGAGCAGCACCGCGAACAGCATGCCGAGCAGCGTCGAGACGACCACCGCGGTACCGGTGACGGCGACGGTCGCGCCGAGCGAGGACAGGAACGACCCGTCGCGCAGCACGCTCACGTAGTTGTCGAGGCCCGTGAACCCCCGGTCGCCGGGCCGGAGCATGTTCCAGCTCTGCAGCGAGTAGTAGATGGTCAGCAGGAACGGGATCTGGGTCAGGACGATCGAGGTGGCGAGCGCGGGCCACAGCAGGGCGCGCGACACGGCCAGGCGGTGCCGGTGGCCCGCCTGCCCTGTCTGCGGCGCCCGCCCGGGCCGACGGCGCGTCGGGGCGGACATCAGAGCGGTCATGTGGCCCTCCTGGGGCACGAAGTTCCTCGGGAACGAGGAACCCGGGTGCGGGGAGTACGGCTCCCCGCACCCGGGGTCCGGCTATTTCTGGGCGTCGCCCGCGTCCTGGGCGAGGTCCTGGGCGCGGTCGAGCACGGGTCCGAGCTCGCTGCGGCCGGCGAAGACGTCGGCCAGGTCCTGCGAGACCTGGTTGCCGAGGTCCTGGAACTCCGGGATGGTCACGTACTGGATGCCGGTCCACGACTGCGGCGCGACGCCCGGCTGCTCCGGGTTCACGGCGAGCATGATGTCCCGGGTGATGGGCGCGAACGAGGCCGCGGCCTCCTCGTACTCGGGGACCTCGTAGGTCGAGTTGCGCGCGCCCGGGGGCACGCGGCTCCAGCCGAGCTCCGTGCCGACGAGCTGGTGGTACTCCTTGCTCGTCGCCCACTTCACGAACTCGACCGCGGCGTCGCGGTTCTGCGTGGTCTCGGGGATGGCGAGGTTCCACGACCAGAGCCAGCCGGACTCCTCGGTCTCGACGACGGGCGCGTGGGCGTAGCCCATCTTGCCCGCGACCTCGGAGGACTCGGGGTCCTCCAGCAGGCCGGCGGCGACCGTGGCGTCCACCCACATCGCGGAGCGGCCCTGGCTCACGTTGTTCAGGCACTCGGTGAACCCGGTGGAGACGGGGTCGGCCGGCCCCGCGTCCTCGACGAGGTCCACGTAGAACTGCACGGCCTCCTCGAACTTCGGCTGGTCCACCTGGGCGTTCCACTCGGCGTCGAACCAGCTCCCGCCGAACGTGTTCACCACCGTCGTCAGGGGCGCGAAGACCTCGCCCCAGCCGGGCTTGCCGCGCAGGCAGATGCCGTCGACGTCGTCCGAGTCGACCTGGCGCGCGATGTCCGCGACCTCCTGCCACGTCGGGTGCTCGGGCATCGTGACGCCCGCCTCGTCGAGCAGCTCCTTGTTGTACATCAGCATCGAGGACTCGCCGTAGAACGGGACGGCGTACAGGGAGTCCTCGACCGTCAGCGCGTCCTTGACGGGCTCGAACAGGTCGTCGACGTCGTAGTCCGCGTCGGACTCCAGGTCGCCCGTCAGGTCGGTGAGCCAGCCGTTCCCCGCCCAGATCGGCACCTCGTACGAGCCGACGGTGACGATGTCGTACTGCCCGCCGTCGGTCGCGACGTCCTTGGTGACGGCGTCCCGGAGGTCGTTCTCCTCCATCTGGACGAAGTTCACCGTGATGTCGGGGTGCTCCTCCTCGAAGGAGGACTTCAGCTCCTCCATGTCCTTCATCTGCGGGTTGTTGACGGTCGCGAGCGTGAGCTCGACCGGGCCGCCGTCCTGTCCGGCGGCGTCGCCGTTCCCGCCGCCTCCCGCTCCGGCGCAGGCGGTCAGCGTCAGGGCCAGCGCCACCGCCGAGATGCCGGCGGGCGCGGCCTGGCGGCGCGCAGTTCTCGTGAGCTTCATTGCTTCGACCCTTCTGGTCACGTCGTCGTGAGGTCTCGTCGTGCCGCACATCGTGGGCCGCGCCGCCAGGGGGGTCAACGAGGGTGAAACCGAAACGGTCAGCCGCACTGTGATATCGCACAGGCGCGCCCGGCCGGGCCGGGTCCGGCTCCGGGCGCGCGCGGGTCACGCGCGGGCGTATGGCCGACGCCGGGGTCCGATCTGCCCGGTTCTGGGCCACCCCCGCGCGTCGGAAAACGCATCCCGGACCGGGCACCAACTGCTCCGCCCGGAGGGCCGACCGGTCACGCCCGGAGGCGCCTCAGACCTGGACGATCTCCGCCCCGGCCGCGTGGAACGCCCGCGCGCGGGCGTGGCCGAGCTGCGTGCCGGTGATCATCGCCTCGAAGTCGTCCAGCCCGGCGAACCGCACGAAGCTGGTGACGCCGAACTTGTGGTGCGCCCCGATGAAGATGCGCCGCCGGCTCACCTCGATCGCGGCGGCCTTCACGCGCGCCACCGCCGGGTCCGGCGTGGTCAGGCCGTCCTCGACGGTCACGCCGTTGGCGCCGATCAGGCCGAGGTCGAGGCGGAACGTGCGCAGCATGTCCACGGCCGTGCCGTCGACGACGCCCAGCGTCTTGCCGCGCACGCGCCCGCCGATGATGATCACCTGCACGTTCGGCCGGGCCGACAGCTCGGTCGCGACCGGCAGCGAGGAGGTGACCAGGGTCAGCTCCCGGTCGTGCGGCAGCGCCCGCGCCGCCAGCAGCGGCTGGAACCCCTCGTCGACGAAGATCGTGCGCGCCTCCCCCAGGCGCCGCGCCACCTCGGCGGCGATCCGCGACTTCTCCTCCGGGTAGCTCTGCTGCCGCTCCGAGAGCGCCGTCTCGAACGAGCTCGTCTCCACCGGGAACGCCAGCCCGTAGCTGCGCCGCACCAGGCCCTGCGCCTCCAGCTTGCGCAGCTCGCGGCGCACCGTCTCCTGCGAGACGCCCAGCATCCGCGCCGACTCGCTCACCTCGATGCGGCCGCGCCGGCGCACCAGCGCGAGCAGCTCCGCGGACCGCGAGGTCTGCCCGACGGCGCTCGCCGGCGCCGTCCCGGGGGTGTCGAGCACCATCGCCTGCTCCCGTCGTCGGGCTCCTGGGCCCCCGAGTCTGCCGCGTACCGGCGCATTTCGGAACCCGTTTCACCCGCCCGAGGTGTGCGGCGTCAGCCCGCGAGCAGCGCACCCCGCGCCGCGCTCGCCAGCGCCTCGGCCAGCTCCTCGACCCGTTCCGGGTCGGCCGGGATCTGCGGCGTCGCCACACGCAGCCACGCGGGGCGCGGCGGCGTGGCGAACGTGCGCGACGACGGCGTGAGCACGATCCCGCGCGCCCCGAGCTCGACGAGCGCCTCGTCCTCGTTCTCGGCGCGCAGCCACACGACCAGGCCGCCCGGGGGTGTCGCGGTGCGCACGTCCCGCGCCTCGAGCGCCCGCGCGAGGTCCCGGGCGCGGTCGGCGTACCAGCGGCCGGAGTCCGCCACGAGCGTCGCGACGCCGGGGGTGGCGAGCAGGTGGGCGAGCGCGTTCTGCAGGATGCGGCTCTGGGCGAGGATGCCGTGGCTGCGCAGGCGGCGGACGCCGAGCACGACGTCGCGGGCGCCGCCGACGACGGTGGTGCGCAGGTCCAGCCCGAACGCGCGGCAGAACGACGTGATCCGCACGACCCGGCCGGGCAGCAGCTCCCCGAGGCTCGGCGGCCGCACGGGGGCCAGCGGGCCGAGCACGTCCTCCTCCAGCACCCAGGCGTCCGGCGCGTGCTCCGCGAGCACCGCCGCGAGCTCGCCGAGGCGCCGCGCGGTGACCGCGCCGTCGAGCGAGAACTCCCCGCCGGGCTGGTAGACGAAGGTCCGCGCGCCCGCGGCGAGCGCCCGCTCCAGCGCGTCCGGGAGCGGGCCCTCGGCGTCGGAGGCGACGCCCACGACCTCGAAGCCGACCGAGCGCAGGTTGCCGATCGTGCCGGAGACGGCGGGCTCCTGGACGGCGATGGTGCCGCCCGGCGCGGTGGCCGCCTCGGCGGTGAGCAGCGTGGCCTCGCCCGCGCCGCTGACGGTCACCCACTCGGCGGCGTCGAACGGCCAGTCCTGGCGGACGGCGTCGAGCAGCGCGGGGGTGATCGCCTCGCGGCGCAGCGAGTTGGTCTGGGGCTCGCGCAGGCTGTGTGCGAAGGCCTCCAGCAGGTCGGGCAGGCGGTCGGTGGTGGGGTGCGCGGACGAGAGGTCGACCGACGACCAGCCGGCGAACACGGGCGCCTCCCCCGCGCGGGGCCACAGCGGCGGGCTGACGGGGCCGGCGACGATCGTGCCGCCGCGGCGGCGGGTGGTCACCAGGCCGCGGTCCACCAGGAGCGACCAGGTGCCCGCGATGGTCGAGCGGCCGAGGCCGGACGCCGTCGCGACCTCCTCGATCGTGGGCAGCCGGGTGCCGGGCGCGAGCACGCCCTGCTCGATCCAGGTGGTGAGCTGCTCGGCGAGCGCCGGGCCGGACAGCCCGCGCACCGAGGCGATCAGTTCGGTCGGCGTGCCCGGGGTGGCTCTCGCGGTGTCGGGTCCGGTGGTCGTCATCGCCCCTCGCTGGTCGTTCGCGGCCTGCCCGGAAGATCCCGGGCTCTTATCATCCAGATGTATATCGGGCCCGCGCACCCTTGTCTCAGCAGGCGGACTGCGCGCGGATCGGCTTGGAGCGATCGGCTCGCCGTGGTTAACGTCTACCCGTGATCATGAATCTTCCATCACATATGGGTGTGGTGGACACGGCCGACCGGGTCCGCTCCGGTCGCGAGAGCGCGCGCTCCGTCGCCGAGCGCGCCCTCGCCCGGGCGGACGCCGTGGACCCGGCCGTGCGGTCGCTCGTGTGGCGCGACGACGCCGCGACCCTGGCGGCCGCGGACGCCGTCGACCGCGCGCTGGACGACGGCGCGGACCTGCCGCCGTTCGCCGGGGTGCCGATCACGGTCAAGGACACGTTCTCCGTCGCGGGCCAGCCGTGGACCCGCGGCTCCCTCGCGATCGACGACACGCCCGCGACGGGCACCGACCTGCTGCCCGCGGCGGCGTTCGCCGCCGGGTTCGTGCAGCTCGGGCGCGCGGCCACGCCGGAGCTCGCGATGACGACGTCGTGCGAGAGCCCGCGCTCCGGCGTCACGCACAACCCGTGGGACCTGACCCGCTCGCCGGGCGGGTCGAGCGGCGGCTCCGCCGTGGCCGTGGCCGCGGGCATCGTGCCGGTCGCGCTCGCGAGCGACGGCGGCGGCTCGCTGCGCGTCCCGGCCGCGTTCTGCGGCCTGGTGGGCCTCAAGCCCGGCCGCGGCCTGCTCCCCCAGCGCGTGCAGGGCTGGGAGGGCGGCGCCACCGAGGGCGTCATGACGCGCACGGTGCGCGACACCGCCGCCGTCGTCACGCACCTGGCCGCGCCCGACCCGCTCGCGTGGTCGCGCGGCCCGGCCGCCCCGGACTACCTCGCCGGCCTCGACCGGGCGCCCGCCCCGCTGCGGGTCGGCCTGCTCACGCGCTCCTGGGACCCGCGCATCCAGGTCGACGCCGCGTGCGTCGCCGCCGTCGAGGACGTCGCGGACGTGCTGCGCGCCCACGGGCACACGGTCGTCGCGCTCGACGCCGCCGAGGAGGGCGCCGAGATCATGGACCTGTACCCCGGCGTCGTCATCCCGGCGTGGCTGCGGCAGACCCCGCTGGACCACCCCGAGCGGCTCCAGCCGTACATCCACCGCGTGATGGACCAGGCCGACGCCCTCGGAGCGGCCGACTACGTGCGCGGCGCCGTCCGGATGCGTGCCCTGGCCCGCACGGTCACCGAGGCCCTGTTCGGCGCCGCCGACGTCGTCCTGACGCCGACGACGGCCACCCGGGTGCCCGCGACCGGCGTCGTCCTGGAGGAGCTGACCCAGCAGGCGCCGTCGCGCGACGCCGTCGTCTACGAGCGCACGCTCGCCTTCACCACCGTGCCGAGCGTGCTCGGCACCCCCGCCCTGACCCTGCCCACCCACCTGGACGACGACGGCCTGCCGCTCGGCACGCAGCTCGTCGCCCCGCAGGGCGGCGAGGCCCTCCTGCTCCGGCTCGGCGCCCTCCTGGAACAGCACTACGCCTGGGACCGCCGCCTCCCGCCCCACCACCCCGAAGGAACGAGACAACGATGACCTCCCGCTCCACGCGCCGGACCGCCCGGCCCCTGACCCGCACGCTCGCCGTGACCTCGGCGCTCGCCCTGACCGGCACGCTCGCCGCCTGCTCGGCGGACGACGGCGGCGACGCGTCCGGCGACCAGTCGGGCCGCACCCTCAAGGTCGCGGTCTACGCCGGGTCCTGGGGCGACTCGTTCACCGAGGCGTTCGTGAAGCCGTTCGAGGAGGAGACCGGCGCGACCGTCGAGCTCGTCCCCGGCGGCCCCGCCGACTGGCTCACCGCGCTGCGCTCCACGAAGGGCGGCACGCCCGCCTACGACGTCGTCGCGTTCACGCCCAACGTGATCCCGAGCGCCGTGTCCGCCGGTGTCGTCGCCGAGCTCGACACCGCCCGGATCGAGCAGTTCGACCAGCTCAACACCGTGCTCGCCGAGCAGAGCAACGTAGGCGGCACCCAGTACGGCGTGCCCCTGACCGTCGGCTCGACCGGCATCGCGTACCGCACCGACAAGGTGGACGAGCCGCCGACGGACTGGTCCGACCTGCTCGACCCCGCGTACTGCGGGCACGTCGCCGTCTCGCCCCTGACCTTCAACACGGGCGTCGAGTTCCTCGCGGGCCTGATCAACGAGGCCGGCGGCAGCATCACGAACCCGGACGACGTCGACGCCGCGTTCAAGCAGCTCGAGACGCTCAAGGACTGCGCCTCCACGTTCCCCGCCGACGGCACCAGCGTCGAGACCGCGCTCTCGAACGGCGACGCGTGGGTCGCGGCGCACTGGGACGGCCGCGCGTTCGTGCAGCAGAACGCGGGCGAGCCGATCGGCTTCGCCTACCCCGCCTCCGGCTCCGTGGGCGCCCTGACCTCCCTGTTCGTCACCGAGGGCACCGAGCAGGAGGAGCTCGCCTACACGTTCCTCGACTACGTGGCCTCCAGCGAGTACCAGCCCGTCTTCTCCGAGGGCACCTGGTACGCCGCGTCCAACGACCAGAACGAGTACCCCGCGCAGTTCGACGGGCAGATCACCAGCGGCCCGAACGCCTACGACAGCTTCGTGTGGGTCGACTACGAGACGATCACCCCGCAGCTGCCCGACCTGCAGGCGCGCTGGCAGGAGATCTTCGGCTGATGACCGCGACACAGGGCCGCGTGGAGATCCGCGGGCTGAGCGTCGGGTACGGCGGCCCGCCCGTGCTGGAGCTCGACGAGCTGACGATCGAGGCGGGCGAGTTCCTCTCGGTCCTCGGCCCGTCGGGCTGCGGCAAGTCGACGCTGCTGTCCGTGCTCGCCGGGTTCGTCGAGCCCACCACGGGGACCGTCCTGATCGACGGCGAGGACGTCACCCACGTGGCGCCGAACCGCCGCGAGACGGGCCTGGTGTTCCAGAGCTACGCCCTGTTCCCGCACATGACGGTGCGGCGCAACCTGGAGTACGGGCTGCGCACCCGGCGCGTGCCGCGCGACGAGCGGGCCGAGCGCGTGCGCGACGCCCTGAAGCTGGTCGACCTCGTCGACTTCGCGGACCGCTACCCGCAGCAGCTCTCCGGCGGGCAGCAGCAGCGCGTCGCCATCGCCCGCGCGCTGGTCACCCGCCCGCGGGTGCTGCTGCTCGACGAGCCGCTGTCCAACCTCGACGCCAAGCTGCGCCGCCAGATGCGGCACGAGCTGCGCGAGCTGCAGCGCGAGGTCGGCACCACCACGGTGTTCGTCACCCACGACCAGGCGGAGGCGCTCGCGCTGTCCGACCGGGTCGCGCTGCTCGCGCACGGCGACCTGGAGCAGCTCGGCACCCCCGAGGAGCTGTACCGCACGCCGCGCACCCGGTTCGCGGCCGACTTCGTGGGCGCCGCGAACCTGCTGCCGGTGCACGACGGCGACGGCGGGCGCACCGTGCTGGGGCGGCCGGTCCGGCTCGCCGGTGCCGCGGGGGCCACGGTGGCGCTGCGGCCCGAGCACGTGCGGGTCGTCGAGGCCGGCGGCGACGCCGCCCCGGCGACCGTGCTGTCCGTCGGCTTCGCCGGGGAGCGCTACGAGTACCGCCTGCGCACCGCCGACGGCACCGAGCTGCTCGCCAGCCCCGCCGACGGCGGACGGCGCTTCGCCGAGGACGAGAGCGTCGGCCTGACCTGGTCCGACGACGCCCTGCTGCCCCTCGGGGCGGCCTGACGTGGCGGCCACCCGTACGCGTGACCTGCGCGGGCACGTCGCCGCGATCGTGCCCACGGCGTTCGTCGTGGTCGCGTTCCTGCTGCCGCTCGTCGGGCTGCTCCTGCTGAGCCTGCGGCCCACCGACGAGATGAACAACGTGCTGCCCGGGTTCACCGGCGCGCAGTACGCCGAGGTGTTCGGCACGTCGTACCTGTGGGGCTCGGTGGTCGAGAGCCTCTGGCTCGCCGTCCGGGTGAGCCTGACGTGCCTCGTCCTGGCGTTCCCGCTCGCGTGGTACCTCGCGCGGTCGACGTCGGCCGTGGGCAAGTCCCTGGTCTTCGTCATCACGCTCTCGCCGCTGCTGACCAGCGAGGTCGTGCGGTCGTTCGGCTGGCGCGTGGTCATGTCGGGCGAGGGCCCGGTCAACGTGACGCTCCAGGCGCTCGGCCTGATCGACGAGTCCCTGCCGCTGCTGCGCTCCCCGTGGACGGTGTTCCTCGCCGTCGTGCACGTGCTGCTGCCGTTCGCGGTGCTGGCCCTGTCCGCGTCGCTCGGCGCGATCGACAACCGGCTGCTGCAGGCGTCGGCCGACCTGGGCGCGGGCGCGCTGCGCACCTTCCGGTCCGTGGTGCTGCCGCTGGCCACACCGGGCATCGTCGCGGCCACGGTCATCGTCTTCTCCCTGAGCATGGGCGTGTACGTGACGCCGCTGCTCGTGGGCGGCGCCAACCAGTCGCTGGCCGGGCTCCGCATCCAGACCGAGGCCATGGTCGCCTTCGACCAGCCGCGCGCCGCCGCCCTGAGCTTCGTGCTGCTCGCCGTCACGCTCGCGGTCTGCGGCCTCGTCGGCCTGCTGGGCCGCCTCGCCGAGAGGGGTCGTCGTGCCTGACCGTCCCGTCCTTCGCGTCACCGGTGCCGGCCGGGCCCGCGCCCGCCGCGCCCTGACGCTCGTGCCCGTGGTGCTCGTCTGCGCCTTCCTGCTGCTGCCGCTCCTCGTGGTCGCGCTCAGCTCCTTCAACGCCGCGAACAACTTCCGGTTCCCGCCGGAGGGCCTGAGCCTGCGCTGGTACGCCGAGGTGTTCGGCTCCGCGCAGTGGCTCGACTCCCTGGGGTACTCGCTGCGGGTCGCGCTGCTCGTGGTGCCCGTCGTCGTCGTGCTGGGCACGCTCGGCGGGTACGCCGTCGGCGCGGGGAACTTCCCCGGACGGCGCGCGCTCGGCCTGCTGTTCCTGTCCCCCATGGCGGTGCCCGGCGTGATGGTCGGCCTCGCGCTGCTGTACCAGCTCCAGCGCACCGGGCTGGTCGGCTCGGCGCAGGGCCTGTGGCTTGCGCACCTGGTCGTCACGTTCCCGTTCTGCGTGCGGGTCGTCGCGGTGAGCGCCGCGGCGCTCGACCCGGCGCTCCCCCGGGCCGCCCGGTCGCTCGGGGCGTCGCCGCTGCGCACCTTCCTGACCGTCACCGTGCCGCTCATGCGGCCGGGGATCGTCGCGGGGGCGTTCCTGGGCGCCGTCATCTCGCTCGGCGAGGTCGCGGTGTCCGTGCTGGTGGCGGGCGCCGGCGAGGCGACCGTGCCGGTGCGCATCTACTCCGCGGTGCAGGTCCAGCTCGAACCCACCGTCGCGGCCGTCTCGACGCTCCTGCTCCTGGTCAGCGTCGCGACCATCGCCGTGCTCGACCGCACCATCCACGTCTCGAGGTTCCTGTAGACCATGTCGTCCCCCGTGGCTGTCCCCGCACCCCGCCGCCGCTGGCGCATCGGTATCGACGTCGGCGGCACGTTCACCGACCTCGTCGCCGTGCCCGGTGACGGCACCTCGTGGTCGCTGGCCGACGCGATCACGCACAAGGTGCCGAGCACGCCGCACGACCCCTCCGAGGGGGTCGAGACGGGGCTCGCGCAGCTCCTGGCGCGCGGGATCGACGTGGAGGACGTCGCCGCCGTCGCGCACGGCACCACGATCGGGCTGAACGCGATCCTGCAGGGCCGCGTGGCCCGGGCGGCGCTGGTGACCAGCGCGGGGCACCGGGACGTGCTGCAGATCGCCCGCGCCCGCATGCCGCGCTCCTTCGACCTGCACGCCACGCCCGGGCGGCCCATCGTGCCGCGCGAGCACGTGCTGGAGGTGGCGCACCGGTTCGCGGCGGACGGCGCCGCCGTCGGCGCGCTGGGTGCCGACGGGGTGGACGACGCCGAGCTCGCCCGGCTCGTGGAGCGCCTGACCGCGCTGGCGCCCGAGGTCGTGGCCGTGAGCCTGGTGGGCGGGTACGCCGCGCGCGAGGCCGAGCAGCACCTCGCCGACCGGCTGGCCGCCGCCCTGGACGTCCCGGTGACGTCGGCCGCGGCCGTGTGGCCCGAGGCCGGCGAGTACGAGCGCACCACGCTCGCGCTCCTGGACGCGCAGATCACGCCGCTGATGACCGGCTACTTCACCGCGCTGCGCGAGCGGCTGGCGCGCCTGCGGGTCGACGCCCGCGTCTACATCACGACGTCGAACGGCGGCTCGGTGTCCATCGAGTCGGCGATGCGCCGGCCCGTGCAGACGGTGCTGTCGGGGCCCGCGGGCGGGGTGTCCGCCGCCGCGACCGCCTGGCCCGGCACGGACATGGTCACCGTGGACATGGGCGGCACGAGCAGCGACATCGGCGTGCTGCGCGGCGGCCGCCCCGTGCTCACCACGACCGCCACCGTCGGGCCGCACCCGCTGATGACGCCCGTCGTCGAGGTGTCCGCGATCGGCGCGGGCGGCGGCTCCGTGATCGGCGCCGACACCTCGGGCGCCCGGCCCGTGCTGCGGGTCGGCCCGGCGAGCGTCGGCGCGGTACCCGGCCCGGCCGCGTACGGCGCGGGCGGCACGCAGCCCGCGCTGACCGACGCCTACGTGCACGCCGGGGTGATCGACCCGGCGACGTTCCTGGGCGGCACGTTCCCGCTGCGGGCGGAGCTCGCGACGGGGGCGCTGGCGCGGGTCGCGGAGGACCTCGCCGAGGATTCGGCTGAGGACACGACGGGGGCCGACGGCGTCGCCGACGCCGCCCTGCGCGTCGCGTCCGCCGGGATGGCCGCGCGGCTGCGGACCGTGCTGGCCGCGCACGGCGAGGTGCCCGAGCGGTACACGTTCGTCGCGTTCGGCGGCGCGGGCGGCACGCATGCCGCGCTGCTGGCCGACGAGGTCGGCGTCCGGCGTGTGCTCGTGCCCGCGGCCGCCGGGACGTTCTGCGCCCTGGGCGCGGCCATCGCCCCGGTCCGGCGTGACGTCGCGCGCACGGTGCGCACCGCCGTCGTGCCGGAGAACCTGGACGCGCTGACGACGGCGTCGGCCGGGCTGGAGCGCGAGGTGCTGGACTGGCTGCGCACGCAGGACGTCGGCGCGACGGGGACCGTGACGCTGAGCGCCGACCTGCGGTACGCGGGCCAGCCGACGACGCTGGAGGTCGTGCTTGCCGAACGTTCGACCGAGGCCGGCCCGGCCGAGACCCTGCGGCTGGACCTCGGGGCGGTGCTGCGGCGCTTCGCCGAGCAGCACGAACGGGTCCACGGGTTCACCGACGCGACCGCCGTCGTGCGCGCCGAGACGCTGCGCGCGAGTGTCAGCGTGCGCCTCGGCGAGGTGCGGTCCGGGCACGGCGGCGCGGCGTTCGTGAAGACGGGCGCGCGCGACGTGCGGTACGACGGCACGCCCCGTCCGGCGAGCGTGCACACGCTCGGGGCTGACGGCGAGGCGTCGGTGACCGGCCCCGCCGTGATCGAGAAGGCGGACACCACGGTGCTCGTGCCGGCCGGGTGGACCGCGACGAGCGACGACGGCGGGAACCTGCACCTGGTGCGGGACGTCACTGACAACGGGGAGGGCTGAGCCGTGCTGACGACGGTCGAGAAGGACGTCGCCCACACGCGGCTGCAGGCCGCGGTCGAGGAGATGTGCCTGACCCTGCGGCGCGCGAGCCGCAGCCTGTACGTGCGCGACGCCGCCGACTTCGCGTGCGCCGTCGCCGACCTGTCGGGCCGGTTCGTCGCCTACCCGCAGGACGTCGGCGTGTCCGGCTTCGTGGGCCTCGACCTGACGCCCGCGATCGAGGCGGCGACGGCGGACGGGCCGCTGGCCCCCGGCGACGTCGTGCTGACGAACGACCCGTACCTCTCGGGCGGGCTGTCCACGCACCTCCCGGACGTGCACGCCCTCGCGCCGTTCTTCGACGGCGACGAGCTGGTCGGCTACGGCTGGGCGTTCGTGCACGTGTCCGACGTCGGCGGGCGCGTGCCCTCCTCCGTGAGCGTGCTCAACGACTCGGTCTTCGCCGAGGGCCTCCGCATCCCGCCCCTGCGGTACGTGCGCGCCGGGACCGTGGTGCCCGAGGTGGAGGCGATCCTCGCCGCCAACTCCCGCACGCCCGAGGCCAACCGGGGCGACCTGCACGCCATGCTCGCCGCGCTGGACACCGGTCGGCGCCGCGTCGGCGAGCTCACCGCCGACCTGGGCCCGGCCGGGTTCGCCGACGTCGGCGAGTTCGCGCGCGAGCAGAGCGCGGCCCGCGCCCGCAGCGCCCTGCGCACCCTGGCGGACGGCACCTACCGCTTCGAGGACTTCCTCGACAACGACGGCGTCAGCGGCGTGCCGCTGCGGGTCGTGGTCACGGCCACGGTCGACGACGGCGCCGTGCACCTCGACCTGACCGGCACTGACCCGCAGGTCGAGGCCGCGCTGAACATGGTGACGTTCGGGCGTGCGCACTCCTGGGTCGTCACGCGGATCTTCGCGCTGATCGGCACGCTGGACCCGGCCGTGCCGCTGAACGGCGGGCTGATGGACGTCATCGGCTTCACCGCCCCCGAGGGCACCCTGCTCAACGCGACGGGCACCGCGGCGACGGGCGTGCGGCACGCGACGACGTCGCGCGTCAACGACGTGGTGTCCGGGGCGCTGGTCCAGGCCGCGCCCGAGGTGCTGCCCGCGGCGTCCAGCGGGCTGGTCGTGCCCGTCGTGTTCGCCGCCGCCGACGGGTCCCGGGTGGACGTCGTCGAGCCGATGGTGGGCGGCACGGGCGCGCGGCACGGCGCCGACGGCGCGGACGGGCGCGACTCCGGCATCTCCAACCTGTCGAACAACCCCGTCGAGACCGTCGAGGCGAACGTCAGCGTCCGTGTGCTGCGGTACGCGCTGCGGACCGACTCCGGCGGCGCCGGGCGGTGGCGCGGCGGCTCCGGCCTGGAGCTCGAGTTCGAGGCCCTGACCGACGGCGGCCTGCTGGCCCGCGGCCTGGAGCGGCTGCGGTTCCGGCCCTGGGGCTTCGCCGGCGGACGGCCGGGCGCGCTCACCGAGCTCGTCGTCAACGAGGGCCGGCCCGACGAGCGGCGGCTGTCCGTCGTCGACGTGCACCCGCTGCGCGCGGGCGACCGCGTGGTGCTGCGCACCTCCGGCGCGGGCGGCTACGGCGACCCCCTGGAGCGGGACACGGAGGCCGTGCTGGCCGACGTCTCCGCCGGGCTGGTGACGGCCGAGGCAGCGGTGGAGGCGTACGGAGTGGTCGTGCGGGACGGGGTGCTGGACGTGGCCGCGACGTCGGCGGAACGGACGGGGCGTTCCGTTTCGGTGGCTCGGGCGCACTCGCTCGGTCCCGAGCGGGAGCGCTGGGAGCGGGTCTTCCCGTCCGCGCTCGCCGACCGGCTCGACGTGTATCTGCGCACCCTGCCGACGACGACGCGGGCGGGACGACGCCGGGAGATCCTCGGCGGTGTGCTGGTCGGGCTGCCCGAGCGGTTCCCCGGGGTGGCGGCGTCCGAGGAGGAGCTCGTCGCGGCGGAGCGGGCGTTCGCCGAGGCTGTGGCGGACGTGACGGGCACGGTCGGTGCGGAAGGTGCGCCCGGGTCGTCGTCCGGCGTCGCGTGAAGGACACGCACGCGACGCCGGCCGCTGCAGCGTCGTCGTCGTCGGATGACGCTGGGCCGCTCGATCCGGCGGCGTTCGATGCCGTGATCGTCGGCGGGGGCCCGCGGGCCGTCGCCGTCGTCGCACGGCTCGCCGCCAGGCGTCGGCCGGACGCGCCCTGGGGCGCACCGCCGGACGAGGCGCTGGCCGTGCTGCGCGTCGCCGTCGTCGACCGGGTGGAGGTGGGCGCCGGGGCGACCTGGCGCACCGACCAGTCGCCGCTGCTGCTGAACAACACGTGGGCGGCGCGCACGACAGTGCACGCCGACACCTCGACCCCGATGTCCGGGCCCGTGGTGACCGGGCCGGACCTGGTCGACTGGGCGCGGGCAGCGACGTCGGACACCGCATCCCGACCGGACACGGCCTGGGCCCGGGACGAGGCGCGCGGGCTCGGCCCCGGCTCGTACCCGACCCGGCGGCTCCAGGGCGCCTACTACCTGGACCAGCTCCACGAGGCCGCGCGCCGCGGGAGCATCGAGGTGGTGCCGGTGCACGGGACCGTCGTCGACGTGCGCACGCCCCGGCCCGGGCTGCGCGAGGTCGTGCTCGGCCCGGACCCCGCCACCGCGAGCGCCTCCCCCGCACCACGAACCCTGACCGCACCCGTCGTCGTGCTCGCGCAGGGCATGATCCAGGCCCGACGCTCGCCGCGCACCGAGCGGTTCGCCGACGTCGCCCGCGTGCACGGCCTGGTCTACGTCGAGCCGGGCATGCCGGCCGAGCGCGACTGGTCCGCCGTGCCGGCCGGCGAGGACGTGCTGGTCGCGGGGCTCGGCGCCAACTTCTTCGACGTGCTCGCGCTGCTGACCGTGGGGCGCGGCGGTCGCTTCGTCGACGCCGGCACCGGTTCCCCGGTCGATGCTGCCGGCCGCCCCTGCGACGACGGCGGCGCCGACGGCCCGCACGCCGGCGACCCCCTGCGCTACGTGCCGAGCGGCGCCGAGCCGCACCTGCTCGCGGGGTCGCGGCGCGGGCTGCCGTACCGGGGCAAGGGCGCGCTCGCCGACGGGCTGCCCGCGCCCTACGTGGCGTGGATCGCGACGCGCGAGCGGTTCGCGGCCCTGGCGGCCCGCGCGGAGGGGCGCCCCGTGCTCGACCTGGCGCGCGACGTCTGGCCGCTGCTGGCCGCCGAGCTGGTGCTCGCGCACCTGACGGCGCTCGCCGAGCAGCGCCCGTCCGCGCTTCGCGAGAACGCCCTGCGCGAGGACCTGACGCCCGACGCGCTCGCCCGGCGGCTCGACGCGGCCGAGGACCCCGTGCGCGAGGCCGCCGCCCTCGTCGTCGACCCGGCCGACGCCGTCGACCCCGCTCGCGCCGACCGGCCGCCGCTCGTCTCCCCCGCCGACTGGCCCGCCTGGGTCGAGGGCTGGGTCCGCGCGGAGCAGGAGTCGGTCGCGTCCCCGGGCACGTCGCCGCGCGCCCGCGTCAACCAGGCCATGGAGACGCTGCGCGGCGAGGTCGCCCGGCTCACCCGGGCGGGCGTGGTCGACGGCGCGTCCCTGGAGGCGTTCGGCGAGGGTGTGCTCATCCCGCTCGGGCTGGCGCTCGCCTCGGGACCTCCCCCGCGCCGCACGGCCCAGCTCCTCGCTCTCGTCCGGGCGGGCGTCGTCGAGCTGCTGGGCGAGGACACCCGGATCGCGGTCGAGGACGACGCGTTCGTCGCCACCAGCCGCGTGCGCGACGCCGTCCGCACCCGGGCGCTGATCGAGACCCGGATGCACCGCGGCGCCGTGACCCCCACCGACGACCCGCTGCTGCGCGCGCTGCTCGACTCGGGCCGGGCCCGCCGGCACCCGCTGCCGACGGCCGCGGGCGGCACGGTCGAGTCCGACAGCCTCGACGTGACCCGGGACGGCTGCGCGCTCGTGGACGCCGCGGGCACCGCCGACGACCGGGTCGTCGTGCTGGGCATCCCGGCCGAGGCGGTGCAGCGCGGCTCCGCGATCGGGGCCAGCCCGGGCGTGCCGTCCCCGCTGCTCGCGGGGGCCGACGTCGCGGCGGCCCGGATTCTCGGCGTCGTGCCTGAGGCCGGACCTACGAACCGGGCCTAGGTGCTCGCCGCCGTCGGACGCACCTGGCTCGGAGCGTAGCCGAAGCGCCGACGGAAGGCCCGGCCGAAGGACCCCGGGTCGAGGAACCCGGAGCGCCGGCACGCCGAGTGCACGCCGTGCCCCCGTTCCAGCATGCCGTGCGCGAACTCGAGACGGATCCGCCGCACCTCGGACGCGGGCGACCGCCCGACGTCGGCGAACAGGGCCTGCAGCGAGCGCACCGAGACGTGCGCCTCGGCGGCGAGGTCGGCCACGGAGAACAGCGGGTCCGCGAACCGTTCGTGGATGATCGCGTACAGCCCGTCGCGCAGCACCGCCCGCGACCGGTGGCGAGCGGAGGATGTCGGCGCCGCGTCGCGCAGCCGCTCCTCGGCCCGGTGCCGCGCGGCGTCGGAGGCGGTGGGCGTGAAGCTCAGGACCGTCGCGCCCGTGTCGCTCAGCCTTCGCGTCGACCAGTGCACCGGGCGCGGGTCCCCTTCACGCGTGACGAACCATTCCTGGCCCTGGTGCTCCATTCCCTGCGCGCAGATGATCGGACATTCATCGGGCGGATAGGAGGTCCCGTCGAGCCGGTTGCGGTGCAGCAACTCATGACTGGGACCGCCGACAAGATCGACGTCATTGCGGTAACCGAGGAAAGAGACCGCTGCCCTGTTGGCGACGACCACGGACCCTTCCGGTCCGATGACCCACAACGGGACGGGAGCCTCACTCACCACGTCCGCGAGGAGAAGCCAGTCGGCAGCAGGTTCGACGGTGGGTGTCAGGTAGTGCGTCATTCCGGCCATCGGCTCCTCCGTCCTCCCGGGGACTCCGTTCTTCCGGGGACCGTACGCGCCGGGCGATCCCGCATCCGTTGCGCCGACGTTTCCCGCTCGTAAAAGGGCGCTCCTGCTTCGTTTTCTGCGCAGTGCCGTTCGCAAACGGCCTAGGGAATCGCGGCGCTCTTCGGTGAGGTGGAGGCAGACGGGCGGTACCCGACCGCCTCTTTCCGACCGGAGATCAGATGACCACCTGGAACAGCACGCGCGAGGCCGCGACGCAGGACGTCCGCGCATCCCTGCGCAGGTCGGGCACGACCTGGGCGGAGATCGCCGAGCACGTCGACCGCCCCCTGCTGTGGACCGTCGCCGCACTGCTGGGTTCGCACCCTGTGCCCGCCGACGTCGCCGAGGCGGTCGGCCGGCTGCTCGACCTCGACGAGGACACCGTCGTCGCCCTCCAGGAACAGCCGTACCGCCTCAACGGCGACAGCCTCCGGGCGGACCCGACGATCTACCGCTTCTACGAGCTCCTGGACGTCTACGGCCCGGCCCTCAAGGAGGCCATCCACGAGGAGTTCGGCGACGGGATCATGAGCGCGATCAACTGCAACGTCGAGATCTCCCGCCGCGCGGACCCGGACGGGGACCGGGTCCGCGTGATCATCGACGGCAAGTTCCTGAAGTACCAGTGGTGACCCAGACCCCGATACGGAGCCCCCTCATGTCCTACGTTGCCCCCAAGGACTTCGCGATCCGGATGGTCGACGCCGGCCAGGCCAAGGCGCTGATGTCCACCCGCGACACCTTCATCCGCGCCTACATGGCGGGCGCGATCCTCGCCCTGGCCGCCGCCTTCGCCGTCACCGTCAGCGTGCAGACCGGCCAGCCGCTCGTGGGTGCCGTCCTCTTCCCGGTCGGCTTCTGCATGCTGTACCTGCTCGGCTTCGACCTGCTGACCGGCGTGTTCACGCTCGTTCCTCTCGCATGGCTGGACAAGCGCCCCGGCGTGACGGGCGCGGCGGTCCTCCGCAACTGGGGACTCGTCTTCCTGGGGAACTTCGCCGGGGCGCTGACCACCGCACTACTGATGGCAATCGTCTTCACCTATGGCTTCTCCAGCCCGCCGAGCGAGGTCGGCCAGGCCATAGGCGTGATCGGTGAGGGGCGGACCGTGGGTTATGCGGAGCACGGAGCCGCCGGGATGCTCACCCTTTTCGTGCGCGGCGTGCTCTGCAACTGGATGGTCTCGACCGGCGTCGTCGGCGCCATGATGTCCGACAGCCTCCCGGGCAAGGTCATCGCGATGTGGATGCCCATCATGGTGTTCTTCTACATGGGTTTCGAGCACTCCGTCGTCAACATGTTCCTCTTCCCGATCGGGCTCATGCTCGGCGGCGATTTCACGATCGGCGACTACCTGCTCTGGAACGAGCTGCCGACCGTGCTCGGCAATCTCGTCGGAGGACTGTTGTTCGTCGGGCTCGTGATCTATCGCACGCACCTCAGGACGTCCCCGGAAAGGGCGCTGCGCTGAGCGTCTCCTAGGCCGTCCCGTCCCGGGCCGCACGCCGCACCGACTCGTCGTGCTCGGCGTGCGCCCGGTGCAGGAGGTCCATCAGCTCCTCCTCGTCGCGGGCCTTCTGGCGGTACTTCTCACCGAGGTTCTTGATCGTCGTCTCCTCCTCGCACAGCGCCGCGTAGACGCGGATGCGCTCGCTGTGGTCCGCCGTGTAGCCGAGGTCCAGGTAGTCCGTCGCGTGGCGGCGGGCGTTGGAGATCGCCGTCTGCGCCCGCCCGGCCTTGCTCCACAGGGACGCGACCACGGTCACGACGATCACCCCGATGATGACGGTCAGCGACAGGCCCGTGCTGATCTCGAAGACCGGCACGTGCTCGCCGCCGTTGATGAACGGCACGTTGTTCTCGTGCAGCGCGTGGAGGACCAGCTTGACGCCGATGAAGGCCAGGATGATGGCCAGCCCGTACGAGAGGTAGATCAGGCGGTCGAGCAGGCCGTCCAGCAGGAAGTAGAGCTGGCGCAGGCCCAGGAGCGAGAACGCGGTGGCGGTGAACACGATGTACACGTCCTGCGTCAGGCCGAAGATCGCGGGGATCGAGTCGAGCGCGAACAGCAGGTCGGTGCCGCCGATCGCGACCATGACCAGCAGCATCGGGGTCAGCGCCCGCTTGCCGTCGTGGATCGTGAACAGCTTGTCGCCGTCGTAGTCCGGGCTGGTGTGGAACAGCCGGCGCGCGACCCGCACCGCGATGTTCTCGTCGTGCCGCGACTCCGAGCTCTCCGGCTTGAGCATGTTGCCGGCCGTGATCAGCAGGATCAGGCCGAAGATGTAGAACACCCAGGCGAACGAGTTGATCAGTGCGGCGCCGAGGAAGATGAACCCGGTGCGCGCCGCCAGGGAGAACGTGATGCCGAACAGCAGCACCTTCTGCTGGTCCTCCCGCGGCACGCGGAAGCTCGTCATGATGATGAGGAAGACGAACAGGTTGTCGACCGACAGCGCCTTCTCGGTGATGTAGCCGGAGAAGTACTCCGACCCGGCGGCGCCCCCACCCAGCACCAGCACGCCGACCCCGAAGAGCAGGGCGATCCCCACGTAGACCGAGGACCAGATCGCGGCTTCTCTGAGCTCGGGGACGTGCGCCTTGCGCACATGGAAGAAGTAGTCGAAGAGGAGCAGCAGCACGATCCCGGCGATCGTGAGCGTCCAGACGAGGGGCGAGACGTCCATGCGGCCTGCTTTCGGTCGAGGGACCCGGCCACCCGGTGCCCGCGACAGGTTCGGGCAACGAGGTGGCTGATGTCCGGACGAGGCGAGAGGCCTCCGAGATTACCCCTCCGGCGCCGCTGGGTTCTCGTCGAAACGCATGGACCGGGCACCCCGGGTTGTGCCCGGCCCCCACCCAGGGTTCACCCCTACTCCCCCGCACCGAAGATCGTCTCGGGGTCGGACGACGCCGAGGGGCCTCCGTTGCTTGGATGGCTGCCATGAGTGCTCCTGCCGCCGCAGCCGCGGCCCCCTCCCTGACCGGCGCCCGGCCGCGCTGGCAGTTCCTCGACTCGCTGCGCGGGTTCGCCGTGCTCGGCATCCTGCTGGTCAACGCGGTGGACATCACGCGCCTCGGCATGGCCCGCGTGATGGAGGGCGGCGCACCGATCCAGGACCCGGTGCTCGACGCGCTCTACCTCACCGTCCAGACCCGGTTCGTGCCGATCTTCGTCTTCCTGTTCGGCATCAGCCTCTGGATCGTGCTCGACGGCGCCCGGGCCCGCTCGGCCCGGCCGGCGCTCGTGCTGGTGCGGCGCCTCGTCGCGCTGTCGGTCATCGGCGGGCTGCTGATGCTCGTCTACCCGGGCAACGTGCTCATCGAGTACGGGATCGTGGGCCTGCTGATGCTGCCCGTCGTCGCGTTCCTGCCGCGCTGGGTGACGCTGGCCGGCGGCGCGGTGCTGACCGTCGTGGCCTACGCGGCCTTCGGCGGCGGGCTGCCGTCGGTGCCCGGGCTGATCCTGCTCGGCGCGGGCGCGGCGGCGTACGGCCTGCCGCGCGCCCTGGAGTCCTCGGGCAGGACGGTCGCGATCGTGTTCGCGAGCGCCGCCGTGCTGACGGGCCCGGCCCTGTTCTGGCAGCTCACGACGTCGAGCGGCGACCCTCGGTTCTCGACGGCGGGCTCGGTCGCGGGCCTGGTCATGGCCGTGTTCTACACCACGGGCCTGGCGCTGCTGTGGCGCACCCCCGCACGCCGCGCGATCGCGGCCTTCTTCGAGCCGCTGGGCCGGATGGCGCTGACCAACTACGTGGGCGCGGCGGTCGTGGTGGCGCTGGTCGCGCAGGTCGTGGACTTCGGGCACACGACCAGCGCGGCGCCCGTCGTGGCCCTCGCCCTGGGGCTCATCGTGGTGCAGTCGGTGCTGAGCCGGCTCTGGCTGAAGCACTTCGTGTACGGCCCGGTCGAGTGGCTGTGGCGGACGGCGACGTGGCTGCGTCCGGCGGCGATGCGACGTCGGGCCCGCGTCGTCGAGCCGGCTCCCGCAACCGAAGCCTCGTAGGCAAAAACCTAAAGGGTGTAGGCTGGGCCTCATGGCCCGCACCACCCTGACCCCTGGCTCGGTGATCGCCGAGGCGGCGGCGCTGGCCGACGAGAGCGGACTGGACACGGTCACGCTCTCGGCGGTCGCCCGGCGTCTCGGCGTCGCCACGCCCAGCCTGTACTCGCACGTCCGCGACCACGCCGCCCTCCTGGACGGCGTGCACGCGCTCGCCCTGGGCGACCTGGCCGCCCGCGTGGCCGAGGCAGTAGCCGGCCGGTCCGGCCGGCCCGCCCTCGAAGGGCTGGCCGAGGCCCACCGGTCGTTCGCCCGCGAGGCGCCCGGCCGGTGGCAGGCGCTCCAGCGCCGGGCCGGCCCCGCCGTCGTCGCGTCCGACGCCGCCCGGTCGGTCGTCGCGCTCACCGACGCCGTGCTGCGGGGCTACGACATCCCGCCGGGCGAACGCGTCCACGTGACCCGCCTGCTCGGCAGCACGATCAACGGGTTCCTCGCGCTGGAGCGCACCGGCAGCTTCGACCACAGCGAGCCCGCGCCCGACGTGTCCTGGGCCCGGACGATCGGCGCGCTCGACACCCTCCTGCGCGCCTGGCCCACCGAGCCGGCGAACCCCACCACATGAACGACAAGAACGAGGAGCACACCATGCTCAGCACCCCGCTCACCCCTGCCTTCGTGCACGGGGCCGCCGAGATCGAGACCACGGAGCGCGGCCTGCGCCCGCACCGCCTGCCGCAGTGGGCGCGCACGCAGTTCCCTGACCCGCACCTGCTCATGATGGAGGCGCAGCCCTCCGGCGTCCGCCTGGAGCTGACGACGGCCGCGCGGACCGTCGCGGTCGTGACCCACCCGTCGCGGCTCGCCTACCGCGGCGCGGACCGTCCGCGGGGCAGCGTCGACCTGGTGGTCGACGGCGTCCCCGTGGCGAGCAGCCCGCTCGACGGCGGCGACGTCGTGCTGGCCGACCTGCAGACCGGCGCCACCGAGTTCCTGCCGGGCTCCGCGCACACGACGACGTTCGACGGCCTGCCCGCCGGCGAGAAGCGGGTCGAGGTCTGGCTGCCGCACAACGAGTCCGTCGAGCTGATCGAGCTGCGCACCGACGAGCCGGTCGCCCCCGTGGAGCAGGACCGCCCCGTGTGGCTGCACCACGGCAGCTCGATCAGCCACGGCTCGAACGCGAGCACGCCGACCCAGATCTGGCCCGCGGTCGCCGCGCGCCTGGGCGACGTCAGCCTGCGCAACCTCGGGCTCGGCGGCAACGCGCTCGTCGACCCGTTCGTCGCCCGCACGATCCGGGACGCCCCCGCCGACGTGATCAGCGTCAAGCTCGGCATCAACGTCGTCAACCTCGACGGGATGCGGCTGCGCACCTTCGTGCCGGCCGTGCACGGCTTCCTCGACACCATCCGCGACGGGCACCCGACCACGCCGCTCCTGCTGGTCTCGCCGATCTTCTGCGGCATCCACGAGGACACGCCCGGCCCGGGCGCCGTCGACCCCGAGAGCCTCGGCACCGACCAGGTGCGGTTCGTCGCCACGGGCCGCAGCGAGGAGCAGCAGCAGGGCAAGCTCACGCTGCGCGTCATCCGCGACGCGCTCGCGTCCGTCGTCGAGCACCGGGCCGACGACGTGAACCTGCACTACCTGGACGGCACCGCGCTGTACGGGGCGGACGACGCCGTCGACCACCCCCTGCCCGACGCGCTGCACCCCGACACCGCGACCCACCGGATCATCGGCGAGCGGTTCGCGGCGCACGCCTTCAGCGGGACGGGGCCGTTCGGCCGGACGACGGCGCGGGGAACCGCACGGCGGTGACGAACCGCCCGTCCTCGACCCGGGCGGTCAGCTCGCCGCCGTCGTCCGCCACCCGGCGGCCGAGGGCGGCGAGCCCGCGCAGCTCCGGCGGGCCGTCGTCGGCCGCGCCGTCGTTGACGACCGTGATGCCGCCCTCGGCGAGCTCGATGCGCACCAGCGTGGCGCGCGAGTGCCGCAGGATGTTCGTCGTCGTCTCCCGCAGCACCTGCGCCGAGAGGTCGATCGCCCGGGCGCCGACCTCGCCGCGGCGGTCGACCCGCACCCGCATGCCCGCCGCCTCCATGAGGTTGCGCGCGTTCTCCAGCTCCGCGGACAGGTTGAGCTTGCGCTGCCCGTAGGCGAGCTCCTTGGTCTGCGCGATGGTGTCGCCCACCAGCGTGTACATCTCGCGCAGCTCCTGCTCCACGCGCTCCGTGTCGGTGCGCACCAGCTTCTGGGCCAGCGCGATCTTCAGCTTGACCACGTGCAGGGTGTGGCCCTGGATGTCGTGCAGGTCGCTCGCGAACCGCATCCGCTCCCGGACGACCGCCAGCTCCGCGTCGCGCTCGCGGGCCTCCTCCAGCTCGGCCATGACGTCGTAGAACCCCTTGTTGGGGAACATCAGGCCGATCAGCACCACGGTGATCCCGGTGGGGATGACGACGTTCGCGAGCAGCTCGTCCACGCCGGGATCGGCGGCGCGGGCCATGCCCAGCGCGCCGACCGCCGCCACGTAGACGGCGATCCCGACGGCCAGCACGGCGCGGTGGCGCGGCAGCTGCGCGACGCTCAGGCCGGCCACGACGGCGAGCGCGTAGTAGGCGGCCTGCGGGTCGCCGTCGATCACCAGCACCCCGTAGGGCCAGACGGCGCCCGCGACCAGGAGGCACGGCAGCGCGACGCGGTTGATCTCGCCGACCGTCCATCGCTCGAAGGCCACGACCACCGCGACGACCCCGAGCCCCAGGACGACGACGTCCAGCGGCGTCTGCGCCTGGCGGATCAGCATGAACACGCCGACCGCGATCAGCAGCGGCAGCATCATCGAGAGGTTGAGCGCGCGGAACCGCCGCCGCGAGACCCGGGTGGCGGCGGGCGACCAGGGGGCCGCCGGGAGCCGCCCCGGGCGAGCAGATCCAGCGTTCATGGAGGTGGGTCTTCTCGTCGATCGACAGTGGCCCTCCCAGTATGGTCGCCGCACGACGGCGCAGCAGTGACGCTGCGTCATACGTTCCGCCCCGGGATGTCATGCCGCGGACCTGACGCCAGCACACTGTTGTGCGGCCGCGGAACACGGTGTTCTTGGGGGCATGACGACAACCCCCGCCATCGACATCGACCGGCTGAACGTCACCTACGGTGACTTCCACGCCGTCAAGGACCTCTCGTTCCAGGTGGAGCAGGGCGAGCTGTACGCGCTGCTGGGCACCAACGGGGCGGGGAAGACCTCGACGCTGGAGGTCGTCGAGGGACACCGCAAGGCCTCGTCGGGCACGGTGCGCGTGCTCGGCAAGGACCCCTCCGACCGCCGCGCCGTGCGTCCCCGGATGGGGATCATGCTCCAGGAGAGCGGCTTCTCCCCCGACCTCACCGTCGCCGAGTCGGTCCGGCTCATCGGCAAGCTCAGCGGACGCACCGACACGGTCGACCGCGTGCTGGGCATCGTCGACCTGACCCGCAAGGCCGACACCCGCGTCTCCCAGCTCTCCGGCGGCGAGAAGCGGCGGCTCGACTTCTCCACCGCCGTGTACGGGCGGCCCGAGCTCGTCTTCCTGGACGAGCCGACGACCGGCCTGGACATCCAGTCCCGCGACGCGCTGTGGGACGCCGTCGACCAGCTCCGCGAGGACGGGTCCACGGTCGTGCTGACCACGCACTACCTGGAGGAGGCGCAGCAGCGCGCCGACCGCATCGGCCTGATGCACAACGGCACGTTCCGCCACGAGGGCACGGTCGCCGAGCTGACCCGCACCCTGCCGGCGGCCATCCGGTTCTCGCTCCCGGCGGGCTCCCCCGCGCCGCTGCTGCAGGCCGCGCCGCTGGCCGACGGGTCCTACCAGATCGAGACCTTCGACCTGCAGACCGACCTCAAGCAGCTCCTCGACTGGGCGCACGCGCACTCGGTCGACCTGGTCGGCCTGTCCGCCGCACCGACCCGGCTCGACGACGTGTTCCGCGCCATCGAGGCCGACCCCGTCGCGGCCGCCTGAACCACGGCCACCCGAACCCCCACCACCCCGCATCGCAGAACGGACACCACCGCAATGCTCTCCATCGCACGCAGCGAGCTGATCCAGATCTTCCGCAACCGTGCCGTGCTGATCACCAGCCTGATCATGCCCGTGGCCGCCAGCATCTTCTTCATCCGGTTCCGGGAGACGTTCGAGCAGATCGGCAGCCTCGGCTACATCGGGGCCGTCATCGTCTTCACCATCGCGGCGTTCAGCCTCTACGCCACGACCGTGACCACCCTGGCCGCCCGCCGCCAGGACCTCTTCCTCAAGCGCCTGCGCTCCACGGCCGCCGCCGACGCGTCCATCCTGACGGGCCTGGTGCTGCCGATCAGCGTCATCTCGGCGGCCCAGGTGGGCCTGATCCTCGCCGTGTTCGCCGGGCTGAGCGGCGGCCCCGCCGACATCCCGCTGCTGATGCTGGGCGTCGTCGCGACGTTCGTCATGATGCTCGCCCTGGGGCTGGCGACCGCCGGGATCACCAACTCCCCGGAGCACGCCCAGGTCACCTCGCTGCCCCTGAGCCTCGGGGTCGTCGCCGTGACGAGCTGGGTCGGGATCACCGGCACCACGGAGCTCACGCTGCTCAAGCGGCTGCTGCCCGGCGGCGCGGCCACGGAGCTGATCGTGAACGCCTGGAACGGCGGCGTGCCGCTGGCCGACTCGCTGTTCCTCCTCGCCCCGACCCTCGGCTGGGTCGTCGTCGCGGTCACGCTCGCCCTGCGGATGTTCCGCTGGGAGCCGCGGCGCTGAGGCCCTGCCTCCGGGCGGTCGCCCGCGCACGACGGCGCCGCGCCGTCCGCTCCCTGGGGTGGGGCGGGCGGCGCGGCGCTCTGTCTTCTCCTGCCGACGGCGTGTCGCCGGCAGCGGTCAGCTCACCTTGCGGCGGTACCGGGCGATCGCCAGGGCGTAGGCGAGCACGAGGATGCCGACCAGCCAGCCGAGCGCGACCCAGATGTCGTTGCCGACGGGCTGCTGGGCGAACAGGGCCCGGATGGTGTCGACGATCGACGTCACCGGCTGGTTCTCCGCGAACCAGGCGACCGGGCCCGGCATCGTCTCGGTGGGCACGAAGGCCGAGCTGATGAACGGCAGGAAGATCAGCGGGTAGCTGAAGGCGCTCGCGCCGTCGACCGTCTTGGCCGAGAGCCCGGCGATCACGGCGAGCCAGGTCAGGGCGAGGGTGAACAGGGCCAGGATGCCGGCCACGGCGAGCCAGTCGAGCAGCGAGGCGCCGGTGCGGAAGCCCATCAGCAGCGCGACGCCGATGACGACCGCCACCGAGATCAGGTTCGCCACGACGGACGTGAGCACGTGCGCCCACAGCACGCTGGAGCGCGCGATCGGCATGGACTGGAAGCGCTCGAAGATGCCGCCCTGCATGTCCAGGAACAGCCGGTAGGCCGTGTAGGCGATGCCGGACGCGATGGTGATGAGCAGGATGCCGGGCAGCATGTAGTTGACGTACGACTCGCCGCTGCCGGTGTTGATGGCGCCGCCCAGCACGTAGACGAACAGCAGCATCAGGGCGATCGGCGTGACGGCCGTGGTGATGATCGTGTCGGGGCTGCGCAGGATGTGGCGCAGGGAGCGCCCGGTGAGCACACCGGTGTCGCCCAGGACGTGGGAGGTCATCGGGATTCCTTTCCTGCGGCGGCGCCGCTGGTCGTGCCGGGGGTCTCGTTCGTGGGGGTGCCGTTCTCGCCGACGAGGGTGAGGAAGACGTCCTCGAGGGAGGGCTGCTTCTCCACGTACTCGACCTTCGCGGGCGGCAGGAGCGCCTTGAGCTCGGCCAGCGTGCCGTTCTGGATGATCGTGCCCTGGTGCAGGATCGCGATCCGGTCGGCGAGCTGCTCGGCCTCGTCGAGGTACTGCGTGGTCAGGAGCACGGTGGTGCCGCCCTGTGCGAGCTGCTTGACGGTCTGCCACACCTCGATCCGGGCCTGGGGGTCCAGGCCGGTGGTGGGCTCGTCGAGGAAGATGATCGGCGGGTCGCCGATCAGGCTCATCGCGATGTCGAGCCGGCGGCGCATGCCGCCGGAGTACGTGCCTGCGCGGCGTCCGCCGGCGTCGGTCAGCGAGAAGCGGGCCAGCAGGTCGTCGGCGACGGCGCCCGGGTCGGGCAGGTGCCGCAGCCTCGCCACGAGCACGAGGTTCTCCCGGCCGGTGAGGATCTCGTCGACCGCGGCGAACTGCCCGGTCAGGCTGATGGACTCGCGCACGTCGCCGGGGTTTACGGCGACGTCGTGGCCGTGCACGGTGGCGGTGCCGGCGTCGGCCCGGAGCAGCGTCGACAGGATGCGCACGAGCGTGGTCTTGCCCGCGCCGTTGGAGCCGAGCAGGGCGAAGATGCTGCCCGCGGCGACGTCGAGGTCGACGCCACGCAGCACGTGCAGCTCCTTGAACGACTTCTCGATGCCGCGCACCTGGATGGCGGGGGCGAGCGCCTGGTCGGTGGTCATGTCCGGTTCTCCTTCTCTGGGGTCGGGTAGGCGTCAGGGACGGCGGACGACGACGTCGCCATAGCCGGTGCTGGCGTGGATCTCGGCGGTCGACTCGTTCTCGACCGGGCCCTCGGTGGGGGTCAGGTGGTTGCGGACGCTGCCGTGCTCGGACGAGACGTCGAGGTACGCGGCGACGCCCTCGGGCACACCGATCTCGATGCCGCCGTAAGAGTTGGTGAGCGTGGCGCTGCCGGACTCCAGGTTGTTGACCCGGATGCCCGCGTGGGCGGACTTGGCGGTGAGCGTGCCGTGCAGCCGGCTCACGGTGATGTCGGCGTGCGCGCCGTGCACCTGGAGGGTGCCGGTCACGGAGCCGACCGTGGTGGCGCCGTTGCTGGCGCGGATCGTCATGTCGCCCGCGACCTCGTCGACGCGCACGGAGCCGGCGCTCACCTTGATCTCGCCGGGGCCCGTGGTCCGGCGCACGGAGACCGCGCCGGCGGAGACCTTGAGGTTGACGCGGTCGACGTCGTCCAGGGTCACGTTGCCGGACGACAGCGTCATGTCGACGGACGCGAGGGCGCCCTCGGCGTACAGCGAGCCGGTCTTGCCGCGCAGCTCGGACCCGGCGGGCAGCTCGACCGTGATGTCGGCGGTGCCGGCCGCGAACGGCAGCACGTACTGCTTCCACGAGTTCGGGTAGGTGATCGTGACGGCGTCGCCGTCACGCTCGACGCGGATCTCCTCGGCGGCGCGCACGCTGCCGGACTTCTTGTCGGTGGGCAGCACGGTGACGACGACGTCGTCCCGCTCGCCCGCGACGACGTGCAGGTTGCCGAACGGCACGTCGACGACGACGGGAACGGGGTGGGGGGCGGGGAAAGTGGGCATGGCAAGGCTCCAAGGATGAGGTCGGGCGCTGCTGGTGCAGTCTGTGGTGTCGGTGTGGTGTCACGTGTCCGGGCGAGTGGTGCCGCGGCGCGAGGTCGCGCGAGCGGTCAGCGCACCCAGCCCGTCACGCGGCTGTTGACGCGCTGGTCGGGGCCGGGCGGTGCGGCCGGGCGGCCGGCGGGCCGCTCGATCGCGGCGGCGACCGCCCGCACCAGCCAGGTGTTGACCGAGACGCCGTCGCGGGCGGCGGCCGTCTCGGCCTGCGTCTTGAGGTGGTCCGGCAGGCGGAGCGTGGTACGGGTGGTGGCGTTCGCCTCACCGTCCACGGGGCCCGACGCCGGTGCGGTGGCCTGCGCGGACGCCGCGGCGGCCGGTTCCGCCGCCGGGGCGGGAGCGGCGGGGACGGTGACGACGAACTCCGGGGAGCCGCCGCGCAGCCGCACGTCGACCGAGCCCGGGGCGAGCTCGGCGGAGATCTCCCCCGCCGCGTCGGACAGGGCGTTGAGCAGGACGAGGCGCGCGGCGGCGTCGAGCGGGGCGGTCAGCCGGCTCGCGAGCTCGCGGGCGTCGTCACCGCCGGCGGCTGCGGCCGTGGCGAGCTGGCGCTGCAGCTCCTCGGCGTATCGGTTCAGGTCCATGGCACCAGCATGGCACCACTGTGGTGTCACCGCAAGTGGTTTGGCGCCACCAGATGACACCAGTTTGACGCCGCGGTGTCTCCGCAGGTCCCGGCGGTGCCCCGGCTCAGCGCGCCAGCCGCTCCACGACCGCGCCGTAGAGCCACGGCAGCCGCGCGGCGGCGGGCACGATGGCGCCCCGCGCCGGGCTCGACGCCCACGCGACCAGGCCCGTGGTGAGCGCGCGGTAGTCGCGCGTCGCGGTGCGCCACGCCCGCTCGTACGCGGCGGCGTCGCCCAGGTGCCGGACGGCGGCGTCGGCCTGGGCCAGGCCCACGCGCACCCCCTCCCCCGTGAGGGCGTCGACGTAGCCCGACGCGTCGCCCACGAGCCGCACCCGGCCGGCCGTGCGGCGCAGCGACCGGCACCGCAGCGGGCCCGCGCCGAGCAGCGGCCCGGCCTCCGCGTCGCCCAGCCGGGCGGCGAGCTCCGGGAACTGCGTGCGCAGCAGGGTGTCGAACCCCGCCCCGGACACCGTGCGGGGCGCGAGCAGCGCCACCCCGACGACGTCGGCGGCCACCGGCGTCACGTAGGCCTCGGCGTGCGGCGACCAGTGCACCTCGACGAGGTCGGTCCACGGCGCGACCAGGAAGTGCCGGCGCAGGCCGAACCGGCTGCGCGACGGCCGGTCGCCGCCCCGTCCGGGGCGCACGTCGAGCCCCGCCAGCCGGCGGACCGTGGAGTGCAGGCCGTCGCACCCGAGCACCCAGCGGGCCCGCAGCGTCTCGGGGTGCCGGGCGGCGTCCCGGCTCCCGGGCACCAGCTCGACGTCGACCCCTTCGGCGTCCTGCCGCAGGGCCGTGACCCGGCCGTGGGCGAGGTCGGCGCCGACGTCGGCCGCGCGCGCCCGCAGGGCCGCGTGCAGCGCGGTGCGCCGCACGCCGCGGCCGGGCCCGGCCACGAACCTGTGGTCGGCGTGCCGCCCGGGCGCCCGGTAGCTGATCCCCGTGAGCGGCTGACCCGGTGGGTCGGCGCCGAGGTCCCGCACGGCCCGCAGCGCACCCGGGAGCAGGCCCTCGCCGCAGGCCTTGTCGAGGGTGCCCGCCCGCCGGTCGAGGACCAGCACGTCGAGCCCGGCGGCCCGCGCGCGGGTCGCCGCCGCCAGGCCCACCGGTCCGGCGCCCACGACCAGGACGTCCGTGTCCGTGGCGCGCCCGCCCATCCGGCTCACCGGGTCCCGGGCACGGCCTGACGGAGCGCACGCTCCTCGGCCGGGATGCGGAACCGCGCCAGAAGGACCGCGTTCAGCACGGTGAACACGAGCGCCGTCACCCAGCAGGAGTGCACCAGCGGGAGCGCGATCCCCTCGACCACCACCGCCACGTAGTTGGGGTGGCGGAACCACCGGTAGGGGCCGCCGGAGACCAGCGGCAGCCCCGGCACCACGATGATGCGGGTGTTCCACCGGTGGCCCAGGGTGGTCACGCACCACCAGCGCAGGGCCTGGCTCGCGAGCACGAGCGCGAGCATGGGCCAGCCGAGCCAGGGCAGGAACGGGCGGTCGGCGAGCACCGCCTCGGCGACGCACGCCACCAGCAGCCCGGTGTGCAGGGCCACCATCGCCGGGAAGTGCCCCCGGCCGGACTCGACGCCGCCGCGCTCGAACGACCACCGGGCGTTCCGCGCGGAGACCACCAGCTCGGCGAGGCGCTCGACCCCGGTGGCGGCCACGAGGGCGATGTAGAACCCGAGCACGTCAGCTTCCTTCCAGCCGCAACAGCACCAGCTCGCACGAGACACCCGGGCCGAACGCCATGAGCACGGCCGGCGCACCGGCCGGGGCGCCGGAGCCGTCGAGGGTCCGGGCCAGCACGTCGAGCACGGACACCGACGACAGGTTGCCCGCGCCCGCGAGGCTCGCCCGGCTCTCGCGGACGTCGTCCTCGGCCAGGCCGAGGGCGTCCCGCACGGCGTCGATCACGCGCGGCCCGCCCGCGTGCACCACCCAGGCCGGCACGTCGGCCGGCGTCAGGCCGTGCTCGGCGAGCAGTCCCTTCACGTCCGCGAGCAGGTGCGCGCCCAGCAGGTCCGGCAGGTCGGCGGAGAGCACGATCGCGAACCCCGTGTCGCGCACCTCCCAGCCCAGCGCGTCGGTGGTGCCGGGGTACAGCGCCGAGCGGGTGTCGACCACCCGGGCGGTGCGCCGCGCGCGCCCGGGGCCGGCGGCGTCCGCCCGCGCCAGCGGGTGGTCGGCGCCCGCGACGACCACGGCCGCCGCGCCGTCCCCGAACAGCCCCGACGCCACCATGTTGGCCGCGGAGTCGTCGCCGTGCTGCAGGGTCAGGGAGCACAGCTCGACCGCGACCAGCAGCGACACGTCGCCCGGGTGGCCCAGCAGGTGGTCGTGCACGCGCCCCAGCCCGCCGGCGCCGCCCGCGCAGCCCAGGCCGAACGACGGCGTGCGGCGCACGTCCCCGCGCAGGCCGAGCCGCTCGGACAGCAGCACGTCCAGCGACGGCGCCGCCACGCCCGTCACCGACGTCGCGAACACGTGGTCCACCTCGCCCGGCTCGACCCCGGCCGCGGCCAGCGCCCGCCGGCACGCCTCCTCGGCCAGCAGCGTGCCCTCCCGCACGAAGACGGCGTTGGTGGCGCCCATCGACTGCAGGCCCGCGTACTCCTCCAGCGGGAGCACCAGGTGCCGCTCGTCCACCCCGGCGCTCCGGTGCAGCCGCCGCAGCACCGCGGCCCGGGCCGGGTCGCGTGCGACCAGCGGCGCCACGGCCGCGGTGATCGTCTCCTGGGCGTACGAGTGGCGAGGCAGGACCGCCTCGACCGACAGGACACGCGACATGTCAGCATCGTGACCCACGAAACGCCCACCCGCGCGGGGAGGACCCACCAGGACTAGCGTGCCGCCCATGACGACCGGCCCCGACGCACGCCGCCTGGCCCGCGGGCTCGTGCTCGCGAGCCACGCCGCCCCGGCCCTCGTCGTGACCGCCCTGGCCTGCGCGCTCTCCGCGGCGCTCGGCTCCGGCGCGGCCGTCGTCACGCTGGTCACGGTGGCCGTCGGCACCGGCCAGCTCTCCGTCGGCTGGTCCAACGACTGGATCGACGCGCCCCGCGACCTGGCCGTGCACCGTGCCGACAAACCCGTGGTGGCGGGCCTCGTCACCCCGCGGGTGCTGCGCGGCGCGGCGTTCGGGGCGCTGGCCGTCTGCGTCGTCGCCTCGCTGGCCGTCGGCGTCGTCGCGGGGGCCGCCCACCTCGTCGCGGTGGCCGGGGCGTGGGCGTACAACGCGCGGCTCAAGTCGACCGCCTGGTCCTGGCTGCCCTACGCGCTGTCGTTCGGGCTGCTCGCGGTCTTCGTCGTGCTCGCGGCACCCGGCCCGCGCGTCCCGGCCGTCTGGGCGGTCGCGGCGGCCGCGCTGCTCGGCACGGGCGCGCACGTCGCCAACACGCTGCCCGACCTGGAGGACGACGCCGCCACCGGCGTCCGGGGCCTGCCCCACCGGCTCGGCCGCCGGGCGTCCGGCGTGCTGGCGCCCGCGCTCCTGACGGTCGCGGTCGCCGTCGTCGTCGCCGGACCCGCCGGTCCCCCGACGCCCGCGGCCTGGGTCGGCGGCGCCGTCGCGGTGGTCCTGGCTGTCGCGGCCGGCGTCGTGTCCGTGGCCCGGCCGCGGAGCAGGGCGCCGTTCGGCCTGAGCATGGGCGTCGCGGTGGTGTGCGTGGTGCTGCTGGGCCTGTCCGCCGGAGACTTCGCCGTCGTTCCGGGGGCGTGAGAAGCCCGGGCGCCGAGACCGCTCGGCGCCCGGGCCGCCCGTGCAGCCCGATCCTCAGATCTCGCTCAGCCGCGGCACGACGTCCTCGACCAGCCTGGTCGCCCACGGGACCGGGTTCTCGTACGGCGTCGGCATCAGGGCGACGAGCGAGATGCCCAACTTCGCGTACCGCTCCATGTCCTTGAGGAACGCGTCGGGGTCGGTGTTCTCGGCGCCCTGGTAGAGCATCGTCTTCTCGATCGCGTCGTAGTCGGCGCCCAGGCGGTCGCAGTGCTCGCGCAGCACGTCCAGCTTGTGCGCGACCGTCTCCAACGCCTCGTCGCCGGGCGCGCCGAACAGGTTGCACGCCTGGCCGTACTGCGCCACGAGCCGCAGCGTCTTCTTCTCGCCGCCGCCCCCGATCATCACGGGCACGGTGCCGCGCGGCGGCTGCGGCAGGTTGATCGTCTCCGCGAGCTGGTAGTGCTTGCCCTCGAAGGCGCCGTCGTTCTCCGACCACATCTGGCGGCAGACCTGGAGCGTCTCCTCCAGGCGCTCGAAGCGCTCCGCCGTCGGCGGGAACGGGACGCCCAGGCCCACGTGCTCGCGGTCGTACCAGGCCGCCCCGATGCCGAGCATGCCGCGGCCGCGCGAGAGCACGTCCAGCGTGGAGACGGTCTTGGCCAGGAGGCCCGGGTGCCGGTAGGTGACGCCCGTGACCAGCAGGCTCAGCCGGACGTTCTTGGTCACGCCGGCGAGGTAGCCCAGCGAGGTGTACCCCTCCAGCATCGGCTCGTACGGCCCGCCGGCGTTGAGCATCTGGAACCAGTGGTCCATCACGGTGAAGAGGTTGACGCCGCCCTCGTCGGCGACCTGCGCGGTCTCGGTGAGGCGGTCGGCCAGGGTGGTCTCCCACTCCGGGTGGGTGAACGTGAAGTAGTGCAGCCCAAGATCCATGACTCGACACTAGCATCGCTTGTCATGCTCTGACATGGTCGTCGGGTCCTGACAGACGGGTCCGGACCAGTCAAGATCGGGACCGGGTGAGGTTCGCGCCCCGCGTGGTGGCCGCCCCGGGCCGGGCGTTGACTGGAGCCGCGGGGGCACCAGCGACGGCGCGAGCCGAGGAGCACAGCAATGAGCGACACCGCCGACGTCCCGCCCGAGGTCCTGACCGCCGTCGGCGCCAAGCACCGCGCCCTGTGGGCGCTCGGCGACTACCCGGCGGTCGCCACGGAGGTGATCCCGGAGCTGGGCCCGGCGCTGGTCGAGGCCGCAGGCGTCGAGCCCGGCGACCGCGTGCTCGACGTCGGGGCGGGCTCCGGCAACGCCGCCATCCCCGCCGCACTCGCGGGGGCCCGCGTCGTCGCGTCCGACCTCACGCCCGAGCTGTTCGACGCCGGGCGGATCGCCGCGGCGGCCAGCGGCGCCGACCTCACGTGGGCCGAGGGCGACGCGCACGCGCTGCCCTACGACGACGGCGCGTTCGACATCGTGCTGTCCTGCGTCGGCGTCATGTTCGCGCCGTTCCACCAGCGGGCCGCGGACGAGCTGGTCCGCGTGACGCGCCCCGGCGGCACGATCGGGCTGGCCTCCTGGACGCCGTCGGGGTTCATCGGGCAGATGTTCGCCGCGATGAGGCCGTACGCCCCCGCTCCCCCGCCCGGCGCGCAGCCCCCGCCGCTGTGGGGCGACGAGGAGCACGTGCGCGCGCTGTTCGGCGACCAGGTCACCGACGTGCACGCCGAGGTGCGGGGGCTGCCTGTGACCCGGTTCGCCACGGGCCGGGAGTTCCGCGAGTTCTTCAAGGCCGTGTACGGCCCGACCATCGCGGTCTATCGCAACGTCGAGGGCGACACCGCCCGCACCACGGAGCTCGACGGCGCCCTCCTGGACCTGGCCGCGCGGTTCCAGCGCGTCGACGGCGCCATGGACTGGGAGTATCTGCTGTTCACGGCGCGGCGGGCCTGACCCGTCACGCCCGGGAGCGCGACAGCAGCCAGATGAAGTACGGCGCCCCGAGCAGTGCGACGGCCAGGCCGGCCGGGAGCTGGGCCGGGGCGATGACGGTCCGTCCGAGGGTGTCGGCCAGGCCCAGGAGCACGGCGCCCAGCAGCATCGCGACCGGCAGCACGCGCGCGTGCCGGCCGCCCACCAGGGCGCGCGCGGCGTGCGGCGCGACCAGGCCGACGAACCCCACGACGCCGACGGCGGTCACGCTCGTGGCCGCGAGCACGGCCGCCACGGCGAGCACGATCAGCCGGCTGCGCTCCAGCCGGACGCCCACGAGGCGCGGGGTGTCGTCGTCGAGCGCGAGCAGGTCCAGCTCGCGCCGCACGACGACGGCGAGCGGCACCGCGAGCGCCAGCGTCACCAGGACGGGCAGCACCTGCTCGAAGCTGCGCCCGTAGGTGGTGCCGGACAGCCAGGTGTAGATGCGCGGCGTGTTCCAGGGGTCGGAACGCAGCAGCAGGAAGGTGGTCAGGGCGGTGGTCAGGTAGCCGAGGCCGATACCGATCAGCACGAGCCGGTCGGCGTGCAGGCCGCCGCGCCAGGCGAGCAGGTAGACGGCGGCGAAGGCGAGCAGGCCGCCGATGACGGCGGCGACGAGCATGGCGCCGTTGCTCGCGGCGATCCCGTTGCCCCAGGCGGTCCCGGCCACGGCGGTGACGACGATGACGGCGCCGAGGCCCGCGCCGCCGGTGATGCCGAGGATGGCGGGCTCGGCGAGCGGGTTGCGGGCCGTGGCCTGCACCATCGTCCCGGCCAGGGCCAGGGCCGCCCCGGCGACGACGGCGGCCAGCACGCGTGGCGCGCGCTCGTCGAGCGCGAACCGGACGATGGCCGGCCCCTGGTCGTTCAGCCAGAGGGCGATGTCGCCGGTGCGCAGCCAGGTGGACCCGGCGAGCAGGCCGAGCAGGGCGACCCCGACCGCGAGGGCGGCGCACACGGTGAGCACCAGGACGAAGCGGCGCGTGCTGCGGGGTCCGGTGCCCGCGGCCGGGGGCCGGCGGGACGGTCCGGCGTCGCGCAGGCGCCGGGCGAGCAGCACCATGATGACGGCGCCGGCGAGCGTCGTCGCGACGCCGGTGGGGACGGCGAGCGCCTCCTCGGCGCCGAGCAGGGCGCGGATGACGGCGTCGGCGAGCACCACGACGAGCGCGCCGAGCAGGCCGGAGGCGGGCAGCAGGATGGCGTGCCGGTGCAGCGCGGGGACCACGCGGGCCAGGAGCCGGGCGACGACGGGCGCGGCGAGGCCGACGAACCCGAGGGGTCCGGCCAGCGTCACGGCGGCCGCGGTGAGCAGCACCGCGAGCAGCACGCCGACGGTGCGGGTCGAGCGGACGGGTACGCCGAGCGCCCCGGCGGTGTCGTCGCCGAGGCCGAGCACGTCCAGGCGCCGGGAGACGAGCAGGCCGCCGAGGGTGGCGAGCAGGATGACGGGCAGCGCCCGCCAGAACGCCGTGAGGTTGAGCTGGCTCAGGGAGCCGCTGCCCCACGCGAACAGCCCGGTGGTCTCGGTCTGGAAGAGGATGAGCAGCGCCGAGGTGGCGGCCTGGAGCGCGAGCGCGACGGCGGAGCCCGCGAGCACGAGGCGCGTGGACGACGACCCGGCGCCGCCGGCCAGCCCGAGCACGAGCCCGGCGGCGGCGATGCCGCCCGAGAAGGCCACGGCGCCGGAGGCCCACAGGGGCACGGTGAGCCCGAACGCGGCCACGACGACGACCGCGAGGTAGGAGCCCGCCGTCACGGCGAGCGTGTCCGGCGAGGCCAGCGCGTTGCGGGCGATCGACTGGAACAGGGCCCCGGCGACGCCGAGGGCGAACCCGACGGCCACGCCCGCCGCGAGGCGCGGCAGGCGTGAGCCGACGAGGATGTCGCGGACCGCCGACGAGTCGCCGGTGTCCTGCCCGGTGAGCAGGCGCAGCAGGTCGCCGAGCCCGACGCCGGACGTGCCCTGCGTCAGGTGCCAGGCACCGACGACGAGCACGGCCAGAGCGAGCGCCACCAGGGCGGCCCCGCCGGTCGCCCAGGTGACGGGGCGGGAGGCGGGGGCCTGGGGCAGGGTGTCCGCCGTGGCCGGCGACTGCGTGGCGGTCATGGCGTCAGTTCGTGAACACGTCGACGTACGCGTCGACGATCTTCTCGGCCGAGCGGGGGCCGCCGAACGTCCAGGTGTGCTCCGGGAACGCGTGCGCGCGGTCCTCGGTGACGGCGGGCAGGTTGGCCCAGACGTCGTTCTTGGTGAGCTCGGTGGTCCAGTCGTCCTCGCCCTCCTTGGTGCCCGTGTACAGCAGGGTCGCGTCGCCGACGTCGGTCATGCCCTCGATGTCGGACTGGCCCAGGCCGTAGGCGGGGTCGACCTCGCCGGTCCAGGCGTTGGTCAGGCCCAGCTCCTCGCCGAGCTCGCCGACCAGCGAGCCCTGGCCGAACGGGCGGATGGAGACGTTGCCGCCGTCGACCCAGCCGTCGAAGTACACGAAGTCGGTGGTCTCCGGGGCGGCCTCGGTGACCTGCGCCCTGGCGTCGGCCAGGTGCTGCTCGAACTCGTCGGTGACGACGGCCGCGCGCTCGGTGCGGCCGGTGGCCTGCGCGATGATGTCGAAGGTGTCGAGCATGGTCGCGATCGGGTCGGCGGCGTCGGCGCCCTTGGTGGCGAGCACCGGCACGTCGTAGGCCTCGAGCTTGGCGATGATCTCGTCGTCGGGCGTGTAGGCCTCGATGATGACCAGGTCGGGGTCCGTCGCGTACAGGGCGTCGAGGTTCGGCTCGCCGCGCGTGCCGACGTCGGCCACGCCCTCAGGCAGCTCCTCGGCGTCGTTCCAGGTGGTGTAGCCCGCGACGTCGGCCACGGCGACCGGGGCGACGCACAGGCTGAGCACGTCCTCGACCTGCTGCCACTCCAGCACCGCGACCCGCTCGGCCGGCTTGTCGAGCTCGACCGTGCGGTCGAACGAGTCGGTCACCGTGACGGGCTCGGTCGACGTCGTGACGTCGGCGCAGTCGCCCGAGGCGGCGCCGGTGGGCGCGGACGACGCGGCCGCGCCGGGGTCGGTGGTGCCGCACGCGGACAGCGCGAGCGGCAGGATCAGCGCGGCGCCGGCCAGGGTCGCCTTGATACGGGGGGACATGGGTCTCCTCAGGTTAGTGACATGTTCAGAGGTCAGCGGGTCCGGCCGTGGTGACGGCCGCGCGGGTGCACGCGCACCCGGCCGGTGTCGGGGTCGGTGCTGACGTCGATCGGCAGGCCGTAGGCCAGCGAGAGGTGCTCGGCGGTGAGCACCTGCGCGGGCGGGCCGGCCGCGAGCACGCGGCCCTGGTGCAGCAGCACGACGGCGTCGGCGACCGACGCGGCGTGGTCCAGGTCGTGCAGCACGATGCCGACGGCGGTGCCGTGCTCCTCGGCGAGGTCGCGCACGAGGTCGAGCGTCTCGACCTGGTAGCGCAGGTCGAGGTGGTTGGTGGGTTCGTCCAGCAGCACGACGCCGGTCTCCTGCGCCAGGCAGGTGGCCAGCGAGACGCGCTGCACCTCGCCGCCGGAGAGCTGGTCGACGCCGCGGCGGGCCATGGCGGTCACGCCGGTGATGTCCATGGCGCGGTCGATCGCGGCGTGGTCGGCGTCGGTCAGCGGGGCGAACCGGCGGCGGTGCGGGTGCCGGCCGAAGGCGACGACGTCGCGCACCTCCAGCCCGGCGGGGTGCGGGCGGGACTGGGCGAGCAGCGTGACCTGGCGGGCGAACTCGCGTGCCGACAGCGGCGCCACGTCGACGGCGTCGTCGGGCGTGGCCCCGAGGCTGACGGTGCCCTGCTGCACCGGGTGCAGCCGTGCCAGCGAGCGCAGCACGGTCGACTTGCCGGACCCGTTGGGGCCGACGAGCGCGGTCACGACGCCCGGCGGCAGGTGCACGGCGACACCGTGCACCACGGTGGTGCGCTGATAACCCAGCACGAGGTCGTCACCACGGAGGGCGGTTGGGGCGGTCACGAGAGGTAAGCCTAACCTTATGTCCGGAGTGCTCCGGTGGCTGTCTCATTCCTCACCCGCTGCCCCACGGGCCGGTCGATGTCGGACTGTCCACGTACCCTGGTCGGCGATGAGCACAGCCACCGTGGAGGGAGCGTACGAAGGTGCGCTCCGAGCGTTCAAGAACCCGATGCTGGACCTGCTCCACGGGACGTACGCGCCGTTCGTCGTGACCATGCTGGCCCTGGTGTTCACCGCGCAGCGGTCGCAGGTGCCCGTGGCCGACGCGCACGCCGAGATCGACGCGGCGCTCGGCCGCCTGCGCGCGGCCGGGTACGGCGAGGAGGGCAACGCGCCCCTGCCCGTCGGCAGCTCGCGCGACCTGTGTCGCGGGTGGGTGCGGTCGGGCTGGCTCAAGCGCCACGTGCAGGACGGCGTCGAGGTCTACCAGGTCTCCGCGCACGGCGTCGGCGCCCTGGAGGTCGCGGGCCGCGTCGGCGGCGCCCGCACCCGGGTCTCCGAGTCGCGCGTGCGGACCCTGCTCGACGCCGTCGAGGAGCTCGCGCAGGACGCCGACCCCGACGTGCTGTCCCGGATCGCGCGGCTCGACGCCGAGATCAAGGAGCGCACGGCCGAGGTCGATCGGCTGGAGCGCACCGGCGCCGTCGAGCCCGTGGGCGACGACCAGCTCCTGGAGGAGGCGGAGAACGTGCTGCACCTGGCGCGTGAGCTGCCCGCCGACTTCGCGCGCGTGGTCGAGTCGATCAAGCAGGTCCAGCGCGACGTCGTCACCGACCTGCGGCAGGACGTGCGCCCCACGGGCGAGGTGCTGCGCGAGTACCTGGCGCGCGGCAAGGACATCATGGAGTCCACGCGCGAGGGCCGCGCCTTCGCGGGGGCGCTCGCGCTGATCGGCCGCGCCGAGCACATCGACCAGCTCGCCGGCAACCTGCGGCTGATCCTCGGGCACCCGTTCGCCGAGCAGCTCCCCGCGGCCCAGCGCCGCGAGCTGCACGAGATCGCGCGGCGCATCGAGCGAGGGGTGCGGGAGGTGCTGCACGCGCAGCAGACGGCCTCGCACGTCATCACCACGCAGATCCGCAACCACGACCCGCTGCGCGACCGGGAGGTGGACGGGCTGCTGCGCGACGTGATGTCCGGGTTCCAGCGGTGGATGCCGACGTCGCGGCACAAGCAGCCGGTCGAGCCGATGCGGCGCCTGCCCGTGGCCGACGTCGGGCACCTGCGCCAGAAGGCGGACGGCCTGCGCCCGCCCGCACCGCCGACACCGCTGGAGGCGTGGGAGATGGGCGCGGTGCCCGACGACGACTCCCGGGCCTGGGGCGGCCCGCACTACGCCGACCTGGAGAAGCACCTCGCGGGGAGGCCGCGCGAGGACGACGGGACCGTCGACGTCGGCGCGGCGTTCCGGTCGGCGCCCGAGCGGATGCGGCGGCCCGTCGACCTGCTGGGCCTGCTGGAGATCGCGCACCGGCACGGGATGGTCGAGACGGACGAGGTGGTGACCGTCGAGGCGGTGCGGCCGGACGGGACGCGGCGGCGCTTCGCGTTCGGCGGGGTGGCGATGAGGGACGAGCACGAGGACGAGGGCGGGACGACGGATGACTGAGACGGTGGCTGACGAGGTGGGGACGGACGAGGCGGGCTTCATCGAGCCCGCGCCCATGGAGGACGACCAGACCGAGCTCTTCGCGGGCGACCGCGGGCTGCTCGACCCGGAGGTCCGGCGGGTGCTGGTCCGCCTGCTGCAGCGCCGCTTCCTGACGGCGGAGAAGAACCGCGCGCAGTGGAAGACGCTCCTGGAGCACCAGTCGGTGATCGAGTCGCGCCTGCACGACCTGTTCGTGCGGCTCGTCGTGGACCACGACCGCGGCATCGCGTACAAGCAGCAGGTGCGCTCGGGCGAGGTGGACGTGCCGATCCTCCTGCGCGACGACCCCTACAACCGGGTCGAGACGCTCGTGCTGGTCCACCTGCGCACCGTGTACCAGCACGAGGCGAGCTCGGGCGAGACGTCCGCGCGGATCGACCTGGAGGACATCGAGCAGGGCGTGCTGACGTTCTTCGACCTGGACGACAACAACCTGTCGCGCCCGCAGCGCGAGATCCGCGACGCCGTCGGCCGGCTGGCGTCCGAGGGCCTGATCGACGAGGAGTCGACGGGCCGCTACCGCATCACCCCGCTCGTGGAGGTCGTGCTCGACAACAACCGGCTCGCCGAGCTCACGCGCTGGCTCGCCGGGGACAAGCTCGCAGGAAGCAAGGAGACCCGTTCGTGAGCATGATCGAGACGCTCTGGGGACTCGTCCCGGCCACGTCGACCGGGCAGCAGTGGGTGGCCCGGACCCTGCAGCTCGTGAACTGGGGCGGCTACCACGGGCACCACCACGTGCACCTGTCCCCCGGCGCCACGCTGTTCAGCGGCGGCTCCGGGTCGGGCAAGTCCACGCTGATGGACTCCTACATCGCGCTGCTCATGCCACACACCACGCCCTTCAACGGCGCGTCCAACGGCGGTGTGACCGGCAAGCCGCGCGGCAAGGAGCAGCGCAACATCCTGTCCTACGCGCGCGGCAAGCTCGACGAGAAGCGGGTCGACGGCGAGACCCGGGTCCGGGTGCTGCGCGGCGAGAAGGAGGACACCTGGTCCGCCATCGCGATGACCTGGGTGGACCAGGGCGGCGCCACGTTCACGGCCGTGCGCGCCTGGTACGTGCCGTCGTCGGCCCGGACGCTGGAGAACGTGATCGCGGTGCGCGGCACGTACGACGGTCCGTTCGACCTGACCGGCCTGGAGGAGGCGGCCCGGCACCGGTTCGACCGCCGGGCCGTGACCCGCACGGGGCTGACCTGCTTCGACACCGACCGGGACTACACCGCCCGGCTGCACACCGCGCTCGGCATCGGCGCCGGGGGCGACGGGCACAAGGCCGTGGGCCTGCTCGGCCGTATCCAGGCCGGGCAGCAGATCACCACCGTCGACGCCCTCTACAAGACGATGGTGCTGGAGGAGCCCTCGACGTTCGCCACGGCCGACGGCGCGGTGCAACAGTTCGACGAGCTGTCCGCCACGCGTGACCGGATGGTCACCGCGCGGCAGCAGGTCCGCGCGCTGCGGCCCGTCCGCGAGCACCGTGCCGCCGTCGACGGCGCCGTCGAACGGCTGCGCCTGATCGACGCCGCCGGGCAGTTCTCGGACCCGGCGTCCCCGGCCGCGCTGTGGCTGGCGGGCCGGCGGCTGGACCTGCTGCGCGCCTCGGAGGCCGACCTCCAGCGCCGGCGCGCCCGCGCCCGGGACGAGTCGACGGAGCTCGCCGCCCGGGTCTCGGCGGCCAAGCTGGAGCGGGACGCCGCCCGCGACCTGCTCGGCGCGGCCGGCGGCGACCGGCTGAAGAAGGCGCAGGAGGAGGTGGACCGGCTGGAGGCGCGGGTCGAGCCCGTCGCCGCGGCCCGCGCCCGCTTCGACGCCCTGCTGTCCGACGTCGGCGCCGAGGTGTCGGACGCCGCCGGCTTCGACGCCGTCGTCGAGCAGGCGCACCGCACCCTGAACGACACGGACGCCCGCGCGGCCGCGCGGCGCCGGTTCACCGAGGCAACCCTGGCCGAGAAGGCCGCCACGGAGGCCTTGGAGAACCTGCGCGCGGAGCTGCGGACCGTCACCGCGCGCAAGGACAACATCCCGACCGACCTGCACCGCGCGCGTACCGCGCTGGCCGAGGCAGCGGGCCTGTCCCCCGACGAGCTGCCGTTCGTGGGCGAGCTCATCGAGGTGCGCACCGAGTTCGAGCCGTGGCGCGACGCGTTCAATCTGGCGCTCGGCGGCTTCGCGACCGAGATGCTGATCGACGTGGCGCACCTCAAGGCGTTCCGCACGGCGATCAACTCCGTGCCCACCGCGCGCCGCATCCGGTTCCGGGGCGTGCCCACCGGGCGCCGCGACGAGGTGGCCGTCGAGGACCGCACCCTGCCCGCGCGCCTGGACCACCGGCCGACGCCGTTCACGGGCTGGCTCAAGCAGGAGCTCGCCGACCGCTTCGGCTACGTCTGCATCGACTCCCCCGCGCAGTTCGCCCTGCACCGCAAGGCGGTGACGCTGGCCGGCCAGACGTCGGACGGCGGACGCGGCGCCCACGGCGGGCGCGGCGTGACCAACGTGCTCGGCTTCTCCAACGCGCGCCGCCTGCGGGAGCTGCAGGCCGCCGTCGCCGACGCCGAGGCGGCGCACGCCGAGGCCGAGGCCGCGCTGGAGACGGCGGAGGCGGGCCTCGACTCGTTCGAGAGGCAGCGCGGCGCGTACGAGAAGATCGCCGACCTGGCCTGGGAGCAGGTCGACCTCGGGGCCCTGCGCACCGAGCTGGCCCGCTGGACGGCGATCGTCGAGGAGGTCACCTCCGACAACCCGGAGATCGGGCGGCTGCGGCGCGAGCTCGGCACCCTGGAGGACCGGGTCACGCGGCTGACCGAGGAGAGCGGCGTCGCCAAGTCGCGCGCCGGCGACCTGGAGGCGGCCTGGGAGCGCACCGCCGACGCCGTCGACACCGCGCAGCGCACGCTGGACACGGCCGAGGACGACGGCACGCAGGTGGCCCCCGAGCACCGCGAGTACCTGGGGGCGCTGTTCCCGGGCGCGGAGGGCACGGAGGGCTCCCCCGCCCAGGTCGTCGAGCGGTTCGACGCCGCGCTGGAACGGGCCACGGCCCGGGTCCGCGAGGACCAGGCCGAGGCGCAGGCCGCCGTCGGCCGGGGCCGGGACGCCCTGCACACCGTCTTCGAGACGTTCAAGGAGCGGTGGCCCAACCCGAACCTCGGCGTCGACCCGGACACGTCGTACGACGACTACGAGCGGTTCCTGACCGACCTGGAGAAGAACGGGCTGCACGAGCTGGAGTCGGAGTGGCGCGACAGCCTGCTGCGGCTGTCCGGGGCGGACCTGACCAAGCTCGACAGCGACATCTCGACGGCCGTGCGCGAGATCCGCGACCGCATCGACCCGGTCAACCGCATCCTCGACGGCCTCGACTTCTCCGACGCGCAGCACAAGCTGCACATCGAGCTGCGCGACACCGCATCCCCGGTGCGGTCCCGGTTCCGCGCCGACCTGCGGGGCGTACGCGAGGCGATCGCGAGCGCCGTCAGCGACACGGACCGCCAGCGGGCGTACACCCGCATGGCCAAGGTGGTCGACCGCGTGCGCCGCACCGCCCCGGAGTTCCACGACCTGATCGACGTGCGCAACCACGTGCGGATCAGCGCCGAGAAGCTCACCAAGGACGGCGCGCACGTCGCGGTCTACGACCACATCGGCGAGAAGTCCGGCGGCGAGTCGCAGGAGCTCGTGGCGTTCATCGTCGGCGCGGCGCTGCGCTACCAGCTCGGCGACGCCGGGGCCGAGCGGCCCCGGTACGCGCCGGTCTTCCTCGACGAGGCGCTGATCAAGGCTGACGCCCACTTCACGGGGCGGGCGATCAACGCCTGGCGCGGGCTCGGTTTCCAGCTCATCATCGGCGCGCCCAACGACAAGCACAGCGGCATCGAGCCGCACGTCGACGCGGGGTACATCGTGCTCAAGGACACGAGCGGCAAGTCGTTCACGCAGCTCACGGTGGGGTTGCCGGACGAGGCGCCGGTGCCGGACGGGGCGCCGGTGTAGCCGGCGCCTCGTCCGGGGCGGGCCGGTCAGGCCAGGTCGAGGTCGGTCTTGGGGCCGAGGAACCGCGGGACGTCCGGCCCGCCGTCGGGCGCCGGGTCGAAGACCAGCTCCGTGAGCCACATCTGGCGGCCCGGCTCGGGCTCACCCACCGCGCCGGGCGGCCAGGCGTGGTGCACGTACCAGGTGCGGCCGTCGCGCTCGACCACCATGCCGTGGCCCGGGCCGGCGGCCACGTCGTTCGACACCATGATCGGGCCGTCCTGCGGCTTCACGTACGGCCCGGTGGCGCTGTCGGCGACGGCGTAGCCCACGCCGTACCGGTCCGAGGCGAACGCGTTGCCCGAGTAGAACAGGTAGTACCGGCCGTCGTGCGGCCAGACGTACGGGCCCTCCACGAGCGCGCCCTCCCACTCCTGGTCCTGCTTCAGGATGCGGCTCGGCTCGCCCTCCAGGCGCAGCCCGTCGTCGGACAGCCGCTGCACGTAGATCCAGGTGTCGACCCCCACGTGGTTGCCGTCGTTCTTCCACAGCAGCCAGCGCGAGCCGTCGGCGTCGGTGAACGGCGAGGCGTCGATGGAGCCGCCCTCGGTGTCCTGGACCAGCAGCGGCCGCTCGGCGTCGTCCCGGAACGGGCCGTGGGGCGTGTCCGACACGGCCACCCCGACGGCCTGGAGGTCGGTGGCCCGGTCGTGCGCCGTGTAGTACGCGACGTACCGCTCCCCCACGACCGCGACCTCGGGCGCCCAGTTCAGGCCGGGCTCGACCCAGGGGGCCAGCTCGGGCATCCCGTCGCCCAACGGCTCCCAGCGCACCAGGTCCGCCGAGCGCAGCACCGGCAGGGCCTCGACCCGGTTCTTCGTCGCATAGGCCCAGTAGGTCCCGTCGACCTCCAGGACCGCGGGGTCGGGAAAGTTGGAGCCGTACACAGGGTTCGTCGCCATCGTCTGTCCTGCCCTCTCGCTCGGAACATCAGCAGCGCACCACGTTAGGAAAGATCTCCGGCGCTCGCCGGGCCGTCCAGATTCACCCGCTTCGCCACACGCCGTCCGAAATTCGTTGCTCAGAGCAACTTAGCGAGATGATCGAACCTCTGACACGATCGAGAACGGCCGCAGGGCTGGACGCGGCCACCGGTTGGTTGGAACTGCACGAGGTTGGCACTGCACGAGGGGAACTTTGATGACCAAGCACAGGACCATCAGGACGATGTGCGGCGCCGCGGGGGTTGCCGCACTGCTCGTCACCGCGGGATGTTCGGCGAGCTCCGCCGACGGCGACACGGCGTCCGGCACGCCGACGGCGTCCACGACGTCGGCCGGCCCCACGGAGAGCGCGTCGTCGGCGCCGTCCGGGGAGGCCTCGGAGCCCGATTCTTCGGAGAGCGCGACGGACGGGACGGGTTCGACGGACGACTCCGGCGCGACCGAGGGCCGCTGCCAGACGCCGGAGCTCGCGGGCAGCCTGGTCCCCGTGGAGGGCGGCGGCGGTGCCGGGCACTACGAGATCGAGGTCGTGCTGAAGAACGAGGCGCCGCAGGAGTGCTGGCTGCAGGGCTGGCCGGGCGTGTCCTTCGTCGGCGACAACGACGGCACGCAGCTCGGCGAGGCCGCCACGTTCGACCGGTCGAGCCCGCACGACACCGTGACGCTCGCGCCGGGTGAGTCCGCGCAGGCCCTCGTCCGGGTCTCGAACGCCGAGAACTACGGTGACGAGTGCGGCCAGACGCCCGCCGACGGGCTGCGGATCTACCCGCCGGGCGAGAAGCGCTCGCTGTTCGTGCAGAACGACCAGCTCCAGCTCATGGCGTGCGCCGACTCGGACGAGCCGCTGCTCCAGGTCCAGGCCCTCCAGCCGGCGAGCTAGGACTTTCCCTGGCAGGGCTCAGAAATGACTTCGGTCCGGTGTCTTGAGATCGGTCGGTCAATGGACCGGTCTCAAGACACCGGACCGATCTCATGATCGGCGCCCCGCAGGCTGTGCTGTACTACCCGCGTGACGGACCTGGTGGAGCAGCCGGCGCGGGACGACAGCACCCGCGCCACGGACGCGCGACGGCGGGCGATCCGTACCGCCAGGACATCACTCCTGGTCGGAGTTCTCGCCGCGCTCGCAGCCCTGGGTGTCTCGGTCGGACTCGGCAGAGATGACCTCTTCCTCGTCGCCAGCCTGGGCGGCGACACCCTGACCTTTCTGCTCTGGACCGTCTCGTGCGCGTCCGGCTTTGTGCTGAGCGTGACCGGGTTCCGGCTGTTCGTCGTCGGGTACGAGGCGTTCACTGCCGCGATGGCCGCGCTCTTCCTGTGTGCGTTCGTCCTGGCCACGGGTGTCGCCACGCTGATCGCAGGCGGTTTCACCATGCTCACCGCGCACACGCGCTACGTCGGGCTCGACGAGCTCGACCGCCCCGCCGACCAGCGGATCGTCGTCCGGGAGAGCTTTTCCATTCACCACATCAACTGGCGGGTCTACCAGGGCGGCCCGTTCCACTACCGGGACATCACGGACTCACTTCTCACCGACCCGGACTGCCACGAGCTCAGTGCCGACGACCGGGGTTCGACGCCGTTCGCGCGCGGCGACTACACCCTCACGACCGACGCCCAGGGCCGGGCTGTTCTGAACTTCACCGCCGACGGCGCTCTCTGCACCAAGGACGGGACGTACGAGCTCGTGCTCCCGGACTGACCGGTGTCCCCCGGCGTCACCGACCCCCGCGCCCGCCGCCCGCCAGCGGGAGGTTCTTGCGGGACGAGACCGCCACGATCACCAGGCACAGGGCCGCGGCGGCCGCGCCGAAGCCGAACATCTGCCCGTACGACCAGGTGGTCCGCAGCCACGCGAGCACCATCGGGGCGAAGAAGCCCAGGTAGGTCAGCGAGTAGAAGACGGCGGTGAGCCCCGCGAGCTGGCCCGGCCCGGCGATGCGCGCCACCTCGCTGAGGCCCGCGACGAGGCCGAGCCCGTAGCCGGTGCCCAGGACCACGGCCGCGAGGACGCCGAGCGGCAGCGACGGCGACACCGCGGCCCACGCCGCGAGCGCCATCCCGACGGCGACGATGCTCAGCGCGGTGACGGTCGCGCGGGCCGACGCCGGGGTGTCGATCCGCCGGGCCACGGCCTGCATGCCGATGCCGCAGCCGAGCGAGAGCACCGTCATGCCGCCGGCGAACGCGATGGGGATCGTCCCGGCGTGGTCGGAGAGCAGCGCGGGCAGCACCGCGTAGGCGCTGCCGCCGCAGCCGAACACCCAGGGCGCGAGCGGCACCACGACACTCAGGAACCGCTTGTGCCCGACGGCGGTGATCCGCAGGTCGTCGAGCAGCGGCGCGCGGGCGTCGCGGTGCAGGGCGGGGTTGGTCTCGGGCACGCGCAGCAGCCACACCCCGGCGGCGAGGGCCCCGGCGGCGTGCAGCACGTAGGCCAGGTGGGTGGGCCACGGGCCGAACTGGGCGAGCGCCGCGGCCACGCCCGCGCCGAGCAGGAAGCCGACGGTGAGCGACAGGGAGCCGCGCCGCGGGCCGGCGGCGCGCTCGCCCGTGCGGGCGCTGAGCTCGGTGATCCAGGTGCTGCCCACGGCCATCACCAGCCCGAGCGCGACGCCGCACAGCACACGGCCCGTCGCGAGCAGCACGGGGCTGGTCGGGTCGAGGGCCAGGACGAGCGAGCCCAGGGCACCCACGGGCGCGGCGGGCAGCAGGAGCGGACGGCGGCCGTGCCGGTCGGACAGCGGCCCGCCCAGCAGCAGCGCGGGGACGATGCCGAACACGTACGCGGCCAGCAGCGCGTCGACCGTCACGTCGCCCAGGTGCCCCTGCTCCCGGTACATGACCAGCAGCGGCGTGAACTCGTTGCCGCCCCACGCGATGGCCAGCAGGACGGCGGCGACGGGCCACCAGGTGCGCGGTCCCACGGGGGCGTCGACGGCAGGCGTGTCCCCGGGGCGCGTGTGTGGCATGACCACATCCTGCGCAATAGATGCCCGAGTGAACAACCTGAGGGGCTGTGAGGGTGCGCACAGCTCAAAACCTCACCTACATGTCAGACGCACAGGTCACCCGGGTGACCTGTGCGTCTGACACGTAGGCACAGCCTCGGCTGCGCAGTACTTCCCGGGCTACTTGCTCCCGGCCGGGTCCACGGGGCTCGCGTCCGCGTCGGCGGTCTCCGCCTCTGCCTTGGTGGCCGTGGACTTGGCCTCGGCCTTGGTGGCCGTGGACTCCGCGTCGACCTTCTTCGCGTCGGCCTTCTCCGCCTCCGCCTTCTTGGCGTCCCCGGCGGTCTCGCCCTCGGCGTCCTCGTCCTCGGGCTCGCGGCCCGGCACGTAGACCGAGAGCTCGGGCTCCGGGTGCCGCCGGCCCTGCACCACGACGATCGCGATACCGAGCAGGATCGCGACCCCCGACGTCCAGATGTTCGCGGGGACACCGAGCGGCGCGTCGCTCGTCGGGTCGATCCGGATGGACTCGAGCCAGCTCCGGCCCAGCCCGTACCAGATCAGGTAGAGGCCGAACAGGCGGCCCCAGCGCAGACCGGCCCCGGGGCTACCGCCGTCGGCCAGCAGGGCCTCGTTGCGGCGGACGACCCGGCGCTCGATGAGCAGCAGCACCGCCACCCCGATGAGGTTCCAGATCATCTCGTACAGGAACAGCGGGTGGAACAGGGTGCCCTCGGGCGTGCCGGCGGGGAACATCGGCGCGTCGGAGCGGATCTCCAGGCCCCAGGGCAGCGTGGTCGGCACGCCGAACAGCTCCTGGTTCACGTAGTTGCCGAGCCGGCCGATCGCCTGCGCCACGAGCAGGCCGGGCGCCAGCGCGTCGGCGAACGACCAGAAGCGCAGGCCGGACATGCGGCAGCCGATCCAGACGCCGACCGCACCGCCGAGCAGCGAACCGAACAGGGCGTTGCCGCCCTCCCAGATCCGCACCCAGGCCCAGGCGTCGACGCCGGGACCGGTGAAGTCGTCGAGGTGCGTGAGCACGTGGTAGATCCGGGCGCCGACGATGCCGATCGGCACCGCCCACATGGCGATGTCGACGGCGATGCCGGGGGCGGCCCCGCGGGCACGGAGCCGCCGGTCCGTGATCCAGGCGGCGGCGACGATGCCCGCCAGCAGGCACAGGGCGTAGGTGTGGATGGTGAGGGGGCCCAGGCTGAACTGGGACCACACCGGGTCAGGGCTGGGGATACTGGCCGGAAGCACGACCCGAAGGTACCGCGATCCGGCGCCGATGTAGGCATCGACCGGCGTGCCGCACCCCGCGTCGCGTTCCCCGGCCCGGCCGAGTCAGCGGCGGCGCTTCTCCCGCACGCGCACCGAGATCTCGATGGGCGTGCCCTCGAAGCCGAACGTCTCGCGCAGACGGCGCTCGATGAACCGGCGGTAACCGGCCTCGATGAACCCCGTGGCGAAGATGACGAACCGCGGCGGACGGGTCGAGGCCTGCGTCGCGAACAGGATGCGCGACTGCTTGCCGCCGCGCAGCGGGTGCGGGTGCGCCGCCACGAGCTCACCGAGGAACGAGTTGAGCTTGCCCGTCGGGATACGACGGTCCCACGACGCCAGCGACCGCTCGATCGCCGGGACCAGGCGCTCGCTGTGCCAGCCGGTACGCGCCGACAGGTTCACGCGCGGCGCCCACTGGATCTGCACCAGCTCCTTCTCGATCTCGCGCTCGAGGTAGGGGCGGCGGTCCTCGTCCATGAGGTCCCACTTGTTGTACGCGATCGTCAGGGCACGACCGGAGTCCACGACCTGCTGGATCACGCGGATGTCCTGCTCCGTCAGCGGGGCGGAGGCGTCCACCAGCACCACGCCGATCTCGGCCTTGTCGATCGCGGCCGCGGTACGCAGCGACGCGTAGAAGTCGGCGCCCTTGGTCTGGTGCACCCGACGGCGGATGCCGGCCGTGTCGACGAACCAGTACGGGATGCCGCGCAGCTCGATCAGCTCGTCGACCGGGTCACGCGTGGTGCCCGCGACCTCGTCGACCACGACCCGCTCGGAGCCGGCGATCTTGTTCAGCAGCGACGACTTGCCCACGTTCGGCCGCCCGACGAGCGCCACGCGGCGCGGGCCCGCGGGCCGCAGCGTGCCGTGCGCGGACTTGGACGGCAGCGCCTTGATCGCGGCGTCGAGCAGGTCGCCCGTGCCACGGCCGTGCAGCGCCGAGACCGGGAACGGCTCCCCCAGGCCCAGGGCCCACAGGTACGTGGCGTCCGCCTCGCCCGAGGCGCCGTCCACCTTGTTGGCGCACAGCACGACCGGCTTGCCGGAGCGGCGCAGCAGCTCCACGACCCGCTCGTCCGTGGCCGTGGCGCCCACGGCGGCGTCGACCACGAAGACCACGGCGTCGGCCAGGGAGATCGCGACCTCGGCCTGCTCCGCCACCTTGGACTCGATGCCGGCGACGTCGACCTCCCAGCCGCCCGTGTCCACCAGCATGAACCGGCGACCGGCCCACTCCGCCGGGTAGGACACGCGGTCGCGCGTCACGCCCGGCTTGTCCTCCACGACGGCCTCGCGGCGGCCGAGGATGCGGTTGACCAGCGTCGACTTGCCGACGTTCGGGCGCCCGATGATCGCGAGCACCGGCAGGATCTGCTCGGCCTCGTCCTCGTCGTCCGCCCACTCGGAGTCCAGGAGCGCCTGGTCCTCCTCGTCGAGCTCGAACTCCTCGAGGCCGACGCGCAGGGCGCGCTCGCGCGCGACGTCGTCCTCGGTCTCGGTGAGGTCGAGGTCGGGTGCGACGGTGGCGGCGTCGTCCAGGGCAGCATCGTCTCCGGCCGCCGGGTTCAGGGCAGCCTCGGATGCAGAGGAGTCGTGGGTCATGCGTCCATTGTCGCAGGCCCGGCGCGCTCAGGCCGACCCGCGGACGTATGACCTGCGTCGCTCCCTACGCGGACGGCGCGACCGCGCGCCCCGTCACCTGCGTGACCACCGCAAGCACCGCGTCGACCGTCTGCTCGAAGTCGAGGTCGCTGGAGTCCACCGTCACCACACCGTCGGCGGCGACGAGGAACTGCGTCACCTTGGCGTCGTCCTGGTCGCGGCGCAGCACCTGGTCCTTCGTGGCCTCGACGGCGCTCGCGTCGTCGGCGCCGTGCACCTCCAGGGAACGGCGGCGCAGGCGCGCCTCCTCCGAGGCGGTGAGCAGCACGCGGACGTCGGCGTCGGGCGCCACGACCGTGGTGATGTCGCGGCCCTCGGCCACGATCCCCCGGCCGCCCGACTGCACGGCCTGCGCGCCCGACTCCTGGTCGATGATCTCGCGCTGGAGCCGCTTGAGCTCGGCGCGGACGTCGAGGTTGGACGCCACCTTGGACACGTTGGTCGTGACCTCGGTGGTGCGGATCGTCTCGGCGACGTCCTTCCCGTCCAGCTCGACGCCCGGCGCGACCGGGTCCAGCCCCATGACCAGCGGCATCGCCCGGACCGCGGTGGTGACGGCCCCGGCGTCCGCCAGGTCCGCCGTCGCCATGCCCCACACCGTGGCCGCCCGGTACATGGCGCCCGTGTCCAGGTAGGCCAGGCCGAGGCGCGCCGCGACCGCCTTCGACACGCTCGACTTGCCGGAGCCCGACGGCCCGTCGATGGCGATCACTACAGGGCTGGTCACAGGTTCGCTCATTTCGTTGAGTGCTGGATATCTGCCGTCCGAGTGCGGGCTCAGGGGCGAATACCCAGCACTCAGCGGGAGAGATTACAGGTCTACCGCGTTCATCAGGGTGCCGAGCTCCGTGCGACCCAGGACGCGGGTGCGGCCGGCCTTGAGGTCACCCAGCGGGATCGGGCCGATCCGGGTGCGCACCAGGCGCGTGACGGGGTGCCCGACGGCCTCGAACATGCGGCGCACGATCCGGTTGCGGCCCTCGTGCAGCACGACCTCCAGCATCGCGAACCCGTCGATCTGCTGGAGCACGTGCACGGCGTCCATCTTGGCGACGCCGTCGTCGAGCTCCACACCCTTCAGCAGCTCGCGGCCGATGCGCGGGTACACCTCGCCCTCGACCGTCACCAGGTACGTCTTGGCGATCTGGTACTTCGGGTGCGACAGGCGGTTGGCGAGCTCGCCGTCGTTCGTCAGGAGCAGCAGGCCCTCGCTGTCCGCGTCGAGCCGGCCCACGTGGAACAGGCGCTCCTCACGGTTCCGGATGAGGTCCGCGACGGTCGGGCGGCCCTTGGGGTCGTCCATCGTGGAGACGACGCCGAGCGGCTTGTTCAGCGCGATCGTCACCTTGGCCTGGTCGAGCTGGATGCGCAGCCCGTCCACGTGGATGACGGCGGTCGCGGGGTCGACGCGCACGCCCAGCTCGGTGACGAGCTGCCCGTCCACCTCGACGCGCCCGTTCGCGATCAGCTCCTCCGACGCGCGGCGCGAGCCCAGGCCTGCCTGCGCGAGCACCTTCTGCAGCCGCACGCCGTCCTCGACGTGCACGTCCCGGGCCGGCTCCGAGGACTGCGCGGGCCGACGGCGCGGCGCGTTCGCCTGCGCGCGGCTCTTCGCGGAGCTGCCCCCACGGAAGTTCCCGCCCTGCCGGCCGCCCTGCTTGCCGGCCTGGCCTCCGGACCGGTTGCCGGACTGGCCGCCCGAACGGGCGGGGCGGCGGGGCTGCTGTCCGTCACCGGACTCGCGGCGGCTCCCGCCGCGGCGTTCGTTGCTCATGATTCATCTCTCGGTACGTCGGAAAAACAAGGAAGGGCGCGATGGAACCCGTGTGCGCGGCCTCGGGCCGGGCTAGGAGTCCAGCCCGTCGAGACCGTCGATCATGTCGAGGTCCGGCAGGTGCGGCGCCAGCGGGGGCAGCTCGTCGAGCGACGAGAAGTCCATCCGCTCCAAGAAGTATCCCGTGGTTCCGAACAGAACCGCACCCGAGCTCGGGTCCTGACCGATCTCGGCGATCAGCCCGCGGGTCAGCAGGGTCCGCACGACGCCGTCGACGCTCACGCCGCGGACCGCACTCATCTGGCCACGCGTCACCGGCTGACGGTACGCGATCACGGCGAGCGTCTCCAGCGCGGCCTGGCTCAGCTTCGACGACTGGCCGTCCAGCACGAAGCGCCCGACGGGGTCCGCGTGTGCCGTGGAGGAGTAGATGCGCCACCCGTCGACCGTCCGGCGCAGCTCGAAGCCGCGCGGGCGGGACCCGAGGTGGCCGGCGTACTCGTCGGCCAGCTCGTGCAGGATGTCGTCGGTCTCGTCCTGCGTCAGGTTCAGCGCGGCCGCGATGCGGTCCGCGCCGATCGGCGCGTCGGCCACCATGAGCACGGCCTCGACCGCCGCGTGCGCGCCGCCCGGGAGCGTGTGCACGTCGACGAGGACCTGCTCCTCCGGCGCGGGGCCGGCCGGGACGCCCGCCTGCGGGGCTTCGGGGGCCTGCGGGGCCTGTTCCTCGACGGTCATGCTGTCGCCTCCGTTCCGGGCTGCTCGGTGTCTGCCTGCTCGGCACCTTCGGGCGCCGCCGCCGGCAGGTCGTCCTCGTCGAACTCGCCCGGGCCGGCCGCCGGGTCGAGGTACTTCTCGCCGTCGCCGGGCCCTGCGGTCCACCGCACCGTCAGCTCGCCCAGCGGGGTGACCTGCTCGAACCCGACCAGCGCGTCGCGGAACAGCTCCAGCAGCGCCAGGAACCGGGCGACGGTCACGAGCCGCTCCGTGCCCGCCGTCAGCGACCGGAAGGTCACGGAGTGCTCGGCGCGCAGGCGCTTGACGATGACGCCGGCCTCCTCGCGCACGCTGACCGCGGAGCCGTGCAGGTGGGCCAGGCCCACCACGGGCGGCGGCTTGGGCGCCAGCACCTTCGCGGCCAGCTCCGCGAGCCGCTCCGGCGTCGTGTCCCAGACCAGCTCCGGGAGGATCGCGGCCAGGTGCGGCTCCAGCGGCGCCAGGCGGGGCACGCGGCGTCCCGACGACGCCATCTGGTCCGCGAGGACCTTCGAGACCTCCTTGTACGCGCGGTACTGCAGGAGCCGCGCGAACAGCAGGTCGCGGGCCTCCAGCAGCTCCAGGTCCTCGGCGTCCTCGTCGACGACGCCGGGCAGCAGGCGCGCGGCCTTGAGGTCGAGCAGCGTCGCGGCGATCACCAGGAACTCGCTGGCCACGCCGAGGTCCCAGGACTCGTGCACCTCGCCGCGGTCGGCGGCCTCCCGCGAGGCCCGCTCGGCCTCGCGGATGTGCGCGACGAACTCGTCGGTCACCACCGCGAGCGCCACCTCGGTGACGTCCATCTGGTGCTTCGCGATCAGCGACAGGAGCAGGTCGAACGGGCCCTCGAAGTTGTGCAGCCGCACCTGGAACATGCGCGACGACGCCCGCTCCGCGGGCTGCTCCCCCGGCGTCGCGGGTGCCTGCTCGGACGACGGCGCCCCGGGGGCCTCTGCCTCGGGCGCCTCGGCCGAGAGCACCCCCGCGTCAGGCAGCGTCGCCACGGGCCACGAGCTCCCGGGCGAGCTGACGGTACGCGGCGGCACCCGGGTGCCCCGGGGCGTACGCGGTGATGGGCTCGGCGGCCACCGTGGCGTCGGGGAACTTCACCGTGCGCCCGATGATCGAGTGCAGCAGCGTGTCGCCGAAGGCCTCGTGCACCCGGGCCACGACCTCCCGGGAGTGGAGGGTGCGCGAGTCGTACATGGTGGGGAGGATACCGTCGATCTCCAGCGCGGGGTTGAGCCGGTCGCGCACCTTCTCGATGGTCTCCACCAGGAGCGCGACGCCGCGCAGCGCGAAGAACTCGCACTCCAGCGGGATCAGCACGCCGTGCGCCGCCGTCAGGGCGTTGACGGTGAGCAGGCCGAGGCTCGGCTGGCAGTCGATGAGGATCACGTCGTAGTCGTCGATCACCGGGCGCAGGGCGCGGGCCAGCACCGACTCCCGGGCGACCTCGCCCACGAGCTGTACCTCCGCCGCCGACAGGTCGATGTTCGCGGGGAGCACGTCGAGGTTCTCGATGCCGGACGGGATGAGCACGTCCTTGATGTCCACGCCCCGCTCCATGAGCAGGTTGTAGATCGTGAGGTCGAGCTCGTGCGGGTTCACGCCGATGCCCACCGACGCGGCGCCCTGCGGGTCGAAGTCGACCAGGAGCACCTTGCGGCCGTACTCCGCGAGACACGCGCCCAGGTTGATCGTGGTCGTCGTCTTGCCGACCCCGCCCTTCTGGTTGCACATCGCGATGATGCGCGCCGGGCCGTGGCTCGACAGGGGCGCCGGCTCGGGCAGGTCGGGCATGACCCGACCCACGACGTCGCGCACGATCTCCGAGTCCGTGGGTGCACCGCCGACGACCGTCTTGCCGAGAAGAATGTCGGTCATCGTGCTCGATCCCTCCTGGCTGGGTGCCTCGCTCACGCCCGCCACGCTATACCAGAGTGTGGGCAGGACCCGGCTCGAGCCCCGGCGTGGCGCCCTTCGGCCGCGCCGCCCGTCCCCCGCCCCGTCAGCGGGCGCGCGGGTGGGCCGCGGCGTAGACCTCGCGCAGGGCGTCGGGGGTGACCATCGTGTAGATCTGCGTGGTCGTGACCGACGCGTGCCCGAGCAGCTCCTGCACCACGCGCACGTCGGCCCCGCCCGAGAGCAGGTGGGTCGCGAACGAGTGCCGCAGGGTGTGCGGCGAGACGTGCTCCGTGAGCCCGGCGCGCGCGGCGGCGGCCTGCAGCGCGGCCCACGCCGTCTGCCGCGACATCCGCGCCCCGCGCGTGTTGAGGAACAGGGCGGGCGTGCCGCGGCCCGCGGCGGCCAGTGCCGGGCGGGCCCGCACGAGGTACGCCTCGACGGCGTCGCGCGCGAACGACCCCACGGGCACCACGCGCTCCTTGGAGCCCTTGCCGAGCAGCCGGACGGCGGTGCGGTCGCCCACCCCGTCGACGTCGAGCCCCACGATCTCGGAGATCCGGGCGCCCGTCGCGTACAGCAGCTCCAGCAGCGCCCGGTCGCGCTGCGGCAGCGGCCCGTCGCCCGCCCCGGCGGCGTCGAGCAGCCCGGCGACGTCGTCCACGGACAGGGCGTGCGGCAGCCGCCGGAGCTGCGTGGGGGCGCGCACCTCGGCGGACGGGTCGTCCACCGCGAGCCCCTCGGCCTGCGCGAACCGGTGCCAGCCGCGCACGGCGGCCAGGGCGCGGGCGGTCGACGACGGCGACAGCGGACGGCCGCCGTCGGCCCCCTGGCGCACGGCCTCGACGAACGCCGTGACGTCGGACTCCGTGATCCCGGACAGGCCGCTCCGGCCCGTCGTGCCGAGGAACGCGGCGTACCGCACGAGGTCGCGCCGGTAGGCGGCGACGGTGTTGGCCGACAGCCCGCGCTCCACGCTCAGGTGGGCCAGGTAGTCCCGCAGTGCGCGGTCGAGCCCACCCTCCACGGCGACGGCCGGTGGGGCGCTGGGTGGGTTCTCCCGGGACGACGGACGGGCCAGTGCGGTGGACACCGGCCCATCATGCCGAGCGTGAGCGGGTGAAGCGGGCGGGGCGCGCCGGGGACGGCGCCCCCCGCCGTCAGGACGGGTCGATGCCGAACAGCTCGGCGCGCGACCGGATCACCTGGGCGCGGGCGAGGCGCGGCTTGTCGCTGCCGTCGCGGATCACGGAGCCGGCGGCCTCGAACTCGGCGAAGAAGTCGACGGCCCAGGCCACGTCGGACGACGTCGGCGCGAAGGACTCGTTGATGACGCTCGACTGCTCGAAGTCCAGGCAGAGCTTGCCGGTCATGCCGAGGTTGACCGCGTCGGTCGACTGCTCGCGCAGCAGCGCGTGCGACGAGCCGACCGTGGGGCCGTCCACGGGGCCGGGCAGGCCGCCGATGCGGCTGGCGACCACGAGGCGCGTGCGCGGGTAGGCCATGGCCATGGGCTCGTTGGCGGCGCCGGTGTCGCGGCGGTAGTCGCCCGAGCCGAACGCGAGGCGGAACGCGCCGCGGGCCTTCGCGATGTGCACGGCCTCCTCGATGCCGAGGGCTGACTCCACGAGCGGGATCACGGGCACGTCGCCGCCGAGGCGCTGCGCGGTGTCGATGACGTCGTCCGCGCTCTCGGTCTTCGCGAGCATCACGCCGTTGAGGCCCTCGAGGCCGCGCAGGTAGGCCACGTCGTCGGCCCAGGACGGCGCCGTGCGGTCGTTGATCCGGACCCAGGCGCTGCCGCCGCTCTTGATCCACCGGATGACGTTCTCGCGCGCCTCGTCCTTGAGCGAGTCGTCGATGGCGTCCTCGCAGTCGAGGATCACCTGGTCCGCCCGGGAGAGCTGTGCCTTGTCGAAGAGCTCGGTCCGCATCGCGGAGAGCAGGAGCCAGGCACGCGCGTAGTCGGGCGCCACGCGCGACTTCTCGCGGGCGGCCCGGCGCGGCGCCAGGTCGCTCTCGGGGACGACGGCGGTCGCCGTCGGCAGGCCCGAGGAATAGCCCGCGGACTGCGCGGCCGGCTGTTCGGCAGGTTCGGTGGTTCGGTCGGCTGGGGTCTCGGTCACGCGCCCAGCCTAGGCGGCCACCAGCATGCAGGCCGAATCATGACCCCCGCTATGCCGAGGTCTGGTGCGGCCCCGGGCGGACGATCAGAAGGGGATCAGAAGGGCAGGAAGACGTCCACCGCGACCGCGACGAACAGCAGCGACAGGTACGTGATGGAGCCGTGGAACACCTTCATGGCGCCCAGCTTGCCCTCGGCCTTGCCCTGCGCCCGGCGCAGCATCGCGATCGTCGACCAGAGGAACCAGCCGCCCAGCACGGCGGCCACCACGGTGTAGACCCAGGACATGCCCGCGAGCGGGGTGAGCAGCAGCGAGCAGGCGATCATCGCGATCGTGTAGCCCACCATCTCTGCGGCGACGCGCTTGTCGTCGCTGACCACCGGCAGCATCGGGACGTTCGCGGCGGCGTAGTCCTTCTTGAACTTGATCGACAGCGGCCAGTAGTGCGGCGGCGTCCAGAAGAAGATGATGCCGAACAGCGCCAGCGCCGCCCAGCTCAGCCCGCCGGTGACCGACGCCCAGCCGATGAACACCGGCATGCAGCCGGCGATGCCGCCCCACACGATGTTCTGCGGGGTGCGGCGCTTGAGGATCATCGTGTAGCCGACGACGTAGATGACGATGGCGCCCAGGGTGAGCCACATCGCGGCCCAGTTGATGACCAGGGCGAACCACGCCAGCGACAGCAGGCCGAGGATCGAGGCGAACACCAGGCCGGCGCGCGGCGTGATCTCCCCCGTGGCCAGCGGGCGCTTCTTGGTGCGGTTCATGACCTGGTCGATGTCCCGGTCCCACCACATGTTGAACGCGTTCGCGCTGCCCGCGGCGCCGGCGCCACCGATCAGCGTGGTGACGATCAGCCAGAAGCTGGGCAGGCCGTCGGCCGCGAGGATCATCGTGGGCACGGTCGTCACGAGCAGCAGCTCGATGACGCGCGGCTTGGTCAGCGCGACATACGCGCCGGCGCGGCGCATGAACCAGCCCCCGGGACGCTGCTCGACGTCGGCGGCCGGGACCTCGGGGCCGTCCTCCTGGGGACGCGCGGTCTGGCCGTTCGTCAGGTGGCTCGTTCTCACGCGCGTCGCAGTTCCGTTCGGGAGGGGCAGGAAGTCGATGACGCACCTGGTCGGCGCTGTTGCCGGTCGGGTGCGTGCCCATGGTACGTCGCGGGGTGACCGGGTCGCGCACCGCATTCCCCCGCGAGCGTGTGAGATTTGTCCACCACATCCTGGGACGAACAGTCCGTGGACAGCCCTGCGCAACGGATTACGCGCGCGTATAGGGTTGTTGACGCCATCGATTGAAGGGCGGCCGGCATCCCGCCGCCGCCGCACGCACGCTGCGCGGCTCTCCGGCGCGTCCGCTCTCCGGACAAGGACGAGGGTCGACGGCGGAGAGAAAGAGGACTCGTGAACGCTTTCGACCCCGTGCTGAAGCCCCTGGAGTGGTCGGAGCTCGACGAGCGAGCGGTCAAGGCCATCAAGGCGCTGGCCGCGGACGCCGTCGAGAAGGTGGGCAACGGACACCCCGGAACCGCGATCTCGCTCGCGCCGGCCGCGTACCTCCTCTTCCAGAAGGCCATGCGCCACGACCCGTCCGACCCGCACTGGCAGGGCCGCGACCGGTTCGTACTGAGCGCCGGCCACTCGTCGCTGACGATCTACCTGCAGCTCTTCCTCGCCGGCTACGGCCTGGAGATGGACGACCTCGCCGCGCTGCGCACCTGGCGCTCCAAGACCCCGGGCCACCCGGAGCTCGGCCACACCGCCGGCGTCGAGATCACGACCGGCCCGCTGGGCCAGGGCCTCGCCTCCTCCGTCGGCATGGCGTTCGCCTCGCGCCGCGAGCGGGGTCTGCTCGACCCGTCCGCCGCCCCCGGCGAGTCGCCGTTCGACCACCACGTGTACGTCATCGCCTCCGACGGCGACCTGCAGGAGGGCGTCACCTCGGAGGCCTCGTCGCTCGCCGGCCACCAGCAGCTCGGCAACCTGATCGTGATCTGGGACGACAACAAGATCTCGATCGAGGACGACACCAACATCGCGTTCACCGAGGACGTGCTCAAGCGCTACGAGGCCTACGGCTGGCACACCCAGCGCGTGGACTGGACCTCGGGCGGCGAGGGCTACGCCGAGGACACCGACGCGCTGGCCGCCGCCCTCGACGCCGCCAAGGCCGAGACCGGCAAGCCGTCGATCATCGCGCTGCGCACCATCATCGGCTGGCCGTCGCCCACCAAGCAGAACACCGGTGGCATCCACGGCTCGGCCATGGGCGCCGACGAGGTCAAGGGCCTCAAGACCGCGCTCGGCCTGGACCCCGAGGCCACCTTCGCGATCGACGACGAGGTGCTCGCCTACACGCGCTCCGTCGCCGAGCGCCAGGCCACGCAGCGCGAGGCCTGGGACGCCGCCTTCGCCGCCTGGTCCGAGGCCAACCCGCAGCAGGCCGCGCTCCTGGAGCGCCTGCGCGCCCACGAGCTGCCCGAGGGCTGGGCCGACTCCCTGCCCGAGTTCGAGGCGAGCGAGAAGGGCGTCGCGACCCGTGCGGCGTCGGGCAAGGTGCTCACCGCGCTCAAGGACGTGCTGCCCGAGCTGTGGGGCGGCTCCGCCGACCTCGCCGGCTCGAACAACACGACCATGGACGGCGTGCCGTCGTTCGTGCCGACCGAGCACGCGACCAAGAAGTTCCCGGGCGACCCCTACGGCCGCACCCTGCACTTCGGCATCCGCGAGCACGCCATGGGCTCGATCCTGAACGGCATCGTGCTGCACGGCCTGACCCGCCCGTACGGCGGCACGTTCCTGCAGTTCGCCGACTACATGCGTGCCTCGGTGCGCCTGGCCGCGCTGATGAGCATCCCGACCACGTTCGTGTGGACGCACGACTCCATCGGCCTCGGCGAGGACGGCCCGACCCACCAGCCGGTCGAGCACCTCGCGGCGCTGCGGGCCATCCCGAACCTCGACGTCGTCCGCCCGGCGGACGCGAACGAGACCGCCTGGGCCTGGCGCGGCATCCTGGAGAACACGAAGAACCCGGCCGGCATCGTGCTGACCCGGCAGAACGTGCCCACCTACCCGCGCGGCACCGACGGCTTCGCCGGCGCCGAGGGCACCCTCAAGGGCGGCTACGTGCTCCTGGACACCGAGGGCACGCCCGACGTCGTCCTCGTGGGCACCGGCTCCGAGGTGCAGCTCGCCGTCGAGGCGCGCGCGCTCCTCGCCGCCGACGGCATCCAGGCCCGCGTGGTCTCCCTGCCGTCGCGCGAGTGGTTCGACAAGCAGGACGAGGCCTACCGCGAGTCGGTCATCCCGTCCGGTGTGAAGGCCCGGGTCTCCGTCGAGGCGGGCGTGGCGCAGGGCTGGCGCGAGGTCGTCGGCGACGCCGGCCGCATCGTCTCGCTCGAGCACTACGGCGCGTCGGCGGACTACAAGACGCTCTACGCCGAGTACGGCATCACCTCCGAGGCGGTCGCCCAGGCCGCCAAGGAGTCGATCGAGGCGGCGTCCTGAACCGCGTCGGAACACCTGGACACGAGACTGGACCCGAGAGAGGAAGGGCACGATGACTGACAGCACCAGCGACAGCGGCGAGAACGTCAGCCCCACCGAGCGGCTGTCCGAGGCGGGTGTCGCCATCTGGCTCGACGACCTGTCCCGGGAGCGGCTCCGGAGCGGCAACCTGGCAGAGCTCATGGTCACCCGGAACGTCGTCGGCGTGACCACCAACCCGACGATCTTCGCGGCGGCGCTCGCCCACGGCGACGCCTACGCGGGCATCCTCGGCGAGCTGGCCGGGTCCGACGTCGAGACCGCGGTGGAGCGCATCACCACGGACGACGTGCGCGACGCCGCCGACCTGCTGCGCCCCGTCTACGACGCCACCGGCGCCGTGGACGGCCGCGTGTCCATCGAGGTGGACCCGCGCCTGGCCCGCGACACGGCGGCGACGCAGACCACGGCCGTCCGGCTGTGGGAGACCGTCGCGCGGCCCAACGTGATGATCAAGATCCCCGCCACGGCGGAGGGCCTGCCGGCCATCACGTCGACCCTCGCGCAGGGCATCAGCGTCAACGTGACGCTGATCTTCTCGATCGAGCGCTACCGCGCCGTGATGGACGCCTTCCTGGCCGGCCTGGAGCAGGCCAGGGAGGCGGGCCACGACCTGTCCGTGATCGGCTCGGTCGCGTCGTTCTTCGTGTCCCGCGTGGACTCGGAGGTCGACAAGCGCCTGAACGCCGTGGGCACGGACGAGGCGCTCGCGCTGCGCGGCCAGGCCGCCATCGCGAACGCCCGGCTCGCTTACGCGGCGTATGAAGACGTCTTCACCACCGATGACACAGGGCGCTGGGCCGCCCTCGCGGCCGCCGGCGCGCAGCCGCAGCGGCCCCTGTGGGCGTCGACCGGCGTCAAGGACCCGTCCTACCGCGACACGATGTACGTGGACGAGCTCGTGGTGGCCGGCGTCGTGAACACGATGCCGGAGAAGACGCTCGACGCGTTCGCCGACCACGGGATCGTCCTCGCGGACACCGTGACCGGCTCGGGCGAGCAGGCGGCCGCGACCATCGCGGCCATCGAGGCGCAGGGCATCTCGATCGACGAGGTGACGGTGCAGCTGGAGGACGAGGGCGTGAAGAAGTTCGAGGTCAGCTGGGACGAGCTCCTGACGACCACCAAGAACGGCCTCGACGACGCCGGGGCCGGCGAGCGGTGAGGCCCGCGAAGATCGCGCAGGGGGTCAACCCCCTGCGCGACCCCCTCGACCTGCGACTGCCCCGCATCGCGGGCCCCAGCGGCCTCGTGATCTTCGGCGTGACGGGTGACCTGTCCCGCAAGAAGCTCATGCCCGCCGTCTACGACCTCGCCAACCGCGGCCTCCTGCCGCCGGGCTTTGCCCTGACGGGCTTCGCGCGGCGCGACTGGGAGGACCAGGACTTCGCGCAGGTCGTGCACGACGCCGTCAAGGAGCACGCCCGGACCCCGTTCCGGGAGGCCACGTGGCGCCAGCTCGCCGAGGGCATCCGGTTCGTCCAGGGCTCCTTCGACGACGACGCCGCGTTCGAGCGGCTGCGCGAGACCGTCGAGACGCTCGACAAGGAGCGCGGCACGGGCGGCAACCACGCGTTCTACCTGTCGGTGCCGCCGTCGGCGTTCCCGGTGGTGTGCGAGCAGCTCTCCAAGCACGGGCTGTCGCACCCGGACGAGGACGCGGACGGCGACGGCGTGCACGCCTGGCGGCGCGTCGTCATCGAGAAGCCGTTCGGGCACGACCTGGCCAGCGCCAAGGAGCTCGACGCCGTCGTCTCCAAGGTGTTCGACCCGGAGTCGGTGTTCCGCATCGACCACTACCTGGGCAAGGAGACGGTCCAGAACCTCCTGGCGCTGCGCTTCGCGAACACCATGTTCGAGCCCCTGTGGAACTCGAACTACGTGGACCACGTGCAGATCACGATGGCCGAGGACATCGGCATCGGCGGCCGTGCGGGCTACTACGACGGGATCGGCGCCGCGCGCGACGTCATCCAGAACCACCTGATCCAGCTCCTGGCCCTGGTCGCCATGGAGGAGCCCCGCAACTTCGACGCCGCCGAGCTGCGCGCCGAGAAGATCAAGGTGCTCTCGTCGGTGCGTCTGCCGCGTGACCTGGGCAAGCACACCGCGCGCGGCCAGTACGAGGCCGGCTGGCAGGGTGGCGAGGAGGTGCCGGGCTTCCTGGAGGAGGACGGCATCGCGAAGGACTCCTCCACGGAGACCTTCGCCGCGATCCGGGTGGACGTCGACAACCGCCGCTGGGCGGGCGTCCCGTTCTACCTGCGGCACGGCAAGCGCCTGGGCCGCCGCGTCACCGAGGTGGCCGTCGTGTTCAAGAAGGCGCCGCACCTGCCGTTCGAGACGTCGCTGACGTCAGAGCTCGGCAGCAACGCCCTGGTCATCCGCGTGCAGCCCGACGAGGGCGTCACCATGCGGTTCGGCGCCAAGGTGCCGGGCACGGCGATGCAGGTGCGCGACGTGACGATGGACTTCGGCTACGGGCACTCGTTCACCGAGTCCTCCCCCGAGGCCTACGAGCGGCTCATCCTCGACGTGCTGCTCGGCGACCCGCCGCTCTTCCCGACGCGCGAGGAGGTCGAGCTCTCCTGGAAGATCCTCGACCCGATCACGTCCTACTGGGCGCGCAAGGGCCAGCCGGAGCCCTACGCGTCCGGCACCTGGGGTCCGGCGTCCGCCGACGCCATGATGGAGCGCGACGGCCGGACCTGGAGGCGACCGTGATCATCGACATGCCGGACACGACGACCAACGACGTCAACAAGCGGCTCGTGCGCCTGCGCGACGAGGGCGGTGCGGTGGCCCTCGGCCGCGTGCTCACCCTCGTGGTGCTGGCCGACGAGCGCGACGTCGAGGAGTCGGTCGAGGCCGCCAACGACGCGAGCCGCGAGCACCCGTGCCGCGTCATCGTCGTCGCCCCGGCGGCGCGCGGGACGGACGCCCGGCTCGACGCGCAGATCCGCGTGGGCGGTGACGCCGGTGCCTCCGAGGTGGTGGTGCTGCGCGCCTTCGGCCCGCTCCTGGAGCGGACCGACACGCTGGTCATGCCGCTCCTGCTGCCCGACGCGCCGATCGTGGCCTGGTGGCCGCGGGAGGCGCCGGCGGTGCCGTCGCAGGACCCGGTGGGCGCCATGGCGACCCGCCGGATCATCGACAGCACCACGGCGAAGGACCCGGAGGAGCTGCTCGGCAAGCTCGCGGGCACGTACGCCCCCGGCGACACCGACCTCGCGTGGGCGCGCGTGACCCTGTGGCGGGCGCTCATCGCGGCCGCCGTGGAGCAGCCGCCGTTCGAGCCGGTGCTGTCGGTGACGGTCGAGGGGCAGAAGAAGCACACGTCCCTCGACCTGCTCGCGGCCTGGCTCGGGGCACGGCTGAACGTCCCGGCCGAGGTGGTGCGCACCGCCAGCGACGACGCCATCACGCGCGTCGTGCTGGAGCGCAAGAGCGGCCCCATCGTGCTCGACCGCCCGGACGGCCGCACCGTCACGATCACGCAGCCGGGCAAGCCCGCGCGGCGGATCGCGCTGCCGATCCGTGCCCTCAACGAGGCCCTCATCGAGGAGCTGCGCCGGCTCGACCCGGACGAGATCTTCGAGGAGGTCCTCACGCGGGGTCTCGGGTACGTCACCAACCGGACGGCGGCCTGATGGCCGACGCGTCCGGGGTGCGGCTCGTCGTCGTGCACCCCGACAAGGAGGTGCTCGCGCAGGCGGCCGCCGCGCGGCTGCTGACGCGCGTCCTGGACGTGCAGTCGGTCCGCTCCCCCGTGCACGTCGTGCTCACGGGCGGCACGGTCGGCATCGCGACGCTCGCGGCCGTGGCCGCGAGCCCGCTGGTGCCGGCCGTGGACTGGTCGAACGTGCACCTGTGGTGGGGCGACGAGCGGTTCCTGCCGGACGGCGACCCGGACCGCAACGAGACGCAGGCGCGCGAGGCGCTGCTCGACGGCCTGGTCGCCGGGCACGGGCTCCCCGCCGCCAACGTCCACGCCATGCCGGGGCCGACGTCGGTCGCGACGCCCGAGGAGGGCGCCGCGGCCTACGCGGCCACCCTCGCGGAGCACGCGGACGGCGCGGCGGACGGCGTCCCGGCGTTCGACGTCCTGCTGCTCGGCATGGGCCCGGACGGGCACGTCGCGTCCCTGTTCCCCGGCCACGAGGGTCTGGCCGCGCAGGGCACGACGACGGGCGTGCACGGCTCGCCCAAGCCGCCGCCGGAGCGGGTCTCCCTCACGTTCGACGCCATCCGGGCCGCCCGCGAGGTGTGGGTCGTCGCGGCCGGCGCCGAGAAGGCGGACCGGGTCGCGGCGGCGCTGGCCGGCGACCCGGTGAGCGAGGTGCCCGCCGCGGGCGCCGTCGGGCAGGCACGCACGCTGTGGCTGCTGGACCTCGAGTCGGCGGGCGCCACCACGCCGAAGTAGAACCAGGGCGAAGTAGAACCGTGGCGAAGTAGAACCGTGGCGAGACAGAACGAGGGCGGGACACCTGGTCAGGTGTCCCGCCCTCGTTCTACTTCGCCGGCGTTCTGTACCACCGGCCTCAAAACTCTTAGCCAGCCACTCGTCCGCGACGGCGGATGCGCAGCGCTTCCAGCGCCTCCTCCAGGAGGGCCGCGCCGTCCTCGTCGGACCGGCGCTCCTTCACGTAGGCGAGGTGCGTCTTGTAGGGCTCGTTCCGCACGGGACTCGGCGGGTTCACCGGGTCCATGCCGGCGGGGAAGCCGCACCGCGGGCAGTCCCACTGCGTGGGAGCCTCGACGTCCTCGCCTACCGAGAAGCTCGGTGCCGTCTCGTGCCCATTGGCACACCAGTAGGAAACTCGGATACGCGGGGCGGTGTCGCCCCGCTCCGTCTCCCCGAGAGGGCCGGCGCCTACCCGGCTCCCTCGAATCGCATGACCGCCTGATGCCACGTCTGTCGTCCCCTCTGTGTGTGGCCGTCAGCTGCTAGGCGCTTGGCGACCGGGTCAGCTGACCTTCTGGATGAGTCCGAGCAGGACGATCACCACGGCCCACACCAGGGCAAAGGCGATTGTGATGCGATTGAGGTTCCGCTCGGCCACGCCGGAGGAACCGGCGCCCATCGAGATACCGCCACCGAACATGTCGGACAGACCGCCACCCTTGCCCTTGTGGAGCAGGATGAGCATGGTGAGGAAGCCGCTGGTGAGCACCAGCAGAACTTCCAGGATGATGCGGAGCGCGTCCACGGTTCACGTCCTCGGTTGTAGATGTGCCGGGCGTTCCCCGGCGGCGGATTCGGTCAAGAGTAAGCGAGACGTACCTCACATTGCGAACCCCCTGATCAGAACTCCGAAAAGCCCCGAAAAGCGAGTCGCACCTGGAACATCGCGCCCGAGTGAGGGTACCTCAGGCAGGTTGCGGGCGAGTCTCGGAAACGACGTGTCAGACCCACAGGTCACCGGGGTGACCTGTGGGTCTGACACATCAGGAAAGGGGTTCGCTACGCGACAACATGGGACTGGTAGCGGGCGATCTTCGCGAACTCCTCCGGGTCCAGGCTCGCGCCACCCACGAGGGCGCCGTCGACGTCGGGCTGCGCCATGATCTGCGCGACGTTGCCCGACTTCACGGAGCCGCCGTACAGGACGCGGATGCCCTCGGCGACCGTCTGGTCGCACAGCTCGCCCAGCACGCGACGGATCGCGCCGCAGACCTCCTGCGCGTCCTCGGGGGTCGCGACCTCGCCGGTGCCGATGGCCCAGACGGGCTCGTAGGCGATGACGATGGAGGCGATCTGCTCGGCCGGCACGTCGGCCAGCGCGGCCTCGACCTGCGCGAGGGTGTGCGAGACCTGGTTGCCGGCCTTGCGGACCTCCAGGCCCTCGCCGACGCACAGGATCGGCGTCAGGCCGTGCGCGAACGCGGCGCGCACCTTGGCGTTGACGACGTCGTCCGACTCGGCGTGGTACTCGCGGCGCTCGGAGTGCCCGATCACGACGTACGTGCAGCCGAGCTTCTTCAGCATGGTGCCCGAGATCTCGCCCGTGTAGGCGCCGGACTCGTGCTTGGACAGGTCCTGGGCGCCGTAGACGATCTCCAGCTTGTCGGCGTCGACGAGCGTCTGCACGGAACGCAGGTCGGTGAACGGCGGGACGACCGCCACCTCCACCGCGGCGTAGTCGTGCTTGGCGTCCTTCAGGGTCCAGGAGAGCTTCTGGACCGTGCTGATCGCCTGCTGGTGATCGAGGTTCATCTTCCAGTTGCCCGCCATCAGCGGCGTGCGGGTGGTAGCCACGTGCTTCTTCTTTCTGTTCGGGGAGAGTTCAGGTCAGCCGGCGGAGATCAGTCGGCGAGGACGGTGAGGCCGGGGAGCTCCTTGCCCTCCAGCAGCTCCAGGCTCGCGCCGCCACCGGTCGAGATGTGGCTGAAGCCGGCCTTGTCGAAGCCGAGCACGCGCACGGCCGCGGCCGAGTCGCCGCCGCCGACGATGGAGAACCCGCCGGCCGCCGTCGCGTCGATGATGCCCTGCGCCACGGCCTTGGTGCCGTCGGCGAAGGCCTCGAACTCGAACACGCCCATGGGGCCGTTCCAGGCGATGGTCTTCGCGTCGGCCAGCTTGGCGGCGAACAGCTTGCCGGACTCGGGGCCGATGTCGAGGCCCATGGTGCCGTCCGGGATGGCGTCGGCCGCGACCACCTGGTGCGGCGCGTCCGCGGCGAACGAGTCCGCGGCGACGATGTCCGTGGGCAGCACGATCTCGACGCCGTTGGCCTCGGCCGTGGCCAGGTAGCCCTTGACTGTCTCGATCTGGTCGTTCTCCAGCAGGCTGTTGCCCACCGGCCGGCCCTTGGCCGCGAGGAACGTGAAGACCATGCCGCCGCCGATGAGCAGGCGGTCCGCCTTGGTCAGCAGGTTCGCGATGACGCCCAGCTTGTCCGAGACCTTGGAGCCGCCGAGCACCACGGCGTAGGGGCGCTCGGGGTCGCCGGTCGCCTTGGACAGCGACTGGACCTCGTTCAGCACCAGGTCGCCGGCCGCTGCGGGCAGCACCTGCGCGATGTCGTACACGGAGGCCTGCTTGCGGTGCACGACGCCGAAGCCGTCGGAGACGAACGCGTCCGCGAGCTGCGCGAGCTCACCGGCGAGCTCGGCGCGCTCGGCGTCGACCTTGGAGGTCTCGCGCGCGTCGAACCGCACGTTCTCCAGGAGGGCGACCTGGCCGTCGGCCAGCGCCTCGACCGTGGCCTTCGCGGACGGGCCGACGAGGTCCTGCGCGAGCGCGACGTCCTGGCCGAGCAGCTCGCCCAGGCGGGCGGCGACGGGCGCCAGGGAGTACTGCGGGTCCGGCGTGCCCTTGGGGCGGCCCAGGTGGGCCAGGACGACGACGCGCGCACCGGCGTCGGTCAGCCGCGTCAGCGTGGGCAGGGCGGCGCGGATGCGGCCGTCGTCGGTGATCTTCGTACCGTCGAGGGGCACGTTGAAGTCGGAGCGGACCAGGACGCGCTTGCCGCGCAGGTCGCCGAGGGAGTCGATGGTCTTCATGAGCTCTCCAGGTCGGGGACCGGCCGCCAGGAGGGCCGGTCGGGGTTTCCGTCACATGACGACGTCCGCGTGCGCCGGCTGGCCGATGCGCACGCGGACGTCGTGGTTCACGCTGGTGAGAGAGCTGTCAGAGCTTCTCGCCGACGAACACGGTGAGGTTCACGAGGCTGTTCGAGTAGCCCCACTCGTTGTCGTACCAGGAGACGACCTTGACCTGGTTGCCGATCACCTTGGTGAGCTTCGAGTCGTAGATGCTCTGGTGCGGGTTGGTCACGATGTCCGAGGACACGATCTCGTCGTCCACGTACTCGAGGATGCCCTTGAGCGGGCCCTCGGCGGCGGCCTTGATCGCTGCGTTGACCTCCTCGACGGTGACGTCGCGCGGGGCCTCGAAGGTGAGGTCCGTGGCCGAGCCGGTGATGACCGGCACGCGCAGGGCGTAGCCGTCCAGCTTGCCCTTGAGCTCCGGCAGCACCAGGGCGACGGCCTTGGCGGCACCCGTGGTGGTCGGGACGATGTTCTGCGCGGCGGCGCGGGCGCGACGGAGGTCGCTGTGCGGGCCGTCCTGCAGGTTCTGGTCACCCGTGTAGGCGTGGATCGTGGTCATGAGGCCACGCTCGATGCCGATCGAGTCGTTCAGGGCCTTCGCCAGCGGGGCGAGGCAGTTCGTGGTGCACGACGCGTTCGAGATGATGTGGTGCGCCGCGGCGTCGTACTGCTCGTGGTTGACGCCCATGACGAACGTCGCGTCCTCGTTCTTGGCCGGGGCCGAGATGATGACCTTCTTGGCGCCGGCGTCGATGTGCGCCTTCGCCTTCGTGGCGTCGGTGAAGAAGCCCGTGGACTCGATGACGATGTCCGCACCCAGCTCGCCCCAGGGGAGGTCGGCGGGGTTGCGCTCGGCGAGCGCACGGATCTTCTTGCCGTCCACGATGATGTTGTCTTCGTCGAAGTCGACCGACTTGCCGAAGCGGCCCAGCGTCGTGTCGTACTTGAGCAGGTGCGCGAGCGTCTTGTTGTCGGTGAGGTCGTTCACGCCCACGACCTCGATGTCCGCACCCGACTCCACGAGAGCCCGGTAGAAGTTCCTGCCGATACGGCCGAAGCCGTTGATGCCGACGCGGATGGTCACAATGCCCTCCTCAGGGGCGCCGGCCGTCCCGGCGCACACGTTTCCTTGGATCTGTCGCCACTGCCGTCGATGCCCGACGGTGCAGTGCGTTGCCAGGGTGTTTCCGGGCGCCGCGACCCCGCGACGACCCGAAGGGGAAACGCGATGGTCACGGCGTCGTCACCTGACGATTTCGAGCCTATACCCGAACCGTGCCGATCCGTGACCCGAGCCGGACAGCCTGGAACTCCAGGTTCTGTCCTTTCCCACAAAAACGGATGCCGCGGAAACCGGTCACAGATCGAGCAGGTCGGCGGACAGCCCCGCCTCGGTGTCGGGGATGCCGAGCTCGAGGGCGCGCTTGTCCGCCGTGGACAGCAGGCGACGGATGCGCCCCGCCACCGCGTCCTTGGAGAGCTGCGGCTCGGCCAGGCGGCCCAGCTCCTCCAGCGACGCCTGCTTGTGGGCCAGGCGCAGCTCGCCGGCCTGGCGCAGGTGCTCGGGCAGCTCGTCGCCGAGGATCTCGAAGGCCCGCTGCACGCGGGCGCCCGCGGCCACGGCGGCCCGCGCCGAGCGGCGCAGGTTCGCGTCGTCGAAGTTGGCCAGGCGGTTGGCGGTGCCGCGCACCTCGCGCCGCTCCCGGCGCTCCTCCCAGACCTTGAGCGTCTCGGGCGCGCCGATCCGCTCCAGCATCCGGCCGATGGAGTCGCCGTCGCGGATCACGACGCGGTCGATGCCGCGCACCTCGCGGGACTTGGCGGCGACGCCCAGGCGGCGGGCCGCGCCGACGAGCGCGAGCGCCGCCTCGGGCCCGGGGCTGGTCACCTCGAGCGCCATGGACCGGCCGGGCTCGGTGAGCGAGCCGTGCGCCAGGAACGCGCCGCGCCACACTGCCTCGGCCTCCTGCACACCGGCGGACACGACCTCGGGGGCAAGGCCGCGCACGGGGCGGCCGCGGGCGTCGAGCAGGCCGGTCTGGCGGGCGAGCGACTCGCCCTCGCGCACCACGCGCACCACGAACCGGGAGCTCTTCCGCAGGCCGCCGGCCTGGACGACGATGAGCTCGCTGGTGTGCCCGTACAGGTCGTGGATGGCGTGCCGCAGCCGGGTCGCGGCGAGCTCGGTGTCGAGCTCCGCCTCGATCACGACCCGACCGGAGATGATGTGGAGTCCACCCGAGAAGCGCAGCGTCGCGGAGACCTCGGCCTTACGGCACGACGTCTTCGCCACCCGCACCCGCGCGAGCTCCTCCTTGACCTGTCCCGTGAGCGCCATGGCGTCATCCTGCCATGGTCAAGCGCACGGTAACCCGGTGGAATCGCGGAAACTCGGGCGAATTGTCCCGGCGTGTCGCATCAGGTGTCCCTCAGTTCGCGCCCGGTGCGGCCTGGGGACGCGCGTCCTGGCCGGCCGGCGCCGTGACGCCTCGCGCGTCGAGCAGCGGGCGTACGCCCTCCGCGAACCAGTAGGCCTCCTCCAGGTGCGGGTAGCCCGACAGCACGAACTCGTCGAAGCCGGCGTCGTGGTACTCGGCCACCAGGTCGGCGATCTCCTCGTGGCTGCCCACGAGCGCGGTCCCCGCGCCGCCCCGGACCAGGCCGACGCCGGCCCACAGGCCCGGGTGGACCTCCAGGTCCCGGGCGTCGCCGCCGGCGGCGAGCCGGCCGCCGTCGTGCAGCGCGGCCATGCGGCGCTGGCCCACGGAGCCGGACGTGGTCAGGACGCGCTGGGCGCCGGCGACCTGCTCCGGCGTGAGCTCGTCGAGCCAGCGCTGGGCGACCGCCCAGGCGTCCGCGGACCGGTCCCGGGTCAGGACGTGCAGCCGGACGCCGAACCGCAGGGTGCGGCCGCGCTCGGCGGCCAGCTCGCGGACGCGCTCGATCTTGCGCCGGGCCTGGTCCGGGGGCTCGCCCCAGGTCAGGTACACGTCGGCGTGCTCGGCGGCGACGGGGAGCGCGGCGTCGGACGACCCGCCGAACCAGATCTCCGGCACCGGGTCGGGCGCCGCGAGCTGGCGCGCGCCCTCGATGCGGTAGTGCCGCCCGGCGTGGTCGAACGACTCCGGGCCGCCGGGCGTTCCGACGGACCAGACGCCGCGCAGCACCCGGAGGAACTCGGCCGTGCGGTCGTAGCGCTCGTCGTGGTCGAGGTGGTCGCCGAACCGGCGCATCTCGACCTCGTCGCCGCCCGTGACGACGTTCAGCAGCACCCGCGCGCCCGCGAACCGCTGCAGGGTGGCGGCCATCTGCGCGGCCAGCGTGGGCGAGACCAGCCCGGGCCGCAGCGCGACCAGGAACCGCAGCCGCCGCGTCTGCTGGACCAGGGCGGCGGTGGTGAGCCACGCGTCCTCGCACCAGGTGCCGGTAGGCGTCAGCACGGCGTCGTAGCCGAGGCGGTCCGCGGCGCGCGCCACCTCGCCCAGGTACTCGACGGTGGGGGCGCGCAGCCCGCTGACGCCGGTGCCGCCGTGGGCCTCCTTGGCGTGCGCGCTGCCGACGATGCCACGGGCGTCACCGTTGGTCGGCAGGAACCAGTGGACGCCGGCGGGACGGCGCGCCCCCGCCGTCACGCGGGCACCTCGGCGGACCGCTCCGCCGGCACGCCCGCCGTGAACCCGGCCGCCCGCCGCTCGTCCCGCGGCCCCCACAGGTCGGTGCTGACCTCGGCCCGGACCAGCGGGATCACCTCGGCCGCGAACCGGCGCAGCACGTCCTGCTGCCGGGCCGGCTCCAGCAGGTGGTTGACGGACACCGACTGGAGCACGTGCCCGAACGTGCCGTGGTAGTCCAGGATCTTCTCGGCCACCCGCTCGGGCGAGCCCACCAGCGCGGGGCCGCGCTCGACGGCGTCCTCGACGGTGCGGAAGCTGGTCACCTTGCCGATGGCGCCCGGCGCGTGCTTGCGCGAGTCCTGCTGGCGCACCTGGCCCTCGTAGATCGGCCGGTACTGCTCGATCGCCTCCTCGGTGGTGTCGGCCAGGAACAGCCCGCCCGACCCGGCGCCCACGAACCCGTAGGCCGGGTCGTGCCCCGCGGCCGCGTACTGCTCGCGGTACCGGTCGATCAGCACCGCGTAGTTCTCGCGGGGCTGGAGCGCGTTGGCGGTGACGATCGGGTCGCCGTGCTCGGCCGCGAGGTCGACGGCGAACTGCGACGTCGCCGAGCCATGCCAGATGCGGAACGGCCCCGCGAACGGGCGCGGCAGAGTGGTCGCATGCTCCAGCCGGTGCCGGTGCCGGCCCTCCCACGTGACGTCCTCCGTGGACAGCAGCAGCCGCAGCAGCTCGTAGTTCTCCCGCAGGTACTCGTACTGCTTGGCGATGTCGAGGCCGAGCAGCGGGTACTGCAGGTCCTCGTTGCCCTTGCCGATCACGATCTCCAGCCGGCCGCGGCTGAGCTGGTCGACCGTCGCCAGGTCCTCGGCGAGCCGGATCGGGTCGTGCAGGGACAGCACCGTGACGCCGGTGGACAGCAGGATGCGGGACGTGCGGGCGGCGATGGCGCCGAGCAGCACCGTCGGCGCCGAGGACAGCACCGGGCCGGCGTGCCGCTCCCCCACGGCGAACGAGTCGAAGCCGAGCTCCTCGGCCAGCACGGCGGTGTCCACGATCCGGTTCAGCCGGTCGGCGGGCGGCACCTCGCGGCCCGTGACGGGGTGCGGCGGGTTGAACGCGATGTCCAGGACCTGGAAGCGCATCAGGCACCCACCTCCTGCGCGGCGGCGGTGCGGGCGGGACGGGCGGGGTCCCCGACCGGGTCACCGGTGCCCCAGGCCTGGGCCAGCAGCTCGAAGGAGCGGCGCGTCTCGGCCGGGTCGTGGGTGGCGGTGGTGACCAGCAGCTCGTCCGCCCCGGTGACGCGCACGAGCGTCTCCAGACGTTCGACGACCGTGTCCGGGTCACCGACGATCCGCGTGTCGACCCGGTCGGCCACGAGCGCGCGCTCGGCGTCCGGCCGGTCCGTCCAGGCGGTGGCCGCCGACGGCGACGGGTACGCGATCGCCCCGCGCTCGCCGCGGCGGATGGACAGCACCCAGTCCGCGAACGGCTCGGCGAGCACGCGGGCCCGCTCCAGGGTCTGCGCGACCAGCACGTCGGCCGACACGATGACGTACGGCTCCTCCAGCACCCCCGGCCGGAACGCCTCCCGGTACGCCGCCACCGTGTCCAGCACCGTGGCGGGGCTGACGTGGAAGTTGGCCGCCAGCGGCAGGCCTAGCTCCCCCGCCACCCGCGCGCTCTCGCCCCCGCTGGACGCGAGGAGCCACAGGTCGAGCTGCGCCCCCTCGACCGGCGGGCTCGTGTACGCCGCGCCGCTGCGGTCCCGGTAGGTGCCGCGCTGCACGTCGAGCACGAGCTCGACCTCCTCGCGGAAGTCCGCGGGCGTGCGCTGCGCCCCGATCACCTCCTGCTGGGCGAGGAGGCGCTCGCGGAGTGCTGGGTCGTTGAACCCGTTCGGCGGCGCGGGCGGCACGTACAGCCCGTCCACCAGCCGCGGCACGCCCCCGGCCGCGGCCCGTCCGCCGTCGAACGTAGGCCTGGTCGGGTTCTGGGCCTCCTTGACGCGACCGTTCCTACGTTCGTCGCCCTCTGGCGCGGCGGTGTCCGTGGCGCGGGGCGCGCCGGCCGACGGCGGGACCGTGAACGCGCGGCCCAGGCCCAGGTCGACCCGCCCGGGGTGCAGGGCGGCGATGGTGCCGAACTGCTCGGCGGCGATCAGGGGTGACGTCGTGGACAGCAGCACCGCCCCCGAGCCGACGCGGATGCGCGAGGTGCGGGCCGCGACGGCGGCCGCGAGGACGGCGGGCGCCGCCGAGGCGACGCCGGGCGCGAGGTGGTGCTCGGCGTACCAGACGCGCCGGTAGCCGAGGGCGTCGAGGTCGATCGCGAGCGCCACGGCCCGCTGGATGGCCGCGGCGCCGGTGGAGCCGTCGGCGACGAGCGCGAGGTCGAGGACGGACAGGGGGACGCGGGTGCCTGTGGTGCGGTCGGTGGCTGGTTCGGTCATGCGGCTCACTCCTCGGTCTTGGGCAGGCCGGGCGGGTTGGTCTCGGCGCGGTCCACGGCCTCGACCTGCAGGCCCCAGCGCTCCAGGACCTGCTGGTAGGAGCCGTCCTCGATGGCGTGGTTGAGGGCGGCGGTGACCGCGTCGGCGGCGTCGGCGCCCTTCTTGGTGGCGACGGCGATCTGCGCGGTGTCGGGCCAGCCGCCGTTCAGGGTGCCGACCACCTTGAAGTCCTCCGGGGAGACGGCGGCCTGGTAGGCCAGCGACGCGTTGGGGCCCACGTAGGCCTCGACACGGCCGGACTGGAGGGCGAGGAGCACGTCGGAGAGCTGCTCGTAGTACTCGGGGCCCTGGATGGGCTCCAGGCCCTCCTCCTGGTTGAGGCGGTCCCACTCGAGCAGGATCTTCTCCTGGTTGGTCCCGGAGCCGACGCCGACGATCTTGCCGGCGATGTCCTCGCGGGAGTCGATGACCAGGTCGGAGTCGGCGGCGGTGAGCCAGCCGAGCTCGTCGACGCGGTAGCTGGAGAAGTCGATGGTCTCCTTGCGCTCCTCGGTGACGGTGACGTTGGAGATGACGGCGTCGACGTCGCCCGACTGGAGGGCGAGCGGCCAGTCGGCCCAGGCCTTGACCTCCAGGTCCAGGTCCTTGCCGAGGGCGTCGGCGACGAGCTGCGCGATGTCGGTCTCGTGGCCGATCGGCGTCTTGTCGTCGTCGGCCAGGAACACGAGCGGCGGGGCGCCGCCGCCGCTGACGGCGACGGTGATCTCGTCCTTGTCGGCCCACTCGTCGGGCAGCAGGGCCACGGCGTCGGCGGACTCGGTGCTGTGGACGCGGTCCTGGTCGGGGCTGGTGCTGACCTGCAGGCCGGCGGACTCGGGCGCGTTCTCGGCGAGGCCGGCGGCCTCCTCGGTCTCGGGGCGCTCGGTGCTGGCAGCCGAGCAGGCGGCCGTGAGGGCGAGCAGCGGCACGGCGGTCAGGGCGAGCAGGCGGCGGGTGGCGCGTCGGGAGACGGTCACGGTGGTTCCCTTCGGGTGCGGTACGGGGGGCGGGTGGGGCACGGAGAGCGGGGACGGGGCCGTCACAGGACCTTCTCCAGGAAGGCCTTCGTGCGGGGGTTGACGGGGTGGTCGAGGACGGAGTCGGGCGGGCCCTGCTCGACGACGACGCCCTCGTCCATGAAGACGACGGTGTCGGCGATCTCGCGGGCGAATCCGACCTCGTGGGTGACGACGACGAGCGTGGTGCCGGTGCCGGCGAGCTCCTTGATGACACCGAGCACCTCGCCGACGAGCTCGGGGTCCAGGGCCGACGTCGGCTCGTCGAAGAGCACGACCGCGGGCCGCAGGGCGAGCGCGCGGGCGATGGCGACGCGCTGCTGCTGGCCGCCGGAGAGCTGCCGGGGCCGGGCGTCGGCCCGGTCGGCGAGGCCGACGCGGGCCAGCAGCTCGCGGGCCTCCGCCTCGGCCTCGGCGCGCGGCCGGCCCTGGGCGAAGACCGGCGCCTCGACGATGTTCTCCAGCACGGTGAGGTGCGGGAAGAGGTTGAAGTTCTGGAACACGAACCCGATGCGGGTGCGCCGGCGCAGGACCTCGCGCTCGGTCAGTTCCCGCAGGGTGTTGCCGTGCCGGGTGTAGCCGATGAGCTCGCCGTCCAGGGACACGAACCCGCGGTCCACCTTCTCCAGGTGGTTGATGGCGCGCAGCAGGGTCGACTTGCCCGACCCGGACGGCCCGATGATCGCGGCGACCTCGCCCGGCTGGACCGTGAGGTCCACGCCGCGCAGCGCCTCCAGCAGGCCGTACGACTTGTGCACGCCCCGGATCTCCAGCAGCCCGCCGGTCATGCGGCACCTCCTCGCGGTCCGGTGCCGGTACTCGTGCCGGCGCCGCCACGCGGGGCGACCCACCGCCCGACCCGGACGCGCGCCGCCAGGGCGGGCGGGACGCCGTCGGGCACGGGGGCGCCCGTGAGGCGCGACCAGCCGACCTGGACCTCCCACCGCACCCGCTGGACGGGTGTGGGCGGCAGGGTGCGCAGCGCGCCCTTGGCGTAGTGCCGCTCGACGTAGTACTGGACCACGGTGATGAGGGTGGTCAGGGCCAGGTACCAGATCGCGGCGACGATCAGGAGCGGCACCACGCGGCCGTTGCGCCCGTAGATGACGCTCACGATGTAGAACAGCTCGCCGTACGCCAGCACGTAGACGATCGAGGTGCCCTTGAGCAGGCCGATCACCTCGTTCACGGCGGTCGGCACGATGGACCGCATGGCCTGCGGCAGGATGATGCGCCGCACCTGGCGGTGGCGCGGGATGCCCAGGGAGGCCGCGGCCTCGTGCTGCCCCTGGTCGACGCCGAGGATGCCGGCCCGGACGATCTCCGCGCTGTACGCCGCCTGCGACAGGCCGAGGCCGAGGATCGCGGCCCAGAACTTGTCGATCAGGTCGAGCGTGTCGAAGAACAGGAACTCCGGCCCGAACGGGATGCCGAGGCTGAGCACCGGGTACAGGTAGGCGAGGTTGTACCAGAGCAGGAGCTGGAGCAGCAGCGGCACCGACCGGAACACCCACGTGTAGGCCCACGAGACGGCCTGCAGCAGGGGCGAGCGGGACAGCCGCATCAGGGCCAGCACCGTGCCGAGCGCGAAACCGACGATGGACGCCGCCACCGTGAGCCGCACCGTGGCCCACGCGCCCTCCAGGATCGAGGGCCACGTGAGGTACTGGGCCACGATGTCCCACTCCCAGCGGTCGTTCGTGACCAGGGAGGAGATCACCATGGACAGCAGCACGCCGACGACGGCGGTCGCGGCCCAGCGCCCCGGGTGCCGGGCCCCGACGACACGCAGGTCCTCGTCGGACGGTCCGGCCTGTGCCGGACCGTCCCCGCCCGGCGGCAGCCCGGGCGGCGGGTACAGGAGGCGGGACTCGCCCTCGGCCAGGTCGGCGCTCATGGTGTGGTCAGCCATTTCTCGAAGGGCAGGGGGCCGAAGGGCTGCTCTGCTGCTGCCGGGTCGGCGGGCTCGCCCGCGGCGGCCGGCGACAGGGGCGTGTAGCCCGCCGAGCGGTACAGCCCCGCCGCCTCCGGCTGGCGCGGGCCCGTGGTCAGGTAGAGGCGCGGGTAGCCCAGGTCGCGGGCCCGGGCCTCCAGCTCGGTGAGCACCCGTCGGGCCAGGCCCTGGCGCCGGTGCGCGTCGTGGGTCCAGATGCGCTTGAGCTCGGCCGTGGGCACGGCCGGGACGCCGTCCGCGTCCCGGGCGTCGGCGCGCGCCAGGCGCGCGGCCTCCCCCAGCTCGGGCTCCAGCCGACGCCGGAACGCGCCGCCCGCCACCGGCTCACCGTCCGCCAGGAGCAGCACCAGGCCGCCCACCGGCGGGGCGAACTCCTCGGCGGCGTAGCGCGCCATCTCGGCCCGGTGCTGCTCCTCGTCCAGCAGGTCGTGGTACCGGGCGCGGTACTCGGCCGAGAGGCCGGCCAGCAGCGGCTCGACCAGCGGGTCGGACAGGTGCACGTCGCGGACCTCGACCGGCAGGGGCGCGAACGAGGCCGGCGGGGTCCCCGCCGAGAGCGTGGTCATCGCGGGGCCTTCTCGCCCGCGGTGACCGCGAAGGGCAGGTGGTTGCCCGGCACCGGGGCCGGGCACGTGCCGAACTCGGTGAACGCGTACGGCAGGTTGACGGCCCGGTTCAGGTCCAGGCGCAGTGTGCCCTGCTCGCCCTCCCCGGCCTCCAGGTCGATCCGCAGGACCCGCCACGGCGCGACGTCGTCGGCCTCGTCGCTGAACAGCAGGGTCGGCTCGTCGAGCGTCCCGGTCAGCGCGAGCGTCGTGACCGTGCCGCCGTGCACGACCCCGACCTCGCCGATCACCTGGACGTGGTGCACCAGGCGCGGCTGGGCGGCGCCGACCGTCACCCGCTCGGGCTCGTCGTACCAGGACACGCGGGCGTCCAGCACCCACTCCGGGTCGTGCCCGAACGCCGGGACGCCCGTGAACCCGGTGCGGGTCGCCGCACGCGGGTCCCGCGGCCGGAGGCCGTACCGGCCCGTGCGCAGCACCACCTCGACGACGACCTCCTCGGTGTCGGTGCCCGGGGCGCCGTCCGCGCCCTTGCCCGCAGCCGCAGCCGAACCCGCCCGGTCCTCCGGCAGGAACGTGCCCAGGACGCGCGAGCGCCCCTCGTCGACGGCGACCAGCGTCGGGCCGTGCTCCGCGACCCGCTCGCCCGTCAGCACCGCCGTGTCGTCCGGCGCGGGCCGCGTGTAGAGCGTGCGGTCCACGACCCACCACTCCCCCGGCAGCCCGGGCAGGCGGCGGGGCTCCGACGTCGGCCACAGGAGCCCCGTCAGGCTCAGCCACCCGTGCGGCGTCCGCAGGTCGCGCTCGCGGTCCGCGCGCCAGGCCGCGAGCTCGCGGGCTGCGGCGGCCTCGCGGGCGGCGTCGGCGGGGCTCGCCGGGCCGGCGGTCGCGGTGCCCGGCGTCGGCGCCGGGTCGGTGGCGGTGCGCAGTGCCTCGGTCATGTCAGGTCCTTCCGGTCGGGGTGCGCGGGGGTGCGGGCACCGGGGATCGCCGCGATCAGCTCCGCGGTGTAGTCGTGGGCGGGGTGGTCGAAGACGCGCGCTACGGGGCCGGTCTCGACCAGCCGGCCGCCGCTCAGCACGCCGACATGGTCGGCGACCTGCCGCACCACCGCGAGGTCGTGCGAGATGAAGAGGTAGGTGAGGCCGCGCTCGGCGCGCAGGCGGGCCAGCAGCTCCAGCACCCGGGCCTGCACGGAGACGTCGAGCGCGGACGTGGGCTCGTCGAGCACGAGCAGCTCCGGGTCGAGCGCCAGCGCCCGCGCGATGGCGACCCGCTGCCGCTGCCCGCCCGACAGCTCGGCGGGCCGCCGTCGGGCCAGGTCCGGCGAGAGGTGCACCTGCTCCAGGAGCTGCGCCACCCGGTCGCGCCGCTCGGCGCGGTCCCCGACACGGTGGGCGTGCAGCGGCTCCTCCACGACGGCGGCGACCGTGAAGCGCGGGTCGAGGGACGAGTACGGGTCCTGGTGCACGAGCTGGGTCCGACGGCGGGTCGCCCGGTCGTCGCCGACGGGCACGCCGTCCAGCTCGACCGCGCCTGCGTCGGGCCGCTCCAGGCCCAGCACCAGGCGTGCGGTGGTCGACTTGCCCGACCCCGACTCCCCCACCAGCGCGAACGCCGAGCCGCGCGGCACGGCGAACGACACGTCGTCGACGGCGCGCAGCCGCTCGCGCCGGCCGAGGCGGAACTCCTTGACGAGCCCGCGGACCTCCAGCAGGACGGGCGGCGGGGTCTCGTCGGGGGCGTCGACGACCGGAGCATGCGCGCTTGGCACATTATTTCTGCCCGGTACGGCCGCGACCAGCTCCCGCGTGTACGGGTGCTCGGGCGCGCCCAGCACGCGGGCCGCGGGCCCCTCCTCGACCACGACGCCGTCCTTGAGCACGACCACCCGGTCCGCCCGGTCGGCGGCGACGGCGAGGTCGTGCGTGATGAGCAGCACCGCCGTGCCCGCCCGGCCCGTGAGGTCGGCGAGCAGGTCGAGCACGCGGCGCTGCACGGTCACGTCCAGGGCCGACGTCGGCTCGTCCGCGATCACGAGCTCCGGCTCGCAGGCCATCGCGATCCCCACGAGCACGCGCTGCCGCATGCCGCCCGAGAGCTGGTGCGGGTACTGCCGGGCGCGCTCGCGCGGCCGGTCGATCCCCACCTCGGCCAGGATCTCGACGGCCCGCTCGCGCGCGGCCCGGCGCGGCGTCCCGTGCACGACGAGCGCCTCGGCGACCTGCTCCCCCACCCGCACCACCGGGTCGAGCGCGGTGCCCGGGTCCTGCGGCACCAGGCCCACCCGCACGCCGCGCACGCGCCGCCAGGCGTCCGGGAGCAGCCCGGTCAGCCCGACGGAGCCCGGGCCGGCGCCGAGGGTCACCTCCCCCGCGGTCACGTGACCGCCGTCGGGCAGCAGGCCGATCAGGGCGTGCGCCGTCGTGGACTTGCCGCTGCCCGACTCCCCGACCAGCGCGACCACCTCCCCCGGCCGCACGTCCAGGTCCACCCCGTGCACCACCTCGGTCTCGCCGTAGGCGACGCGCAGCCCGCGCACGGTCAGCACCGTGCCCGACGGCGCGGCGTCGCCCGGGGTGGTCGCCGCCGGGGTGGTCGGGCCCGCACCGGGCCGGGTCGTGAGCGTCATCGGTCCGTCCTCGTCTCGCGGGTGAGTGCCCGGCCGAGCACGCCGACGGCGAGCACGAACAGGGCGATGACCAGGCCCGGCAGCGTCGAGTACCACCAGGCGACCGCCAGGTAGTCGCGGCCCTCGGCCACCAGGGAGCCCCACTCGGGCGTGGGCGGCGTGGCGCCGTACCCGAGGAAGCTGAGGGCCGAGACCGCGAGGATCACGGCGCCGAGCTCGACGGCCGCGAGCGCCAGCACGGGTCCGGCGGCGTTGGGCAGCACGTGCCGGAGCAGCACGGCCCCGCGGGTCGCGCCGGCGAGCCGGGCGGCCTCGACGTAGGTGGCGTGCCGGACGCGCAGCACCTGGCTGCGCATGACGCGGGCGAACGTGGCGACCGAGGCGATGCCCACGGCGATCGCGACCTTGACGGTGCCGAAGCCGAGCGCGGTCACGACGGCGAGCGAGAGCAGCAGGCCGGGGATGGCGAGCAGCACGTCGGTGGCGCGCATGAGGGCGTCGTCGACGGGGCCGCCGAGGAACCCGGCGAGCAGGCCGATGCCGGACCCGGCCACGAGGGCGACGCCGATCGCGAGCAGCGCGGCGCGGACCGAGAGGCTGGTGCCGTGCACGGTGCGGGCGAACAGGTCGCGGCCCAGGTGGTCGGTGCCGAACCAGTGGGCGGCGTCGGGCGCCTGAAGCTTGTCGGCGGGCACGCCGGTGATCGGGTCCTGGCCCGTGAACAGGCCGGGCACGAGCGCCCAGGCCAGGATCAGCGTCACGACCGCGAGCGCCACCAGGGCGGCGGGGCGGGTGCGGAGCAGAGCGAGACCGGCGCTCATCGCGCACCTCCCCCGGAGCGTCCGTGGCCGCCGGCCAGCACCCGCGGGTCGAGCAGCGGGTGCACGAGGTCGACCAGCAGGCTGGTGACGACGAACACCGCGGCAGCGACCACCACGAGTCCCTGGACGACGGGGATGTCCTGCGTGGTCACCGCGTTCTCGACGAGCCGCCCGAAGCCCTGGCGGGAGAACACCGTCTCGACCACGACGGTGCCGCCCAGCAGGTTGCCCACCAGGACGCCGAGCACGGTGACGGTGGGCAGGGACCCGTTGCGGGCCACGTGCGCGCCGAGCACCCGGGCACGGCCGGAGCCCTTGGCGAACGCGGTCTCGACGTAGGGCGCCCGCGAGGCCTCGCGCAGGCCCTGGGACAGCACCTGCGCGACGACGGCGGCGAGCCCGACGGCGAGCGTCACCGCGGGCAGCACCAGGGAGGCGAACCCCTCGTTGCCGACCGCCGGGAAGACGAACCAGGTGAACGAGAACAGGTGGAGCAGCACGAGGCCGACCCAGAACCCGGGCACGGCGACGCCGAGCGGCGGCAGCGCGAGCAGCAGGTCGCGCAGCCACGCCGCACGGGTCCAGGACGCGAGCAGGGCGATCCCCACGCCGGCGACCAGGGCGAGGGCGAGCGCGAGGCCGGCGAGCTTCGCCGTCTCCGGGAACGCGTCCGCGATGAGGCCGCTCACGGGGGCGCCGCTGCTGATGGACGTGCCGAGGTCGCCCGTCAGGGTGCGGCCGAGCAGCGTCAGATACTGCTGCACGGGACCCTGGTCGAACCCGTAGCGCTCGCGCAGCTCGGCCACGCGGGCCGGGTCCACGCGCTCGCCCCCGGCGCCCTGGTCGAGCATGATCGCGACCGGGTCGCTGGGCAGCAGGTACAGGATCAGGTAGGAGACGGTGAACGCAGCCCACAGGACCGCGACGGCGCCGCCGAGGCGGCGCAGCACGTAGGCGGCCATCACTCCTGCTCGATCCAGGCGTCGTGGAACAGCAGGCGGGACGAGGCGTCGAAGGTGACGCCGTGCACGTCGCCGCGCACCCCGATCGACTGGGACAGCTCGAACAGCGGGATCGCCAGGCCCTCGTCCAGGAGCGCCTCCTGCGCCTCGGCCACGACGGCGTCCCGGGTGGCCGGGTCGGCCTCGCCGAGCTGCTCGTCGAGCAGCGGGTCCACGACGTCGTCGGGCTCGCGCAGGCTGAGGTTGCGCTGCGCCGTCGAGAACTGGGTGCGCAGGATGTCGGCGTCGGCCCGGGTGACGTTGTAGTAGTAGAAGTCGTAGTCGCCGGAGTCCTGGGCCGTGGTCTGCTCGGCGGCCGTGAGCTGGCGGAGCCTCAGGTCCACGCCGACGGCGCGGAGCTGCTGGGCGACCAGCTCCAGCACGGGGCCGCTGCCGGTGAACACCGGCGTGAAGGTGACCTCGATCTCCAGCGGCTCGCCGTCCTTGACGCGGATGCCGTCCGGGCCCTCCGTCCAGCCGGCGTCGTCGAGGATGCGTCCGGCCTCCTCGGGGTCGAAGGCGAGTCGGTCGGACAGGTCGGCGTAGCCCGGCGTCGTCGACGCCAGGATGCCGGTGGCCGGCGCGAACGCGTCGGACAGCACCGTGTCGACCAGCTCCTGGCGGTCGATCGCGACCAGCAGCGCGCGCCGCACCTCGACGTCGTCCAGGGGCGCGCGGGTCAGGTTGGGCTGGAGCACGAACGGCACGCCGGGGTTGGCGCGGGTCAGCACCTCGCCGCCGGAGCCCTCGACCTGTGGCACGTCCTGCGGCAGCACGTCGCCGACGGCGTCGAACTGGTCGGACGCGAGCCCGCCCGCGCGGACGCCCGACTCCGGGACCACGGAGAACTCGATGCGCTCCAGGTAGGCGTCGCCCTGGTGCTCGGCGGCCTCGGGCGCCCAGTCGTAGCCCTCGCGCCGGGTGACGACGGCGCCCTGGTCCTGCGTGTAGCTCTCCAGCACGAACGGGCCGGAGCCGATCACGTCGCCCTGGAGGCGCTCGGCCGGGTCCACCTCCGCCGTCTCCTCGGCGAGGATCGCGAGCGACACCGTGGACGTGGCCTGCAGGAACTGCGCGTTCGGCTCGTCGAAGACGACGGTCGCGGTCCCCGGGTCGGGTACCTCGGTCTCCTGGTAGCCCGCGAGGTAGCTCGCCGCGAGCGGCGCGGCCGCGCCCAGGTCGCCCGAGATGGCGTCGAAGCTGGCCCGGACGTCGTCGGCGTCGAGCGCGCTGCCGTCCGAGAACGTCACGCCGTCGCGCAGGTGGAACGTGAAGCGGGTCAGGTCGTCGCTGACCTCCCAGCTCTCGGCGAGCCACGGCTGGATCTCGCCGGTCTCCGGGTCCTGGTCTGTCAGCGAGTCCGCGAGCTGCCGCGCCACGTAGATGCTCACGTTCGAGCCCACCTGCTGCGGGTCCACGCCCGCCGGCGCGGCCCCGAGCGCGAACCGGAGCGTGCCGCCCGGCGTCGGCTCGGCGGGCGCGGCGCCCGAGGCGCTCTCCGGCCCGGAGCAGCCGGTCAGGGCGAGCGCCGCGGCCAGGGCCGTGGCGACGGCGGCGGGCGCGGCGTGGGAGCGGCGGCTGATCGTGCGCTGCGGACTGGTGCGGTGCGGGCTGGTGCGGCGCGGGGGGTTCGGAACCATGGGGGTGTCCTCTCGGGGCACGGCGAGGCGGACCTGCGCGAGGGTGCACGAAGGTCCGTCACCGGAGGTGACGCGGGGGCGGGTGCGGGGTGCGGGGTGTGCGGGACGGCGGGCCGGCGGGTGGCGCTGCCAGGTCTTACCTGGGTGCGGTCAGCGGCCGGCGGGACAACACTCGCGGGCGCGACACAGGGAGCGGGCGTGCGCGATCTGCACCGTGCCGTTCATCGCTCGTGCCATGCCGGTCTCCCTCCGATTCGAATTCCCTATCGGATTGATAGGAATTCGGTATGCGGGAAGTTACGGGCGTCCGCAGGGCATGTCAACGGTGCCCACGAAGGGTCTCGCATCGCGGACGGCGCGCCCGCGCCGCGCACACCATCGTGCGGGCGCGGGCGCGCCAGGCCTGGTCAGAGCAGGATCAGGCAGGTTCAAGCACTGGCTCGGGCCGGGTCAGACGTCGCCGTAGACGCCCTCGAACACGTCCCGGTAGGCGGCGGCCAGGCGCAGGCCGTCGTGCCGGGCGGTGTCGTCGCCGCGGCGCACCTGCCGCATGATCACGCGCGCCCCCATCGAGGCGGCGGCCGCCTCCAGGGCGGCGACGTCCTCGACGGCGGACGGGTCGGCCAGCACGGCGTCGATCCGCAGGCCGGGTGCGTGCTTGTGCAGGGCCTCCAGGTGGTCGACGGCGGTCAGGCCGGCCGTCTCGCCGTTCTCGGCGGACAGGTTGAGCGTGACGCAGCGCCGCGCCTTGGTGGTGTGCAGGGCGTCCGCGAGCGCGGGCACCAGCAGGTGGACCAGCACGGAGGAGTACCAGGAGCCGGGGCCCAGGACCACCCAGTCGGCGTCGAGCACGGCCTGGACGGCCTCCGGGGACGCCGGCGGGTCGGCGGGCAGCAGGCGGAGCTGCTCGATCCGGCCCTCGGTCACGGCGACCTTGCTCTGCCCGACGACGGTCTCCAGCGGCACCTCGGGCTCGCCGGGCGCCGAGGCGTGCCGCACGTCGGCCTCGACCACGAGCGGCACGGACGCCATCGGCAGCACCCGCCCGCGGGCGCCGAGCAGCCGGCCCACCCAGTCCAGGCCCTCGACCTCGTTGCCGAGCAGCTCCCAGAGCGCCACGATGAGCAGGTTGCCCATGGCGTGGTTGTCCAGCTCGCCCTTCGACGAGAAGCGGTGCTGCAGCATCGCGCTCCACGTGCGGCCCCACTCGGAGTCGTCGCACAGGGCCGCGAGCGCCATCCGCAGGTCGCCCGGGGGCAGCACGTCGAGCTCGTCGCGCAGCCGGCCGGACGAGCCGCCGTCGTCGGCCACCGTCACGACGGCCGTCAGGCGGTCGGACATGAGGCGCAGCGCGGACAGGCTCGCGGACAGGCCGTGGCCGCCGCCGAGGGCGACGACCGACGGGTTCTTGCTCCACTCCGGTGCCGAGGCGTCGGGCACTCCCGGTGCGTGCGGGATCATTCGCGGCCCAGGTCCCTCGCCGAGACGGAGACGAGCTGGCCCCGGGCGCGCAGGCGCTCGGCGATGGCGTCCGACATGGCGACGGACCGGTGCTTCCCGCCCGTGCAGCCGACGGCGATGGTCACGTAGCGCTTCTCCTCGTTGAGATAGCCGGCGAGCACCGGGGCCAGGGCGTCGACGTACCGGTCCGCGAACTCCACGGCGCCCGGACGGGCGAGCACGTAGTCGCGAACTGGCTGGTCACGCCCGGTCAGGTGCCGCAGCTCGGTGATCCAGTAGGGGTTGGCCAGGAACCGTACGTCCACCACGTGGTCGGCGTCCAGGGGGATGCCGTACTTGAACCCGAACGAGATCACGTTGATGCGGAGCTGCTCGGTCGCGTCGTGCGCCAGCCAGGCGCGGATCTCGCGGGCGAGGTCGTGCACGGACAGGTCGGAGGTGTCGATGCGCAGGTCGGCGCGCTCGGCGAGGGTCGCGACGACGGAGCGCTCCTCGGCGATGCCGTCGAGGATGCGGCCGTCGCCCTGCAGCGGGTGCGGGCGGCGCACCTGCTCGAAGCGGCGCACCAGCACCTCGTCGCTCGCGTCCAGGAACAGGATGCGGTAGGCCACCTTGGCCTCCGTCATGTGCGTGAGCACCTTGTCCAGCTCCGAGAAGAACTGGCGGCCGCGCACGTCCACGACGACGGCGACGCGCTCGATGCTGGACCCCTTGGCCATGAGGTCGACCAGGGGCACCAGCATCATGGGCGGGAGGTTGTCGACCACGTACCAGTCGAGGTCCTCCAGCACGGCGGCGGCCCGGGAGCGGCCGGCGCCGGACATGCCGGTGATCACCAGGACCTGCGGGTCGCTGCGCTCGGGGGTGTGCGTGGCGGCCTCGACCGCGGCGATTCCCTCGGGGGCCGTGGTGGGGGACGGCTCGGTGTTGCTCATGGCACCAAGCATGCCAGCGTCAGGCCTTCAGGGCGGCCACCACGGCCGCGGCCGTCGTCGTCCCCATGCCCCGGACGCTGGCGATCTCCTCCACGCTCGCGGCCTTGAGCCGCTTGAGGGAGCCGAAGTGGGTCAGCAGCACCTTCTTGCGGGCGGGGCCGAGCCCCGGGACGTCGTCGAGCACGGAGGCGGTCATGCCCTTGCTGCGCCGACGGCGGTGCTGGGTGATCGCGAACCGGTGCGCCTCGTCGCGGACGCGCTGCAGCAGGTAGAGGCCCTCGCTGGAGCGCTGCAGGATGACCGGGTAGTCCTCGCCGGGCAGCCAGACCTCCTCCAGCCGCTTGGCGAGGCCGCACAGGGCGACGTCGGTGATGCCGAGCTCCTCCAGGGCCTTCTTGGCGGCGGCGACCTGCGGCGGCCCGCCGTCGACCACGACGAGGCTGGGCGGGTAGGCGAACCGGGCCTTCTCCTCGGGGGCGTCGGCGGCGACCTCTCCGCCGGGCAGCCCACCGGGCAGGGCGCCGGCGGGGTCGTCCCCGTCGCGCTCCTCCCCCGCCGAGATCTCGACGTCGTTGGCCTTGAGCCGGTCGTTGAGGTAGCGCTTGAACCGGCGCGTGATGACCTCGTGCATGGCCTGCGTGTCGTCACGGGCGCCGTCGCCGTCCGACCCGCGGATGCTGAACGAGCGGTACTCGCTCTTGCGGGGCAGGCCGTCCTCGAAGACCACCATGGACGCCGACTGGTACGTGCCCTGGGTGTGCGAGATGTCGTAGCACTCGATGCGCAGGGGCGCCGACTCCAGGTCGAGCGCCTCCTGGATCTCGCGCAGCGCCTGGCTGCGGGTCGTCAGGTCGCCGGCGCGGCGGGTGCGGTGCAGCACCAGGGCGTGCTCGGCGTTCTTGCGGACGGTCTCCGCGAGCTCCTTCTTGTCGCCGCGCTGCGGCACGCGCACGTCCACCCGGGAGCCGCGCAGGCCGGTGAGCCACGCGCCCACCTGGTCGAGGTCGGGCGGCAGCACCGGGACGAGCACCTCGCGGGGCACGGCGTCGCGCGCCTCGGGCCCGGTGGTCTCCTCCGCGGAGCCGTACACCTGCTGCAGCAGGTGCTCCACGAGCTCGCCGTCGCTGATGTCCTCGACCTTCTCGACCACCCAGCCGCGCTGGCCGCGGATGCGGCCCCCGCGCACGTGGAACACCTGCACGGCGGCCTCCAGCTCGTCGCCGACCAGCGCGAACACGTCCGCGTCGGTGGCGTCGCCGAGCACGACGGCGTTCTTCTCGGTCGCGCGGCGCAGCGCCTCGATGTCGTCGCGCAGGCGGGCGGCCTGCTCGTACTCCATCTCGGCGGCGGCCTCCTGCATGCGCTTGGTCAGCCGGCGCTCGAACTTGGCGGTGTCGCCCGCCATGAAGTCGCAGAAGTCCAGGACCAGGGCGCGGTGGTCGTCCACGCTGATCTTGCCCACGCAGGGCGCGGAACACTTGTCGATGTACCCGAGCAGGCACGGCCGCCCCGACTGGCCGGCGCGCTTGTAGACGCCCGCCGAGCAGGTGCGGATCGGGAACACCCGCAGCAGCAGGTCGAGGGTCTCCCGGATGGCCCAGGCGTGCCCGTAGGGCCCGAAGTACCGGGTGCCCTTGCGCTTGGCGCCCCGCATGACCTGGGCGCGCGGCACCTCCTCGCCGAGGGTCACGGCGAGGTACGGGTAGGACTTGTCGTCCCGGTACTTCACGTTGAACCGCGGGTCGTACTGCTGGATCCAGGTGAACTCCAGCGCGAGCGCCTCGACCTCGGTGCCCACCACCGTCCACTCGACCGACGCCGCGGTGGTCACCATCCGCTGCGTGCGCTCGTGCAGGTGCGCCACGTCCTGGAAGTAGTTCGCCAGGCGCTGGCGCAGGTTCTTCGCCTTGCCCACGTAGATGACCCGGCCGTGCTCGTCGCGGAACCGGTAGACACCGGGCGCGGTCGGGATCTCTCCCGGCTTGGGTCGATAGGTCGCTGGATCCGCCATTCCCCCAACCTATGCGCTACCACTGACACACAGTGATCGAGGCGACCGTGTCAGACGTACAGGTCACCCGGGGGACCTGTAGGTCTGACACGTCAGGTCAGGCGGAGACGGCGAGCGGCACGGCGGCGACGTGGACCGGGAAGTTCACCGACCGCGAGATGAAGCACATCGCGTGCGCCTTGTGGTGCAGGGCGGCCACGTGCTCGTCCGTCGCGAGCTCGCCAGGGTCCGCCACGACCTTCGGGTGCAGCGTGACGTCCGAGAAGGCGCCCTCGCCCCGCGACTCGACGCGCATGGTGCCCGTCGCCGCGTCCGTGTACTCCCGCACGACCAGCCCCGACTCCGCCGCCAGGTGCAGGAACCACAGCATGTGGCACTGGCTCAGGCTGACGACGAACAGCTCCTCGGGGTTGTACCGGCCCGGGTCTCCCCGGAACGCCGGGTCCGCCGAGCCCAGGAGGGGCGGCTTGTGGGCTAGGTCGATCTCGTGGTCGCGCGAGTACGCGGTGTACGACGACGTACCCGTGTCCCCCGCGCCGGTCCACCGCACCGTCACGGCGTAGTCATGCGTCGCTCCGCTCATGTGGCCCACCCTAGGGGTCACCCGGCCGGGAGGCCATCACGCACGCGTGACGGCCTCCCGGGTGCTTCGGACGGAGCCTTCCTCAGGCCGACGCCGCTGCCTTCGCCCGGCTGGTCTTCTTCGCCGGGGCCTTGCGCTTGGCGGCGCCGTTCGTCGCCGGCAGCACCGGGACCTCCCCGGCGCGGGCGTGTCCGTCGAGGATCTCCGCGAGGTACGTGCCGGTGTGGCTCTCCGGAACCTCCGCGACGGCCTCGGGCGTGCCCTGCGCGACGACGTTGCCGCCACCGCTGCCGCCCTCCGGGCCCATGTCGATGACCCAGTCGGCGTTCTTGATGACGTCGAGGTTGTGCTCGATGACGATCACCGTGTTGCCCTTGTCGGCCAGCGACTGGAGCACGCCGAGCAGCCGGCGCACGTCCTCGAAGTGCAGGCCCGTGGTCGGCTCGTCCAGCACGTAGGCCGAGCGGCCCGACGACCGCTTCTGCAGCTCCGCCGCGAGCTTGACGCGCTGCGCCTCGCCGCCCGACAGGGTGGGCGCGGGCTGGCCGAGACGCACGTACCCGAGGCCGACGTCGACGAGGGTGGACAGGTGCCGCGAGATGGCCGGGAACGCCTTGAAGAACTCCGCGGCCTCCTCGATCGGCATGTCCAGCACGTCGGCGACCGTCTTGCCCTTGAAGTGCACCTCGAGCGTCTCGCGGTTGTAACGCGCGCCGTGGCAGACCTCGCACGGCACGTAGACGTCCGGCAGGAAGTTCATCTCGATCTTGATGGTGCCGTCGCCCGCGCACGCCTCGCAGCGCCCGCCCTTGACGTTGAACGAGAAGCGGCCCGGCCCGTAGCCGCGCACCTTGGCCTCCTCGGTCTCCGCGAAGATCTTGCGGATGCGGTCCCAGACGCCGGTGTACGTCGCGGGGTTGGACCGCGGCGTGCGGCCGATCGGACCCTGGTCGACGTGGACCACCTTGTCGAGGTTGTCCAGGCCGGTCACGCGCTTGTGCCGTCCGGCCACCCGGCGGGCACCGTTGAGCTGGTTCGCCATGACCGTGTAGAGGATCGAGTTCACCAGCGTCGACTTGCCCGATCCCGAGACGCCCGACACGACGGTCAGCACGCCGAGCGGGAACGACACGTCGACGCCCCGCAGGTTGTTCTCGTGCGCGCCCACGACCGTGACCTGGCGGTCCTTGTCGATCGCCCGCCGCTGCGCCGGGACCGGGATGGAGCGCCGCCCGGCCAGGTAGGCGCCCGTGAGCGAGTCCTTCTGCTCCAGCAGCCCGGCGTAGTCGCCCGAGTGGATGACGTGGCCGCCGTGCTCGCCCGCGCCCGGGCCGATGTCGACGATCCAGTCGGCGGCGCGGATCGTGTCCTCGTCGTGCTCGACGACGATCAGCGTGTTGCCCAGGTCCCGCAGCCGGGTGAGCGTGTCGATGAGCCGGCGGTTGTCGCGCTGGTGCAGGCCGATCGACGGCTCGTCCAGCACGTACAGGACGCCGACCAGGCCGGAGCCGATCTGGGTGGCGAGCCGGATGCGCTGCGCCTCGCCGCCCGACAGCGTGCCCGCGGGCCGCTCCAGCGTCAGGTAGTGCAGCCCGACGTCGAGCAGGAAGCCCAGGCGCGCGTGGATCTCCTTGAGCACCTCCGTGGCGATCTGCGCCTCGCGGACGCCGAGCTCGATGCCCTTGAGGAACTCCGCGGCCTCGCCCACCGGGAGTCGGCAGACGTCGGCGATGGACAGGCCGTCCACCTTGACCGCGAGCACCTCCGGCTTGAGCCGGGCGCCGCCGCAGGTCGGGCACGGGACCTCACGCATGTAGGCCTCGTACTTCTCCTTCGACCAGTCGGAGTCGGTCTCGCGGTGCCGGCGCTCCAGGAACGTCACGGCGCCCTCGAACCCGGTCGAGTACTGCCGCTCGCGGCCCCAGCGGTTCTTGTACTTGACGTGCACCTTGTGGTCGCGCCCGTGCAGGATCGCCTGCTGGGCCCGCGCCGGCAGCGCGCGCCACGGCACGTCCATGGAGAACTTCATCTCCTCGGCGAGCGCGGACAGCACCCGCTCGAAGTACTCCGACGACGTCTGCGCCCACGGGGCGACGGCGCCGCCGCGCAGCGTCTGCTCGTCGTCGGGGACGATCAGGTCCGGGTCGACCTCCAGGCGGAAGCCGATGCCGGTGCACTCGGGGCACGCGCCGTAGGGCGCGTTGAACGAGAAGGTCCGCGGCTCGATCTCGTCGAGAGCCAGCGGGTGCTCGTTGGGGCAGGCGCGGTTCTCGGAGAACTTGCGGGTGCGCGTGACGTCGTCGATGTCGGCGTCGACCAGCTCGATCATCACGAGGCCGCCCGCCAGCGCGAGCGCGGTCTCCACCGAGTCGGTGAGCCGGCGCTGCACGCCGTCGCGCGCGACGAGGCGGTCCACGACCACCTCGATGTCGTGCTTGAGCTTCTTCTCCAGGGTGGGCGGGTCGGTGAGCTGCACGACCTCGCCGTCGACCCGGGCGCGGGAGAAGCCCTTGGCCTGAAGCTCCTTGAACAGGTCCGCGTACTCGCCCTTGCGGCCGCGCACGACGGGCGCGAGCACCTGGTAGCGGGTGTTCTCGGGCAGCTCGAGGATCTGGTCCACGATCTGCTGCGGCGTCTGCGACTGCACCTTCTCGCCGCACACCGGGCAGAACTGCGTGCCGGCGCGCGCGTAGAGCAGGCGCAGGTAGTCGTAGACCTCGGTGATGGTGCCGACGGTGGACCGCGGGTTGCGGTTGGTCGACTTCTGGTCGATCGACACCGCGGGCGACAGGCCCTCGATGAAGTCGACGTCGGGCTTGTCCATCTGGCCCAGGAACTGCCGCGCGTACGCGGACAGGGACTCGACGTACCGGCGCTGACCCTCGGCGAAGATCGTGTCGAACGCGAGCGACGACTTGCCCGAGCCGGAGAGCCCTGTGAAGACGATCAGACGGTCCCGGGGGAGGTCCAGATCGACGTTCTTGAGGTTGTGCTCACGGGCACCGGAGACGACGAGACGATTGCTCACAGAGGCATCCTAGGGCGGACCACCGACATTCGCACGGGTGTTCTACGGATCAGTCTGGGAGACTCGTCACACCCGCGGCGTTCAGCGGATCGCGCGGCCGTCGACGGCGCCGGAGCGGCGCACGCGAGCCTGCAGGTCCAGGGCTCGCAGGAGGTCCTGCTCGTGGGCGTAGGAGCCGTCGACGAGCCGACGACGGACATTCACGACCTCCTGCGCGTACTCGGCAGCGGGGTCCGACATGCCGAGGTCGAGGTGCACCGAGACGAGGTTCGTCAGCGCGGCCGCGAGGCCCGGCAGGTGCACGTCGGGGCTGTGCCGCGCGAGCTCCCGGCGCAGGCGCACGGCCTCCGTCGTCGGCTCGACGCCCTCCTCGGGACGGCCCGCGTCGATGAGCGCGGCGCCGAGGTTCAGCAGCGCGTCGGCGAGGGCGGGCTCGAACCGGCCGGCGTCGTCGGTGGCGAGGAGGCGCAGCAGGTCCACGGCCTCCTTGGTGGGCGCCACGGCGTCGTCCGCCCGGCCCAGCTCGGCGTAGAGCACCCCGAGGTTGGACAGGGAGTGCGCCAGGTGCTCCTCGCCGGGCTGGCCGTCCTTGGCCAGGCCCCGCCGGATGGCGACCGCCTCCCGCTCCAGCGGCAGGGCCTCCTCCGGCTCACCGGCCCGCGAGTGCGTGACCGCGAGGTTGGACAGCGAGGCCGCGAGCATCCGGCGGTACCGCGCCGGCTGCTCGCGGGCCAGCCGGCGGCGCAGCAGCACCGCCTCCCGCTCCAGGGCGATCGCCTCGTCGAGGTCCCCGAGGCGGGAGCGCACCGCGCCCAGCGACGCGAGCGTGTAGGCGAGCGTCCAGGTGTGCGTGGCGGGGTTCTCGCGGGTCAGCTCGCGCCGCACGGCGGCGGCCTCGGCCAGCGGCGCGACCGCCTCGTGGTCCCGGCCCAGCGCGGCGTAGGCGTTGGCCAGGTTGGTGAGCGCGAACCCGAGCTCGTTGCGGTGCCGCTTCGGGGCCTGCAGCACCATCTGGCGGCTGAGCTCCACGGCCTCCAGGGCGAACGGCAGGGCCTCCGGCGGGCGGCTCTCGGTCAGCGTCACCGAACGGTTGGACAGCGCCGTGCTCAGGAACACCGACCACTGCCGCGGGTCGCGCTCCACCAGGTCGCGCAGGATCGGGAGCATCTCGGCGAAGGACTCGTCCTCGTCCTGCGGCGTGCCGATGTCGTTCTGCGCGACGTTCAGGCTGATCAGGACGCGCGCCTTCTCCGCGTCGCACCAGCCCCGGTCGCGCTCGGGGGCCGCCCGGCACAGCTCGACCGCCTCCTGGTGCGCCACGAGCGCGTCCCGGGCGTTGCCGGCGCGCCAGCGCGCGCTGCCCAGCACGTTGACCGCCGAGACCAGCGCGGTGCGGTAGCGGTCCGGGTCACCGGCCGCGATGCGCCGCCACGCCTCGACGCCGGCCTCCAGGATCTGCAGCGACTCGCTCACGCGCGCCACGTCCCGCAGCGCGGTGCCGAGGTCGACCAGGGCCTCCGCCCGGCCCACGGCGTCCTTCGCGGTCGCGACCAGCCGCTCGCCGCGCACCACGTCGTCGACCGAGGCGTCGACGACGGAGCGCTGCTTGAGCAGGAAGGCGGTGCGCAGGGTGCGCGGGTCGTCGCCCGCGGAGTCGGCGGCCCGGCGCAGGAGCTCTGCGGCCAGCGCGGTCGCGGCCGGCAGCTCGGACAGCTCGACCTCCAGCCGCCGCGCGACCCGCACCACGCGCAGCGCGGCCTTCCGGGACAGCCCCCACGTGCACGAGCCGACCATCGACACCGACCGGCCGAGCCGGTCCACGACGAGCAGGTCGCCGAGCCTGTCCGACCCCCCGGGGCCCGACCCGAGCTCCCCCGCGGCGGCCGGCAGCCCGAGCAGCCAGCGCGCGCCCGCGCGCACCGGAAGACCCGGCACCACGCGGCGCAGCACGTCGCGGGCCGCCGCGGTGTCGTCCACCCCGAGCAGGCAGGCCGCCGCGACGACGTCCTGCACCTCCTCCAGGCTCAGCTCCAGCCCGGCGTCGCGCGCCGACCCGGCCCAGGAGGCGACCGCCACGTCGAGGAGCGCGCGCAGCGGGCTCGGCTCGTCGGCCGGGACCGGCACGCCCGCCGCCGCGAGGGCGACGAGGGCCGCGGCCGCGTGCAGGTCCGACACGCGGGTCCCGGCCGCGCGGCCGGACAGGTCCGGCCCCGCCGGGTCCGGCCCGGCCCGGAGCGCGTCGCCGAGGTCGGGGTCCGGGACGCCGAGGTGCCCGGCGAACGCGGTGACCGCGGCCTGGAGCACGGCGTCGTCGGTGAGGTCGTGGGACAGCGGCAGGTCGAGGGCAGTCTGCGTGGCGTCGCCGGGGCCGAGCCGGGCCCAGAGCGTCGAGCCCCAGCGCAGCCGGCGCAGCCACTCCCCCGCGACCCGGGCGAGCAGCAGCACCCGCGTGCGGCCGCGTGCGGAACGGGCGAGGGCGTCGAGCATCGCGGCGAGGCCGGGCCGCGCCGCGGCGTCGTCGACCACGAACAGCACGTCACCCGGGGGCCGGCCGCGCACGGTGGCGGCCTCCCGGCCGTGCGGCACCGGGACGACGGTCCAGCCGGCCTCGCCCAGCCTGTTGCCGAGCTCGTTCCCGAGGCGGGTCTTGCCGAAGCCGGCGGGGGCGACGAGCAGCCGCAGGCTGACCGGTACGTCGGTCTCCGCCCAGGCGCTCAGCTCGCCGAGCTCCCGCTCGCGGCCCATGAAGGGGACCAGCGCCCGGGCCGGGTCGAGCAGCACGGCGGGCCACCTGGCGTCGTCGCGCGGCGGCTCCGGTACCGCAGCAGGGAGCGAGCCGCGGCCTGTCGCCGTTCGGGCGGCACGGACCGCGGCAGCCAGCCTGGTCGACACGTCCGAGACCACCACGATCACCAAGTCAACCGGACGATCGTCCAACACTCAAGAGGTAGCCGCCGACTCATTCACCCCGGTAACAAAGCGAGACCCGCCGGATCCGGGCCAGTCCGACAATCGGGGCATAAGTTGCATACCGCCCTCGATCGCGACATCCTTCCCACGGCCGGGTGAGAATCCGGCCGATCCACGACCGCACGGACGAAAGGCAGGCACGTGAGCCTGAACCTGAACAAGCTCGTCGACAAGGCCTACAAGGACCAGAGCATCGCCGCGATCCTCGCCGCGCCGCCGTCGGCCCTGCTCGGCCTCACGCCGAAGCACGACGAGATGCTCGCCGAGCTGAAGATCAAGACGATCGCGGACCTGGGCAAGTGGCAGCACGCCGTGCACGCCCAGGCGCTCGTCACGCTCGCGGACGCCGAGGTGCCCGCGATCGCCGGCGACAAGTAGTCCTGCCGCACCGGTCACGCGCGAGGGCGCCCGTCCACCGCACGGTGGGCGGGCGCCCTCGCGCGTACGCCGTCGCGCGCACGCCCGGAGCGCGCGTACGTCAGAGCCCGAACCGCTCCACGTCGCGCATCTTGTTCGTCGCGTCCAGGGCCGCGACCTTGTAGGCCTCGGACAGCGTCGGGTAGTTGAAGACGGTGTCGACCAGGTGGTCCACGGTGCCGCCCGTGGTCATGATCGCCTGCCCGATGTGGATGATCTCCGTGGCGCCCGTCCCGAACACGTGCACGCCCAGCACCCTGCGGTCCTCCGTGGAGACCAGCAGCTTGAGCATGCCGTAGGAGTCGCCCACGATCTGCCCGCGCGCCAGCTCGCGGTAGCGCGCCACCCCGACCTCGTAGGGCACGCCCGCGGTGGTGAGCTGGTCCTCGGTGTCCCCGCAGTAGGAGATCTCCGGGATCGTGTAGATCCCGATGGGCTGCAGCTCCAGCACCGAGGAGACCGGCTCGCCGAACGCGTGGTACGCCGCGAGCCGCCCCTGCTCCTGCGACGTCGCCGCGAGCGCCGGGAACCCGATGACGTCGCCGACGGCGTAGATGTGCTCGGCGTCGGTCCGGAACTGCTTGTCGACCTGCAGGCGCCCGCGCCGGTCCGCCTCGAGCCCGGCGGCGGCGAGGTCGAGGCCGTCGGTGCAGCCCTGCCGCCCGGCGGAGTACAGGACGCAGTCGGCGGGGACCCGCTTGCCGGAGGCCAGGGTGGTGATGGTGCCGTTCTCCCCCGCGGTGACCGACTCGACCTTCTCCCCCAGCCGGAACGTGACGGACAGGTCGCGGAGCTGGAACTTGAGCGCCTCGACCACCTCGGAGTCGCAGAAGTCGAGGATCTTGTCGCGCGCCTCGACGACGGTGACCCGGGTGCCGAGCGCGGCGAACAGGGAGGCGTACTCGATGCCGATCACGCCGGCGCCGACGACGACCATGGTGCGGGGCACCTCGCTGACGTCGAGGATGCCGTCGGAGTCGACCACGCGGACGCCGTCGAACGCGATGTTGGCGGGGCGTGCGGGCGCGGTGCCGACGGCGACGACGATCTTGTCGGCGGTCAGCCGCCGGACGACGTCGCCCTCGGCGTCGGCCACCTCGATGTCGTGCGGTCCGGTGAACCGGGCGCTGCCCACGACGGTCTCGACGTGGTTGCGGGCGAGCTGGTTGCGCACGATCTCGATCTCCCGCCCGATGACGTGCTGGAGGCGGGCGAGCAGGTCGGGGACGGTGATGTGTTCCTTGACCCGGTAGCTGGAGCCGTACATGTCGCGCATCTGCAGGCCGGTCAGGTAGAGCACGGCCTCGCGCAGGGTCTTGGAGGGGATGGTGCCGGTGTGCAGGCTGACGCCGCCGACCTGGTCCCGCCGTTCGACGACCGCCACCCGCTTCCCGAGCTTGGCGGCGCCGATGGCGGCCTTCTGGCCGCCGGGGCCCGAGCCGATCACGACGAGGTCGAAGTGGTTCTCACGTGCGTCCATGCTCAGAGTGTGGGGGGCGAGCGGGCCGGTGACGACCATCTTCATCAAGAATTAACCGGCTGACCCGGGCGGATGGCAGGCTGCCCCCATGAGCACCTACGCCGTCAGCTACACCTACACCGACGACGTCGCGACCCGCGACGAGGTCCGCCCCAGCCACCGCGATTTCCTGCGGGCGCTGCTCGCGGACGGCGTCCTGCGCGCCTCGGGCCCGGTCGACGGCCGAGTGGGCGCGCTGCTGGTGATCGAGGCGGAGTCGGCCGACGCGGCGCTGGCCGTCCTGGACCCCGACCCGTTCGCGCTCCGCGGGCTCGTGGCCGAGCGCAGCGCCCGGCAGTGGGACGTCGTCATCGGCGGCTTCGCGGAGTAGAGCAGCCGCAAAATTCACCCAATACCCATCCATACAGAGGTTTTTACTCAATAGTCACGTTTCGAGCATGGCGTGGCGCGCTTCTTGGTGCGCATGATGCCTGTTCGGAAGCTGCTGACTATGTTCGGGGAGGCACTGCATGACCTCTGTCGACGGTACATCGGTGGGCTACGACGAGATCGGCCCGCGCATCTGTGTGACGCCGCCCTACTACGCGCTCGACGCGCTGACCAGCCCCGCGCCCGGGCTGACCAGCGCGACGGTTCCCGTCCAGTCACCGACCGGACGGCACGCCACGCACATCAACATCGCGGAGGCCGGCCGGCACCTCGCGATCCTCGGTCTGTGCGCCGCGGCCACGACCAACCCGAGCACCAAGCGGCACTACTACCTCGCGCACCGCGGGGTCGGTCGGATGTACCCGGTCACCGGGTCGCTGACCGCCCTCACCGGTACCGCGAGCGCCCGGATGACGGGCCGCAACCGTGCGGAGGCCCAGACCGAGCTGCGCGACGCCCACGGCAACCTCGTGGCGCGGCTCGACGTCGAGTACCTGGTGATGTCGGTGCCGGTCTTCCGGCGCATGATGGGGCCTGCCCGGGCACCCGACGCGACGGAACCCGCCAACCCCTACAGCCTGCCCGCCCCGCTCGTCGACGTCTCGACCGACGCCCGGAGCGCGGCGGCCAAGCTGGCGGTCGAGGCGGCCATGTGCCGGGGGCACTTCGACGGCTACCCGGCGCTGCCCGTGTCGGTGGCGGGCTACGCCGCGTTCGCGCTCTTCGACCACGTCCTGGAGGCGGCGGCGGGCCCGGACGCGCGCTGGCAGCCGGGGCTGTTCCGGCTGCGGGCGGACAACCTGGCCGCGGCCGGCGAGCACTGCACGGTGGAGGTCGAGCCCTCGGACCCGGCCGAGCCCGCCGCCCACGCCCAGGCGTTCACGGGGACCATCCGCTCCGGGGACCGGGAGATCTTCTCGATCGACGTGGACTACACGGTGGTCTGAGCCGGTCCCCCGGGCTCTCGGGCCCGGGCCGTCCGGCGGCAGCGCACAGGCCGGCGGCCGCGCCCCTCGCGGGGGCACGGCCGCCGGCCTGCTGCTGTGCTGTCGTCGCGCCGCCGCGCGACGGCCGGACGCCCTCAGGGCGTCACTGGGAGATGTCCTCCGACTCCGGCTCGGCGACCGGACGCGCCGCCTCGACCCGCGCGTCGTGCGCGGACTTGATGAGGCTGGCGATCGTGCCGACCGCCAGGGACGACACGATCACCGTGAGCGACAGCCAGATCGGGATCTCCGGCGCCCAGTGGAAGCCCTCGCCGCCGTTGATCCACGACAGCGAGTTGGTGTGCAGGGCCTCGAGGACCAGCTTGATGCCGATGAAGCCCAGCACGGCCGAGAGCGCGTAGGGCAGGTACACCAGCCGGTCGAGCAGGCCGCCCAGCAGGAAGTAGAGCTGGCGCAGGCCCATCAGGGCGAACAGGTTGGTGGCGAACACGATGAACGGGTCCCGCGTGATGCCGAAGATCGCCGGGATCGAGTCGAGCGCGAACAGCACGTCCGTCGAGCCGATCGCCAGGAACACGATGATCATCGGCGTGAAGAGCCGGCGGCCGTCGACGGTGGTCCGGAGGCTGGAGCCGTTGTACTGGTGGTGCAGCGGCAGGACGCGGCGCATCACCCGGATGAGCGCGTTCTCCTTGAAGTCGTCCTGCTCCTCCTCCTTCTCGGGGATCGCCTGCTGGATCGCCGTGTAGATGAGGAACGCGCCGAACAGGTAGAAGAGCCAGGTGAACTGCTCGAGCAGCGCGGCGCCCGCGAGGATGAACGCGGCCCGGAAGATCAGCGCCATGATGATGCCCACCATGAGCACCTGCTGCTGGTGGTCCCGCGGCACCGCGAACCTCGCCATGATGATGACGAAGACGAAGAGGTTGTCGACGCTCAGGGAGTACTCCATGAGCCACCCGGCGTAGAACTCAGCCGCCGGGGTGACGCCGCCGACGGCCCAGACGATGACGCCGTAGACCAGGGCGAGGCCCACGTAGAAGCTCACCCAGATGGCGCTCTCCTTCATGGACGGGACGTGCGGGCGCCGTCCGACGATGAGGAGGTCGGCGACCAGCAGCAGAACCATCGCGCCGAGCGAGATGAGTTCGAAGGTCACGGGCAGTTCGTGGACCATTGCGTCCTTCCGGGAAAGGGAGGAACGCGCGATCGCATCGAGCCTCCGGTGAGCACAGCAGGGCACCGGAGGTCTTCCTCGCTCGCCCCCGCACCACCCTGGACGAGTCCGGGCGATGGCGCACGACGAGCCGGCAGGCCGAGCTGGCATCGATGGCAGCTGTGATGACGACCAAGCCGTTGCGAGGTACTCCCCTCCAACGGTGGGCAAGCATACGGGACGGTGAGAACGCCCCGAACGTGATCTACGGCACGTCAGACGAGCGTGACGACCAGCTTGCCGCGGGCGTGCCCCTGCCCGGCGACCTGCCGGATCGCGTCCACGGCCCGGTCGAGCGGGTACGTCGCGCTGACGATCGGCAGCAGCACGCCGTCGGCGACCATGCCGTCCAGGACGGACAGGTCCTCGCCGCTGCGCGTCGCCTCGACGTTGACGACCCGGTACGGGCGCGTCCGCGAGAGCAGCGGCGCCACCGCGAGCTCGGGCATGGGGCCCAGCAGGCCGTCCCTGCTGCCGTCGTTGGCCAGGAGCAGGCCACCGGGCACCAGCACGCGGCCGAGCGCCCGCAGCGAGTACCGGCCGGCGTTCGTGAAGACGACGTCGAAGCGCGGCTCGCCCGCCGTGATGTCGTCGGTGGTGTGGTCGACGACCTCGGACGCGCCGAGCTCGCGCACCATCGCGGCGTTGCGCGGGCCGCACACCCCCGTCACCTCGGCGCCCCAGGCCGCGGCGATCTGCACCGCGAAGTGCCCGATTCCGCCGCCCGCGCCCGTGATGGCGATGCGCTGCCCGGCCCGCAGCTCGGCGGCGCGCAGGAACTGCAGCGCCGTGACCGCGGCCATGGGCATCGCCGCGGCCTCGACGTGCCCCAGGTCGGCGGGCAGGCGGGCGATGCTGCCGGCGTCCGCGACCGCCAGCTCCGCGAACGTGCCGCCGCTGCCGAACCCGAACACCTCGTCGCCGGGCGCGAACCTCGTGACGCCCGGGTCCGTCTTGAGCACGACGCCCGAGAGGTCGGCGCCGCGGACCGACGGCGTCGGCCCCCTCAGCCCGCCGAGCATCGGCCGTGCGACCAGCGGCTGCCCGGCCGCGTAGTGCCAGTCGTAGGGGTTCACGCCGGCGGCGTGCACCTCGACCAGCACCTGGTCCTTGCCAGGTGCCGGGTCGGGCACGTCACGCACCGCGAGGGCGTCCCAGCCGTACCTGTCCTGCGTCAGTGCCCGCATCGCGGCCTCCTGGACCCACTGTTCTCCCTGACGTGTGCCCCCACCTGCGCGTTCAGCGTCCACCGGGCGCCGGGAGGGGGTCAAGGATGAACTGTGGGGCCACGCTCAGGCGGTCGCGGCCTGCATCTGGCGCAGCTCCTTCTTCAGGCCGGAGATCTCGTCGCGCAGCCGGGCGGCCACCTCGAACTGCAGCTCCGCGGCCGCGGCGTGCATCTGGTCGGCCAGCTCCTGGATGAGCTCCGCCAGCTCGCTCGCGGCGGCACCGGCGAGCCGGTTGCCCGACGTCGCTGCCTCCTTCGGCGTGCCCGGCACCGCCTTGCCCTCGCCCTTCCCCTTGCGGCTGTTCCGGTACCCGCCGGCCAGCAGCTCCGCTGTGTCGAGGTCCTCGCGGGCGAGCATGTCCGTGACGTCCGCGATCTTCTTGCGCAGCGGCTGGGGGTCCAGGCCGCGCTCGGTGTTGTACGCGATCTGCTTCTCGCGGCGCCGGTCGGTCTCGTCCAGGGCCATCCGCATGGCCGGCGTGATCTTGTCGGCGTACATGTGCACCTGGCCGGACACGTTACGGGCCGCGCGGCCGATGGTCTGGATCAGCGAGCGACCGGACCGCAGGAAGCCCTCCTTGTCCGCGTCGAGGATCGCGACCAGCGACACCTCCGGCAGGTCGAGGCCCTCGCGCAGCAGGTTGATGCCCACGAGCACGTCGTACTCGCCGAGCCGCAGCTCGCGCAGCAGCTCGACGCGGCGCAGCGTGTCCACGTCGGAGTGCAGGTAGCGCACGCGGACGTTGCGCTCCAGGAAGTAGTCCGTGAGGTCCTCGGCCATCTTCTTGGTCAGCGTGGTGACCAGCACGCGCTCGTCGCGGTCCACGCGGTCGCGGATCTCGCCCAGCAGGTCGTCGATCTGGCCGGTCGTCGGCTTCACGACCACCTCAGGGTCGACCAGCCCGGTGGGGCGGATGACCTGCTCGACGACGCCGTCCGACAGCGAGCGCTCGTAGTCGCCCGGCGTGGCCGACAGGTACACCGTCTGCCCGATGCGCTCGGTGAACTCCTCCCACTTCAGCGGGCGGTTGTCCATGGCGCTCGGCAGGCGGAAGCCGTGGTCCACGAGCGCGCGCTTGCGGGACGCGTCGCCCTCGAACATCGCCCCGATCTGCGGCACCGTCTGGTGCGACTCGTCGATGACGAGCAGGAAGTCCTCGGGGAAGTAGTCGAGCAGCGTGTTGGGCGCGGTGCCCGGCTCGCGGCCGTCGATGTGCATCGAGTAGTTCTCGATGCCGGCGCACGTGCCGATCGAGCGCATCATCTCGATGTCGTAGGTGGTGCGCATGCGCAGCCGCTGCGCCTCCAGCAGCTTGCCCTGCTTCTCCAGCTCGGCGAGCCGCGCCTCGAGCTCCTTCTCGATGCCGCCGATGGCGCGCTCCATGCGCTCCGGGCCCGCCACGTAGTGCGTGGCCGGGAACACGTAGATCGACTTCTCCTCGCGCACCACGTCGCCCGTGAGCGGGTGCAGCGTCTGGATCGACTCGATCTCGTCGCCGAACATCTCGATCCGGATCGCGAGCTCCTCGTACACCGGGATGATCTCGACCGTGTCGCCGCGCACCCGGAACGTGCCGCGCGTGAACGACATGTCGTTGCGCGTGTACTGCATGGTCACGAACTGGCGCAGCAGGTCGTCCCGGTCCACGACGTCGCCGACGTCGAGCCGGACCATGCGGTCCACGTACTCCTGCGGCGTGCCCAGGCCGTAGATGCAGGACACCGAGGCGACCACGACGACGTCGCGCCGCGTCAGCAGCGAGGAGGTGGCCGAGTGCCGCAGCCGCTCGACCTCGTCGTTGATCGACGAGTCCTTCTCGATGTAGGTGTCCGTCTGCGCGATGTACGCCTCGGGCTGGTAGTAGTCGTAGTACGAGACGAAGTACTCGACCGCGTTGTTGGGCAGCAGCTCGCGGAACTCCGTGGCGAGCTGCGCGGCGAGCGTCTTGTTCGGCGCCATGACCAGGGTGGGCCGCTGGAGCTTCTCCACCAGCCAGGCCGTGGTCGCGGACTTGCCGGTTCCCGTGGCGCCGAGCAGCACCACGTCCTTCTCGCCCGCCTGGACGCGTTCGGTCAGCTCGGCGATCGCCGTCGGCTGGTCGCCGGCGGGCTGGTACTCGGAGATGACCTCGAACGGGGCCACCGTGCGCTGCAGGTCGGTCACGGGTCGCATGTCACTACCGTACGGCGGACCACTGACACTCCGGAGCGCGGGGCGCTGGGCGGGCCCGCTCCGGGCCCCCTCAGCGCCCCGTCAGTGCAGCGTGCCGCCCGACGAGGCCGGCTCCGCCACCTCGCCGCGGGCCGCCGCGAGCGCCGTGCGCACCACGATCTCCAGGGCCCGGGCGAGGTCGGCGACCGGGAGGTGCGGCTCGCCGGCGTCGGCCGGGGCGGACGCCGCGGCCTGCGCGCGGACCTCCTCCGTGGTGCGCGGCACGTGCACGAAGCCGGAGAGCACGCCGGGCCGCTCGGCCAGGGCGTGCTGGAGCGCGTAGAAGGTGGCGTTGCAGACGTAGGTGCCAGCGCTGTACGTGACGCCGGCCGGGATGCCCGCGGCGCGCACGGCGTCGACCGCCGCCTTGACGGGGAGCGTGGCGAACCGGGCGTCGGGGCCGCCGTCGACCACCGGGGCGTCGACGGGCTGGGCGCCGCCGTTGTCGGGGATGCGCGCGTCCATCAGGTTGATCGCCACCCGCTCGACGCGCACCTGCGTGACGCCGGCGGCCAGGCCGACGGAGACGACGACGTCGGGCGCGTGCTCGTCGAGCAGCCGCAGCAGCGGGCCGTCCTCGCCGCGGACCTGGTCGAACTCCACCGGCAGGACGGCGGTGACGAGCTCCTCCGGCCCCGCCCACGCCTCGGCGAGCGCCGCGACGGCGTCGGCGGAGGCGTTGACGGCGTCCCCGCCGAACGGCTCGAACCCCGTGACCAGAACCTTCATCCTGCGTGCTCCTCACCCCGGGGTCGCCGGTTCACACGGAGTCCGCCTCCGCCTCCTGCGCGACCTCGCCGGCCACGCGCTGCCACAGCGTATCGACCTGAGCGCGCAAAGTGTCCTCTTCGCCCGATCCGTCGAGCGTGACGTCCGCGGCGGCGAGCCGCTCCTCGTCGCCCGCCTGCGCCGCGATGCGGGCGCGCGCGGCCTCCTCGGTGAGCCCGCGCCCCTCCACCAGGCGGCGCACCCGGAGCTCGGCGGGGGTGTGCACGACCACGACGAGGTGGAAGTGCTCGGCCTGCCCGGTCTCGACCAGCAGCGGGATGTCGTGCACGACGACGGCGTCGGCGTCGGCGGCCCCGGCCATGGCCTCCCGCTCCGCGGAGAGGCGGCGCACCTCGGGGTGCACGATGCCGTTCAGGCGGCCGCGGGCGTCGGCGTCGGCGAAGACCAGGGCGCCGAGGGCGGGCCGGTCGAGGCTGCCGTCGGGCGCGAGCACGGCCGTGCCGAACGCCTCGACGATCCCGGCCAGGCCGACCGAGCCGGGCGCGACCGCCTCGCGGGCCAGCAGGTCGTGGTCGATCACGACGGCGCCGAGCTCGGCCAGGCGCGTGGTCGCGACCGACTTGCCGGCCGCGATCCCTCCGGTGAGTCCGATGCGGAACATGTGGTCCTCAGGGCCGATGTCGGGTGGGTCCGCCCAGGCTACCTCCGGACCGGGCGGGACCTCGCGGCGGGACCTCGGGTGTGGCATCTGGAGTCGCGCCGGCTGTGACATGAGGCGCAGCGGGCACTCCCGTGCGCGCCGCGGCCCGGCGCGGTGGGAGCATGACGGTGCGGGACCGGAGCATGACCACAGCAGCAGAGCGACCACAGCAGAAGAGCGACCAGGAGGTACGGACGTGCGCGAGGCCGAGGACGGTGGAGGCACCGTGGACGACGGCGGTGCCGGGCGAGGGACGGGCGGCGCGGCCCGGCCCGTCTGGCTCACCTGGACGGCCCGCACGGTCGCGGCCGCGGGGCTCGTCGTCGTGCTGTGGGCCTGCCTGACGGCGTGGGGCGCGGTGGTGCACGGGCACCCCGCCTACGCGGTGCTGCTGGGCCTGACCGTCCTGTGCTCCGCGCTCGTGCTGTGGCGCAGCCTGCGGCCGGCCCGCGCCCGCCGACGGCGGGTCCTGGCGCTGGTGCTCGACGTCGCCCTGGTGGTGGCCGGGCTCGTCTGGCTCGCCGCGGTGGCCTGGCTGCGCCCGTTCACCGCCGTCGAGCCGGCGCCGACCGCGATGCTGTCGGACGAGGTCGTGACCGTCACCGAGTCCGCCACGAGCGTCACGCTGGCGCCGGCCGGCGAGGCCGACGCCACCGCCGTGTTCTTCCAGCCCGGGGCCAAGGTCGAGGCCCGGGCCTACGCCGCCGTCCTGCGCCCGCTGGCCGAGGAAGGGCACACGGTGGTGATCGCCAAGCAGCCGCTCGCCGTCGCGTTCCTCGCGAGCGGGGCGTTCGACGCCGCGCGCGAGAGCGTGCCCGACGCGGAGCAGTGGGTCGTGGGCGGGCACTCGCTCGGCGGCGTCGTCGCCTCGGCGGAGGCGGCTTCGGATGCGGAGGCCCCGGACGCCGACGGTGCCGCGCCCGTCGTCGGCCTGCTCCTGTACGCGTCCTACCCGGCCGAGGACCTCAGCGGCATCCCGGTCGCGGTCTACTCCGTCTCCGCGTCGCGGGACGGCCTCGCCACCCCGGCCAAGATCGAGGCCTCACGCGAGGTGCTGCCCGCGGACACGAGGTTCACCGTGCTGGACGGCGCCGTCCACGCGTTCTTCGGCGATTACGGCCCGCAGCCGGGCGACGGGACGCCGACGATCACCCACGACGCGGCGCGGTCCGCGATCTCGTCCGTGAGCGCGCAGTTCGTCGAGTCGCTGGGCCGGTGACAGCAGGCCGGCGGCCGCTGCCGAGCAGCGGCCGCCGGGTGTGGGTCAGACCGGGTGTGCGTCAGACCGCGTCAGACCCGCGCGGGCGTCCGCGCGTGCTGCCGCTCGGGCGTGAACGCCACGGGCAGCACGGCCGGGTAGCGCGACCAGGGCGACGGCGCCCAGGTGACGTCGGGGTCGGTCAGCCGCAGGTCGAGCCGCTCCATGAGGCTCTCCACGGCGATCTTGACCACGAGCCGGCCCGGCCGGCGGGCGGGGCACGCGTGCGGCCCGACGCCGAACGACAGGTGTGACCGGTTGCCCGCCTCGAACATGTCGTCCTCGGTGCGCACCCGCGGGTCGTTGTTCGCCGCGGCCAGGCCCATGACGATCGCGTCGCCGGCCCGGATCTGCGCCCGGCCCAGCGTGCAGTCGGTGACGGCGTACCGGGCCGGCAGGTTGGCGACGGGCGGCTCGCCCCAGAGCGTCTCGTCCATCGCGTCGTCGAGCCCGCGCCGCACGCCGGTGACCCGGCCCGTGTACCGCGGGTCGGTCAGCATCCGGCGCAGCGTGGCCGCGATCCAGGTCACGAGCATCTCGTTGGCTGCGCAGATCGCCACGACCATCGAGTGCACGATCTCGGTGTCATCCTCGAAGTTGGGGTGCGCGACGAACTTGGCGGTCAGGTTCGGGCCGGGGTTCTGCCGCGTGGCCAGCACATGGTCCAGCACGATCTGGTCCATGGTGGTCAGCGCCGCCACCGCGTCGCCGCCGTGCCCGAACACGCCGTGCGCGCAGCGCAGCAGGGCGATCCCCTGCTGCTCGTCGAAGCCGAACATGCCCGAGACGGCCAGGAACGACACGGCCGCGGCGTACTCGCCGATCAGGTCGGCGTCGCCGCGCGCGGCGAACGAGTCGATGAGCTTGCCGCAGACGCCGCGCACCATGGCCGCGGTCAGCGCCTCGTCGATGGAGGCGAACGCCTCGTCGACGGGCAGCCGCAGCCGCCGGTGCTCCGCGCCGTCGGCGTAGTACAGCGCGCGCCGCCCGGCCGGGGAGAGGATCGCGTGCAGCGAAGAGTTCAGCGGCAGCCGCTCGCTCCAGTGTCTCGGGTCCCTGGCGAAGACGCTCTCCGTGCGCATCACCTCCATCACCTCGGCGTGCCCGAGCACGAGCCAGCCGGGTACCCCCGGCTCCAGGTCCACGGGGGCCACGGGGCCCCACTGGTCCTGCAGCTTGCGCAGTGCCGCCGTCATGTCCTCGGCACCGGTCAGCTCGACCAGCGCCAGCCGGCTCCCGCTGCTCTGCGGCTCCAGCTCAGACATGACACTCCACCCGTCGATATTCATGGACTCATCCATCGATTCATGGGGCGACCTGCATAGACGCCCGATCGAGGGTTTCTATCACGATCTGACGCCCACGCGTAACACCCGTGTGGTCCGGGTCACCCGCGGTGCACCGGGTACGGTCGCGGCACCTATGCGTATCAGGCCCGCGAGGCCCCCTGGCAGCCGACGCCGGCCGCCGGCGCACCCGCCGCGTGGGACGATGCGACGGTGAGCATGCACGGAGGGGGCGGGAGCCTGGGCGGGGGACGGACGCTCCGGTCGTTCACGCAGGACGGCTCGGTCACCCGGCAGCGGCTCGGCCGGCCCACCCTGCGCCGCATCGTCTCGTTCGCGCGGCCCTACCGGGGCCGGCTCACCGTGTTCGTGCTGATCCTGGCCCTGGAGGCCGCCGCGGGCGCGGCCACGCCGCTGCTGTTCCAGCGGATCATCGACGACGGGATCACGGCCGGCGACACCCGCCTGGTCGTGCTGCTGGCGGGCGCCGCGGCCGTGCTCGCCGTGCTGGCCGCCGGGCTGTCCGTCGCCGACCGGCTCGTCTCGTCCCAGGTCGGCGAGGGGCTCATCCTGGACCTGCGGGTCGCGGTGTTCGACCACGTCCAGCGCATGCCGCTCGCCTTCTTCTCCCGGGCCCGCACCGGCGCGCTCGTGCAGCGCCTCAACGGCGACGTGCTCGGGGCGCAGCGCGCCTTCACGACGACCCTGCAGACCGTGGTGTCCAACACGCTGACCATCGCGTTCACCCTCGCGGCGATGTTCACCATGTCGTGGCAGCTCACCCTCGGCGCCCTCGTGCTGGTGCCGCTGTTCGTCTTCCCGGCCCGCTGGTTCGGCCGCCGGCTCGCGGGCCTGACCCGCCGGGGCATGGAGGTCGACGCCGACCTCGGCCAGGTGATGAACGAGCGGTTCAACGTGTCGGGCGCCCACCTGGTCAAGATCTTCGGCGACCCGGACGCCGAGTCCGAGCGGTTCGCCGGCCCCGCCCGCGAGCGCCGCGACCTCGGGGTGCGCACGGCGCTGCTCGGCACGTGGTTCCGGGTGGGGCTGTCCACGATCGCGGCCCTGGCCGTGGCGGGCGTCTACGGGTTCGGCGGCCTGCAGGTGATCGCGGACGAGCTGACCGTCGGCACGCTCGTGGCCCTGGCGACCTACCTGACGCGCCTGTACGGGCCGCTGACGGCGATGGCGAACGTGCAGGTCGACGTGATGACGGCGCTGGTCTCGTTCGAGCGCGTGCTGGAGGTGCTGGACCTGGAGCCGTCGGTGGCGGAGCGGCCGGACGCCGTCGACCTGCGGGCCGCGGTCGCCGCGCGGGGCGCCTCGGTGTCGCTGACGGGTGTCACGTTCCGGTACCCGCGGGCCGACGAGGTCTCGCTCGCGTCCCTGGAGTCGGTGGCCGGGCAGCGCAAGGACCCGACGACGGACACCCTGCGCGACGTCTCCTTCGAGGTCCCCGCGGGGTCGATGGTGGCGCTCGTCGGCCCGTCGGGGGCGGGCAAGACGACGGTGTCGCAGCTCGTCAGCCGCATGTACGACCCGACGGCCGGCACGGTGCGCATCGCGGGGACCGACCTGCGGGACGTGACGTTCGCGTCGCTGCGGGACACCATCGGCGTCGTCTCGCAGGACGCCCACCTGTTCCACGACACGGTCGCGGAGAACCTGCGGTTCGTCCGCCCGGAGGCCACAGACGCCGACCTGGAGCGCGTGCTGCGCCAGGCACGCATCTGGAGCCTGGTCGACCGGCTGCCCGAGGGGCTGGAGACCGTCGTGGGCGACCGCGGCTACCGCCTCTCGGGCGGCGAGCGGCAGCGTCTGGCGATCGCCCGTCTGCTGCTGCGGGCGCCGGACGTCGTCGTGCTGGACGAGGCGACGGCGCACCTCGACTCCGAGTCCGAGGCGGCCGTGCAGGCCGCGCTCGACCAGGCCCTGGCCGGGCGGACGTCGCTGGTCATCGCGCACCGGCTGTCCACGGTGCGCGCCGCGGACCGCATCGTGGTGCTCGACGACGGCCGCGTGGCCCAGTCGGGCACGCACGCCGAGCTGCTCGCCGCGGGCGGGCTGTACGCCGACCTGTACCGCACGCAGTTCGCCGAGGCCGGCTGAGCCCGGGCACACCCTCACCCGGGCTGGAAGGATGGGCCGGGTGGACTCCCACGACCACCACCACCCGCCCGACGGCGCCCGCGGCCGCCTGGCGATCGCGTTCGGCATCACCGCGGCGGTCCTGGTCGCGCAGGTCTTCGGCGCGCTCCTGACGGGCAGCCTCGCGCTGCTCGTCGACACGGTGCACCTGCTGACCGACGCCGCTGGGCTCGCGATGGCCCTGTTCGCGGCGCACCTGGCGCGGCGTCCGGCGTCGGCCCGGCGCACCTGGGGCTACCGGCGGGCCGAGGTGATCGCCGCGCTCGCCCAGGCGGGCGTGCTGCTGGCCGTAGGCGTGTACGTGCTGGTGGAGGGCCTGCTGCGGCTCGTCGCGCCGCCCGAGGTGCCCGGCCCCGAGCTGGTCGTGTTCGGCGTCGTCGGGCTGCTCGGCAACGTCGCGGCGCTGGCCGTCCTCGCCGGGCGCCGGACGGCGAACCTCAACCTGCGCGCCGCCTTCCTGGAGGTGGTCAACGACGCGCTGGGCTCGCTCGCGGTGGTGGTCGCGGCCCTCGTCATCACGTTCACCGGCTGGCAGCGGGCCGACGTCGTGGCGGGGCTGCTGATCGGCGCCCTGATCCTCCCGCGGGCGCTGCGGCTGCTGCGCGAGACGGTCTCCGTGCTCCTGGAGTCCTCGCCGCCCGGGCTGGACCTCGACGAGGTCCGCGCGCACCTGATGGACCTCGACCACGTCGAGGACGTGCACGACATGCACGCGTCGCTGATCGCCACGGGCCTGCCCGTGCTGAGCGCCCACGTGGTGGTCCGCACCGACTGCTTCACCGACGGCCACGCGGCGCGCATCCTGGACCAGCTCCAGGAGTGCGTCGCCGAGCACTTCGACATCGCGGTGGAGCACTCCACGTTCCAGGTCGAGCCGAGCACGCACGTGGCGCACGAGCACCCGCAGCACGCGTAGCGCCGTCGGGCCGGCTAGCGCACCGTCGTCGGGTTCCGGATCGCGGCCTCGATCCGGGCGAGCACCCCGCGGGAGCGCTCCAGCTCGGCCCGGTAGCGCTCCGGCAGGTCCGCGGCGAGCCGACGGCGCATCTCGACCGCCTCGCGCGCGTGACCGAGGGCCGCCACGTTGTCGCCCGCCGCGCTCAGCGCGCTGGCGAGGTTGGAGACCGTGAGCGCCAGGTCGGGACGGTGCTTGTCCGGGTTCTCGACGGCGAGCTGCCGCCGCATCGCCACCGCCTCGCGCATGGGGCGCAGCGCCTCGGCGGGCTTGCCCAGGTCGAGCAGCGTGGCGCCCAGGTTCGCGAGCGCCTCGGCGAGGCCGGCCCGGTACTTCTCGGGCTGGTCGCGAACGAGCCGGCGCAGCATGTCGACGGACTCCTGCGTGGGCGGCAGCGCCTCGTCGAACCGGCCCAGGTCGGCGTAGCGCACGCCCAGGTTGGACAGCGACTGGGCCAGGTACTTCAGCGACCGGGCGTTGCGGCGCGCCAGGTTGCGCCGGATGCCCACGGCCTCCTCCTCCAGGAGCACGGCCTCGTCGTACCGGCCGCGCCGCGCGTAGGTGACGCCGAGGTTGGAGAGCGAGTGCGCGAGGTAGTGCAGGTACCGCTCGGGGTGCTCGCGCGCGAGCTCGCGCCGGATCTCCAGCGCCTCCCGCTCCAGCCGGAGCGACTCGTCGGCGCGGCCCGTCGTGGAGTACAGGGCGCCGAGCGCCGAGAGCGCCCCCGCCAGGTCCGCACGCGTCCCGCGCACGTTCTCGGCGGCCAGCCGCCGCTGGATCTGCAGCGCCTCGACCAGCACCGAGCCCGCCTCCTCGTACCGGCCCAGCGCCTCCAGCGTGGTGCCGAGCTGGCCGAGCGACCACGCCAGCTCGCCGAGGTGCTCGGGCCGGGCCGCCGCCAGCCGGCGCCGGATCGCCACGGCCTCCGCGTTCGCGGGCAGGGCCTCCTCGGGCCGGCCGCTCTCGGTGAGCGCCTCGAAGTTGCCGAGCACGGCGGCGACG